>JALYVY010000255.1 GCA_030852985.1 Gemmatimonadota bacterium | reverse complement strand
ACTGGGGATTGTTTAATGTCGCCCAACATCACCCAGGTCACACTTATCACACTGGGCTCTCCACTTACTCTCTCCTCGTAGCAGGGTACGAGAGTGGACAACTCACTCGAGAGGCTTTCCGAACAGCGATAGTACGACTGCTCGCATGGCAGCATATTCTACTGCCTATCGACGCCACATTGATCTACGAAGAGCTTGTTGAACGCGGTTTTGAGGTGGATGCGAGTATTCGCCTCATGGTCTGCAATGCGACTGATCCCTCATACTCTCCTGAAGCAGCTATCAAAACGGTGATGGAAGTAGTGCGGAAAGTGGCGCTGTCATCAGTTGGGAAAGGAGCGCTCGCAACAATCACTAGTATCGCGGTAGAGCAATTGATGGTTGAGCGTCATCCCATCCTTATCGCGCAATTGTTCCTTCGAGAAGCGCAGCAAACGCTCCACCTCCTTCCACGAGAATACGCCATTGTAAAGGAGCGAACTGAGGCTGTGCTAATCGCAAAAATCGCAGAGCAGCGTCACCCTTTGATGTTCATTCACAAGTAGGACTGTTCAATTGGCGCCGAACTTCTACAGACGCCCCCGTTCGATTCGCTCTCCACATAACGGACGGGATTGGATGCACTGTGATCGGCGATCATTGGTGAGCGACCCCGCCCGAGCCGACGGCGTGCCCGTTCCCGTACTCCCCAAGCGGCGCCGCAACGCCTCTCGCTCCTGTGTGACATTTCGTCTCTCGCCAAGACAAGCTGACGCCTTCTACGTCTTCGCCGCTGGCGTCAGAACGCTGGCACTCGTAGCGACTATTTACGCGGGCATCGTTATCGGCCTCGAGCTCCGACGCATTGGCACGGTTCGGATGCGGTGGGTGGTGCTTGGTCTCGGTTGTATTCTGATGATTGGCCTATTCACACAGGCACTCGGGATGCTGTCAACGCCACTGAACGTGAGAGTGCTAGGCTACATCCGGCTTTCGGAGGTCATTCTCGCCGGTCGTATGGCATGGTGGAACCCTTGGGCGCGCCGTCGTACGTTCGAGCTTCACACCGCCAGCGGTTTCGATCTTCGGCGAGTGTTCCGTCGGGCGAACGCTTGGACGCTGCGGGACCGCAACATGGTGATGACGACACAGATTCGTATCGCTATGCGGACGTTGCGCAGGCACTATAACGCTGCGCCGCCTGGCACCGAGCTCAACGTCGAACTTCGGCCCTTCTTCCCAGATGACGCACTCCGCGACTTCGTTGAGCGCCTAGGCTTTACACAATTTCGGCTGCCTTGGTGGTGTGTTGCTGTGCGCCTCCTGACGTTCCTCATTGCCAGCGTCGAGTTGTGGCTGATGCAAGTGGTGCGCACTGGATGCTTAGATAGCCTAGGATGGCCGTCTTGTTACGGCTGGAGCGCCCGCGCCGCGGACCTATTCTCCTCACGAGTCTTGCCGAGCTCATCGGTCACACTACCACTTGGCAACGATACCGAGCACGGAGTCACGGGCACGTGACGGTCGCGGTCAGATGCCCTTGGGCGACGGTCTAGGTTGGATCCGACCCACCTCGCTCCGGCGGCGACTAGCGCGAGAGGCACCAATGAGATTGTGAACACCCCAACAACGGCTGCGAGGCAGAGCGGCCACGGGGCGCCACGCAGCTCCGGCCCGAGCCAGAGGATGCCCGCGACGGCGGTGACGCTCCAGACGAGGGGCGCAAGAATCGGCATGCGAACGTGATTGGAGGCTACGAGGCCGTTGATGACGGCGCTACGACCTACCAGTAGCACGGGCAACGCGCCGGGGAGAAGGGCTATGGGGTGGCCGCCTCTCTGGGTTGGATCGGAACGAAGACGAGGTCGCGAAGTTGGCTGACCATCCCGTACCGCTCGGCAAGCGCTTCTACGCCCAAAGTGGGTTCATCTGGGCGCACACAGGGTCGTGTTCACCCTTACTCATCACGTTCTTGAGGACGGGCCCCAGTACAGTCCACAAGAGACATCATATCGTACTGGCGCTCTACTGTCGGCATTGCAAAAACTTATTGATCAGTCGTGCACGGACTTATTGTACACGACACACACACAATCCCGGGACGGTTCAGCCACACGCCCACCACGGAATTTGAGAACGCAGGTTGTTCAACCGGCAATGTCGGCCCAGGCATTGAGGGCTTTGTACTCGCCTAACTCGAGCTGAAGACGTCTAGGATTCAGCGACGCCCTAATTTGAATTGTCACAGGTTTTGGCACAGCAACACGGACACAATTGGCACACGTTGCGGTAAGTGGCCAATGCTTCTACACTTACAGAGAGAGCGAAGGTCGAAACGGACGGTCGTATCACGGACTGAAAATCCGTGTGTCGTCGGTTCGATTCCGACCCTGGCCACTCGTAGAATTGCTTGGTAGACAATCACGTAATTGCACGAACGGCCACCGTCACCGGTGGCCGTTCTGCATAGAAGTCCCCAAGCGCTCTGAATCCAGACTGGTTGGGAAAGTGGTGCAAACGCCTTCAGATTCTCCCGTCATCCGGCAGAAAACGGTCGGTATCCTCGGTTATTCTGCAACCTGCGAAGCGGCCGCCGGATAATCTGAGTAGCCCTCCTGAAACCCCTTCGGTCCGGGCGCATAGAACGTGGCCGGATCGGGCGCTGCCAAAGGGAGTCCTCGCTTCAGCCGCTCAACGACGTCCGGATTGGCAATGAAGGGGCGGCTCATCGAGATGAGGTCCGCGGCGCCGCTTTCGAGCGCAGTCTCGATGTCAGCGACAGTGGAGTAGTTGCCGCTGGAGATGTAACAGCCGGTGAAAGCGGAGCGGATCACCTTGATCGTGGTCGCAGCCTGTGCGAGACCGGCCAGGCGCGAGTGGTCGACGAGGTGCACGTACACAACGCCGATCTTCTGGAGCTCACTGGCAAGGTAGCCGTATTCCTCGTCCGTCTCTGGAAAGTGCACCATGTCGTTGAAGGTGCTCCAAGGGGAGAGCCGGATACCGGTGCGGTCGGCGCCGATGGCGTCGGCAACGCCACGCGCGACTTCTATCACGAAGCGGGCGCGGTTGCGGGCGCTGCCGCCATAGGCGTCAGTGCGCTGGTTTGTGCGCGGGTGAAGGAACTGCTCAAGCAGGTAGCCGTTGGCACCGTGCAACTCGACGCCGTCGAAGCCGGCCTCGATGGCGAGCGTGGCGCTACGAACGTACTCGTCGCGCACGGTCGCCAGCTCGGGAACTGTCAGTGCACGGGGCGTGTCGTTGGGCTTCATCTGCTCCTGATCCGTCCACATGTCGCCAGCGGCGGCGACGGCGGAGGGCGCGACGCCCTCGGCGCCCTGGGGCAGGTTGAGCTGGTGGAAGATACGGCCGACGTGCATCAGCTGGACGAAGACGCGCCCGCCCGCCGCATGCACGGCGTCTGTCGTGAGGCGCCAGCCCTTCACCTGCTCGGCGTTGAAGAGGCCTGGAATGCGGGCGTAGCCGAGTCCGGAGGGAGACGGCGCGGTGCCTTCAGTGAGGATCAGCCCCGCTGACGCACGCTGGCGGTAGTACTCGGCCATCATCGCGTTGGGGACACCGCCGAGGGCGCGGCTCCGGGTCATGGGGCCCATGACCAGATGATTCGAGAGCGTAATCCGGCCCAGTGTGGCGGGCGCGAAGGCGATGGAAGACTGGGGTGCGGCGGAGGCGGTCATCGTCGTGGGTGAAGTATGGGTTCCACCAGATGGAAGCCAGGCTAGGCCGGAAAAGGTTCACCACTCGCCGCGACCACCCCGCGTGGCGGTCCACTCCGTTGCTCGCGTTCCTTGTAGCGCGATCATACCTTGGCGGCGTGAGCGTCCATTCTTGACGACGCTGGCTGCACACGTCCCTGTTCGTCCTACTTTCTCTCCCGACAGTGCGACACTCGACTCACGCATGGCGTCTCCGCTTCTTCGCCCTGCTCGCGCTGAGCCTTGGCCTGTCCGAGTCCGCTGAAGCTCAGGACGCCCGCTCCGGGCACCTCGAGGGGCGAGTGCTCGATAGCGCCCGCGCCCGTCCGATTGTCGGCGCGCGAGTTGTCGCCGTCGGCCCGGACGCGCAACAGAGCGCGAGTGGCGCCGCGTTGACCGATACGAGCGGCAAGTACCACATCGATTCGCTGGCACCGGGTCGATACATGGTAGGATTCGAGAGTTCCTTACTGGATTCCCTCGACATCACGCTGGCGCCCCGCCAGGTCGTCATCGCGCCGGGACAAACCGCGACGATCGATCTCGGTCTTCCACCCGCCCCCAAACTCCGCGCTGCGTTGTGTCCGGGCATTGCCCTCCCTCCACAAACGGGGGTGATCTATGGGCACGTGGTGGACACGGAGACCGAGGGTCCGCTCCCCGACGTCGTGCTCGCGATGTCATGGGTGGAGCACGACGTCGACCGCGCCTCGTTAGGCCCGGTGAATCGCGAGCGCAGCGCGTCAGCGACGACCGATGCCCGCGGCTGGTACCGTCTGTGCGGCGTGCCAACGGACATGTGGCTGTCGCTCCAGCTCCAGCATATGGGGCGCACAGGGCCCGTGATTCGCGCACTGGTGGAGGATAGCGTGGGACTGGCCGTCCGCCATTTCTCGTTCGATGCGTCAACGTCGAGTGGCGCCACGGATTCCCTGGCATCGCGCACCAATGACGCCGTCGTGCCTCCAGCCACCGGCACTGCGATGCTGAGCGGCATCGTCCGTGGATCGGGCGACGCACCACTCGCCTCGGTCAACGTCGGTGTACGAGGCACCGGCGCTACGGGCAGGACGGATGCGCTCGGTCACTACTCGCTTCGCGGCCTGCCCGCGGGCACGCAAATGCTCGATGTCAGGCACCTCGGCCACGAGCCCGCCGAGATCTCCATCGAGCTGCGGAGCGGTGTGATCGTGACGCGCGACGTGCGCCTGCGGCGTATCGTGACCCTCGACTCCGTGCGCGTTGTCGCGCAACGCTCCCCCTACCGCGAGTTCAACGAACTCGTGAAGGACAAGCGGTTCGGCATCTTCATCGGCCCCGATGAGATGGAGTGGCGGAAACGCGTAACGTCAGCAAGCGACGTGATCGACAAGATTCCTGGCTTTCGCATTACTGGCAAGGGCTGGGACGCGCGGGTGGGCAGCAGCCGTGGCGTCTTCTGCCTTGGCAAGCCGACCATCGTCGTCGATGGCTTTGAGAAGGAGTGGATCAACGACGTGCCCGCGGGCCTGATCGGCGCGATCGCGGCATACCCCGCGGGCGAGCATACGCCGGGAAATTATGATCGAGGGTGTGGCGCGATCCTGATCTGGACGAAGCGGTAGGGCTGAACTCGGGGTCACCAGGACCGTCTTCCCGGAATCCAGAAGCGCATGACGGAGCGTGAGTTTGCGGCACTCGTCGATGATGTCGAGCTCGACGTGCCAGCGCGCCGCTCCCGAAACGCGCACCCTCCTCGGTTGCATGTCGTCCTGAAAGCGCACGAGCGCACCTAAGAGCCTTCCAGGCGCAAGCGTATCGCAGAGATCGCTGCGGAAAGGTGTGCAGTGCTCGCAGACGCTGCTCGAACAAACGGGCATGTCGCGGTGGTCGACGTCATCGTTCGTGTACGCATGCGCTGCGACTTGCTCGAAAGTGACATCGGGATCAACGTCCCCGTTGACCTCCCTGAAGGAGACGCAGGGTGAGATCATCCGGCACGCCGCCAAAGTACCGGGTGAGGATTTGATGAAATACCGACCCGGCGGGCGAGACCTCCGCGAACAGGGTAGCACTGGACCGCAGCTTCATGGCGTCCGTATTCCCCAAGATCTGCACAGCAGATGAGGCCACGGTGCCGAGCACCAACGCAGCGCATTCAAGGAGCCGAGGGCCAAGCACCGGGTGCCCGAGATAGCCGATGGCTTCGTCGAGCCCCGAGATTCCAAACTTCATCGCGTTGGGAGTTCGCCCAAGCCCGACGAGCTGCGGGAAGATGTACCACATCCAGTGTGTTCTCTTCTGTCCGTGCCGCAGCTCCGCGAGCACGTTCGCGTACACCGCGTCCTGCTCGCTAACGAACCGCTCGAGATCGTAAGTTGGTTGCATTGCATGTCAGACGGTGGTCCGCGCAATCCGCAACCGCATTCGATGCCCGACACTTCCTAGTTGCGATGCCGTAGGGAATTCACGCGTCGCACGCCGCACTGCCCAAGCCTTGAAGCGCCCAGGAAATCCAGCAAATGCAAACACCGCAGCCCGCTGCGTATTTCGGCGAAGTTGATCGCCCATTTCGGTCCAAGCTGATCAGCTGTTTCGCTCCAAGCTGATCACGCGTTTCGGTCCATGCTGATCATCGGATGCGT
>JALYVY010000254.1 GCA_030852985.1 Gemmatimonadota bacterium | reverse complement strand
GACATGAGCTGGTCGTAGCGGAAGCGCGGCAGCGTCCAGCGGATCCACATGAAGAAGAAGACAAAGAACAGCGTCTTCGTCGCGAATGCGCCGAGCGTCAACAGTGTCTTGAGGCCGGTGTGCGGCGCGAGGTTGTCCCACAGGGTAAACGGGATGTCCCAGCCACCGAAGAACAGCGTCGCCATCAACGCACTCGCCGTGAGCATGTTGCAATACTCGGCGATGAAGAACAGCGAGAACTTCATCGCGCTGTATTCGGTGTGGTAGCCGGTGATCAGCTCGGATTCCGCCTCGGGCAGGTCGAACGGAAGACGGTTGGTCTCAGCAAAGGCCGCGATGAGAAACACGAAGAAGGCGATCGTCAGGTTGAGCACGTTCCACGTCTCGAACGCTTGCTGATTCACGATCTTCGACATCGAGACGTTGCCAGCGAGCAGCAGCACGGGAATGGTACTCATCCCCATGGCAATCTCGTACGACACCATCTGCGCGCTCGACCGGATGCTGCCGAGCAGCGCGTACTTGTTGTTCGATGACCAGCCGGCAATCACGATGCCGTACACGCCGACCGACGAGAATGCGAGAATGAAGAGGAAGCCCACCGGCATGGGCGCGAGCACCATCTCGATGATGCCCCATCTCGAGCCCCACGGCGCCGCGAACGGAATGACGGCCCAGGTGACAAGGGCCGGAATGAACGACAGCACCGGCGCAAGGATGAACAGCGGCAGGTTCGCCGCATCGGGATATGTCTCTTCCTTCACGAAGTTCTTCACGCCGTCCGCGATCGGCTGGAGCCAGCCCTTGCCGACGCGGTTCGGACCATGCCGATCCTGCATCCACGCCGAGATCTTCCGCTCGGCGAGCGTGAACAGGGCGGCGCCGAGCATGTAGAGCGTGAAGACGACGAGCATCTTGATGACGGTGGCCAGCAGCCACACGCCGAAATGCGGCTCGGTGGTGGGGCCAACGACTTCCACCTGAAGCAGGGCTAGGATTGGCATCACTTGGCGGCCTCCGCGATGGCACCGGCAGTCATCGCGCCCTTGAGCCCGAGCTTGTCGTACGACATGCCCGCGAAGTCTCCATGTGATGCGGCGAGCGCGTCGAACGTCTGCGACGCCGTCCAATACCCAGCGCCTTCTCCGATCGCCGCGAGCAGATCACCGATCGCGAAAAAGCTCGGCCGCGCGACACCGGGCGCCGCCTTCGCCTGAAGAAATCGCTGCACGCGTCCGCGCAGGTTCGTGAACGTCCCATCCTCTTCGGCAAAATTCGCGATCGGGAGCACGACGTTGGCACCGTGACGCGCCCAAGCGGGCAGCGTGGTGCCAATGACGATGACGGCGCCCGCCTTTGCCACATCTGCCGCGTCCACTCCCTCGAGATCCTCGTCGGCGACGACGAGCACATCGCCCGCCTGAAGTCCGGCAAGTGGCGAGTGAGAACGCGTGAAGCCGGTCAGCTCGGCACCGCGGACGTTGGCGGCGCGATCCGCACGGAGCGCGAGATCTTCGACGCCCGGTAGCGGCGCCTCCTGCCCCTGATTTACGCGGAACGCCCCTGCTCCACCGGTTTTCGAGACGAGCCTGCCGAGCAGGAACAGCGCTTCGTTCGAGAGGTTCGGCGACGCGAGCACGAACGCTCGCTTGCCGGACAGGACGCCTGCGGCAGCCCGTAGGGCAACCTCCCAATCTGCCGTGGCGAGCACGCCGTTCTGCCGCACCAGCGGTGACTCGACCCGATCGGCGCGATTGATCCAGCGGTAGTTCAGGCGACCGTGGTCGCACATGAAGAACTTGTTCACTTCTTCATTGGGGCGCGGCCGAAGTCGCACGACCTGATTGTCGCGCGTCTCCACGATCATGTTGCAGCCTTGCGAGCAGTTCGGGCACACAGACGCAGAACGATCCATCTCCCAGGCGCGTGCCTTGTTCAGCGAATCCTTCGACAGCAACGCGCCGACCGGGCAAAGATCGATCACGTTGCCGGCCCACGCATGCGTCAGGTCCTCACCCTCGAACTTGCCGATCAGCGCGCGATCGCCACGCTCCACGACCGAGAGCACGGGATCGTGCGCCACATCATCCATGAAGCGCACGCACCGCGTGCAGAGGATACAACGATTCGCGACGTACACGACGTCGCCGCCGAAGTCCTCCACCGGATTGAAGCGCTTGGGATCGCGGTAGCGACCCTCGGCACGTCCTTCCTGATAGGTGTAGTCCTGAAGTTCGCACTCGCCCGACTGGTCGCAGATGGGGCAGTCGAGCGGATGGTTGATGAGCAGCATCTCGAGTACGCCCTTGCGCGCCTCGAGCGCCTTCTCGGAATGGACATGCACCACCTGTCCTTCCGCGACCGCAGTTGCGCACGACGGCGCGAGCTTGGGCGCCTTCTCCACCTCGACGAGGCACATGCGACACACCCCAGCCACCGGCAGTCCCGCGTGGTAGCAGTAGTGGGGCACGAGCACGCCCGCAAACTTGGCCGCCTCCAGGATTGACGTTCCGTCGGGCACCGAGACCGCGCGCCCCTCGATCGTCAGGTTCACCATTTTCACATCTGCCATCAGGCCACCTGCGCGGGCACCATGTGGACCTTCTTCACCTTGATCAGCGCTTCGAAGTCGGCGCGGAACTTGTGGATTCCAGACGATACGGGCGTCGCGCATGAATCGCTCAACACGCAGATCGTCGTACCGGTCATCTGCGCGCCAATGTCGAGCAGCGTGTCGAGATCTTCATGCGTGCCATCCCCTGCGACGATGCGCTCCAGGATCTTCGTCGTCCACGCGGTGCCTTCGCGGCACTGCGTGCACTGCGCACAGCTCTCGTGCGCGAAGAAGCGCGCGGCACGCGCGATCTGCTTCACGAGGTTCTGCGCGTCGTCAAAGATGATCACGCCGCCGGAGCCGAGCATCGTGCCGTTGGCAACGAAGCCCTCGTAGTCCATCGGCGAATTCTCCGCCTCGGCGAGCGTCTGGATCGGCACCGAGATGCCGCCCGGGATGATCGCCTTGAACTTCCGGCCCGGCAGCGGTCCGCCGCAGAGATCGTAGAGGAAATCCTTGAACGGAAATCCGAGCGCCACTTCGTAGTTGCCGGGCTTCGCGATGTTGCCGCACACCGAGAACAGCTTGGTGCCCGTACTCTTCGGGTTGTCCGCGCGGCCGAACGTCTTGTACCAGTCCGCACCGTTGTTGAGGATGTGCGGCACCGCGGCGAGCGTCTCGACGTTGTTGATCGTCGTCGGCATGCCGAACAGCCCGGACACCGCCGGAAACGGCGGCTTGATCCGCGGGTTGCCGCGACGGCCTTCCAGCGAATTCATCATCGCCGTCTCTTCGCCGCAGATGTACGCGCCGGCGCCCTTGTGGACGTAGACGTGCACCGTCTTCCCCGTGCCCATCGCATTCGTGCCCAGAATGCCCGCCGCGTACGCTTCCTTGCACGCGGTGTTCATCTTCTCGAGCGGCTCCGTGTACTCGCCGCGGATGTAGATGTATGCCACGGTCGCGCCGATCGCGTGCGCGCCGATCGCGCATCCCTCGATCAGGGCATGCGGCGTCCAGCGCATGATCTCGCGATCCTTGAACGTGCCCGGCTCGGACTCGTCGGCGTTGCAGGCGAGGTAGTGCTGCTTGCCGTCGCCCGGCTTCATGAAACTCCACTTGAGCCCCGTGGGAAACCCGGCGCCGCCGCGCCCGCGCAAGCCGGAATCCTTCACGACCTGGACGATCTCGGCCGGGTCCATCTTCAATGCCTTCTCGAGCGCGACATAACCGCCGCGCTTGCGCCAGCCGTCGAGGCTGATGGCATCCTCGTCGCCGAAGTACTTCGACAATACGAGCGACTCGCGCTCGTGTGGTGTATGTGGAAAGCCCATGTCAGCCCAGTGAGGCGAGGAGCGCGGGCACCGACGCAACGGTGACCGACTCGATGAACTGCTCGTTGACCATCAGCGGCGTGTTGAACCCGCAGGCCCCGAGGCATTCCACTTCGATGACGGCGTACTTGCCGTCGGGCGAGGTGACGCCAAGCTCCTCGCAATGCGTCGCTTTCAGCAAAGCATTCACGACATCCTCAGCGCCGCAGACATTGCATGGCGACGTCGTACAGACCTGGATGAAGTGCTTCGCGACCGGATGCTGATGGTACATGGTGTAGAACGTGACCACGCCCTTCACGTACGCCGGCGTGAGGTCGAGCACCTCGGCGACCTCCGCGATTCCCTCGCTCGGAATCCAGCCAAGGTCTTCCTGGACCATCCAGAGCGCGGGGAGAAGCGCTGCCATCTTGGTGGGATAGCGCGTCAGGAGCTCGTCGAGCTCCGCCCTCCGCGCCCCCGAGAACACGGGCGCGTACGCCGTGCCGTGCTCCGCGTGCGGCGCATCGCCCGGCGAGCGCACGCCGCCCATCTCATTGTGAGATTCGGCGCTCATCGATCGATCTCTCCCATGACGATATCAATGGAGGCGTTGATCGCGATTACATCCGACAGCAAATGCCCTTCGACCATCTTGGGAATTGCGGAGAGGTTCACGAACGATGGTGGACGAATGCGCCAGCGCACCGGCTTCGGCGTGCCGTCGGAAACCATGTAATAGCCCTTCTCGCCCTTCGGGCTCTCCACGGCGACGTACGCCTCGCCGATGGGAGGACGCGGACCTTCCATGACCTGCTTGAAGTGGTGGATCATGCTTTCCATGTCGCTCGTCGCCATAGACTTCGGCGGCAGGATCACGCGGTGGTCATCGACGTTCACCGGTCCGTCCGGCAGCCGCTTCAGTGCCTGCTCGAGGATGCGGATCGATTGCCGCATCTCTTCCATGCGCACGAGGAAGCGATCGTAGACGTCGCCCGCCTGACCCACCGCGATGTCGAAGTCGTAGGTCTCGTAGTCGAGATACGGGAAATCCTTGCGGACGTCGTACGCAACGCCCGACGCACGCAGCATCGGACCCGAGAGCCCGTAGTTCACCGCCTCCTCGGCCGACATGGCGCCGAGTCCGATGGTGCGACCGACCCAGATGGCGTTCTTTGTGAGCATCGCGTCACACTCGGCCAGCACCTTCGGGAAGGTGCGGCAGAAGTTGTCGAGATTCTCGGTGAAGCCGTCGGGGATGTCCGCGCCCATACCGCCGACGCGCGTGAGCGTCGTGGTGAGGCGCGCACCGATCCAGCTCTCGAGCATGGTGTACACGCGCTCGCGCTGCTGGAAGATCCAGAGGAACGGCGTGAAGGCGCCGATGTCGATGCAGAAGGTGCCGAGCCACACGCAGTGCGAAATGAGGCGCGACAGCTCGCTCGCGATGACGCGGAGCACCTTGCAGCGCTCCGTAATCTCGATGCCGAATAGTCGCTCTGCACCGAGCGCGAAGGCGACGTTATTGCCGGGCGAGTTGAGATAGTCCTCGCGATCCGTCCACGGGATGATCTGGTTGTACTGGCGGTACTCGCCGATCTTCTCGAATCCGCAGTGGAGGTAGCCGATGTGCGGAATGCACCGCACAACGGTCTCGCCATCGAGCTCCAGCACCAGGCGAAGTACGCCGTGCGTCGCGGGGTGCTGCGGCCCGATGTTGATAAGCATGTGGTCGCCCTCGAGGTCCGGCTCCACGCCCGGGGCGGCCGTCATCGGAACCACCTGACCGGACTGGTCGGTCACGAGCGGCACCCGCTGCGGACGACCGCGCGAATCCAGGCCCGTGGTGGACAGCTCGACTTCGACCGTTCTCTTCGTCGTCGCCATGCTACTCTCCCACCCGCTCGCCCGCGCCGAGACGCTTCTGCATCTCCGCGGGGAGATCCTCGAACGCCTCGGCGATCGAAAGCTCTTCCATGCTGTACTTGGCTTCTGGGTTCTGCGCGAGCGCCTGCCGGAGCTGCTCGGAGCGGCTGAAGCGACCGCGCAGGGGAAAGTCCTTCCGCAGTGGGAAGCCTTCCTTGTACTGCTCCCACATCAGGATCCGTCGCAGGTCGGGGTGTCCGTCAAAGCGGATGCCGAACATGTCGTAGCACTCACGCTCCATCCAGTCGACACCCTTGTGGATGTCCCAGATGCTCGGCACTTCGAGCGCCTCACCCTTCTGGAGGAGCACCTTGAGACGTAGGAAGCGGCGATGCGGCAAGGAGCGCAGGTGCCACACGACCTCGATCGGACGTTCCATATCGCGGAACTCCACGGCCGTGACGTCGGAGCAATAGTCGTATTGCTGTGAGGAGTCGTCGTGCAGCCACCGGACGATCGCATGGAGCTGCGACTTTTCCACGATCACCGTGGTCTCGCCCCACACGACATCGACGCGGTGCACTGC
>JALYVY010000253.1 GCA_030852985.1 Gemmatimonadota bacterium | reverse complement strand
CAGGGCGGCGATGGCGTCGGCTTCGAAGCGCCGGACTCGCACGGCGGAGCGTCCGTCGGCTTTACGATCGACGCCATTCGCCCCGTCTCCTCTCGCGCCGGAGTCACCAGGCAAGCCATTGCGTTGCCCGCCCGCATTGCGGTCCTGGATGGCTCGAAGGTGGTACGCTCGTCCGAAGCCGCGCTGCTCGCTCGCGCCCGCGAGAGCTACGCGTCATTGCCCGCAGAATTGCGCGCGAGAAAGACTCGCGTCAACGTCCGCGTGTTCGGCTCCTCCGGCGGAACGCTCAAGGCCGTCTTTTCGGCCGACGGCGAACAGGTAACTATCCGCAGTGAGCTCAACCTGGCGCCGGCTGCGCGCCGCGCGATTGATGCGCAGTCGATGCGGGAACAGTTCGGCCGACTCGGCGAAACGCCCTTCGTACTCGGCGACCTCGATTCGGTGGGCCTCGACGACGGACTCTTCCTTCCGATCAGCGCGCTGAATCATCTGCGGCAACAGGCCGTCGATGAGCTGCTCCAGCGTCGCGACTGGGCCCGTATGGCGGCCGTTGCCGAGCGTCGTGAGGTCATCGATCGTGCGTTGCGGCTTGAGCCGGCGTCGAATGCCGCGCCTGCGTCGGGAGCGAGCGCCCCATTCGATCTTGTCGCCTCGGTCTTCAATCTCGACGACGCGCGTATCGCGGCCGCCGCTGGCGCGACCACGATCGTTCTCGATCCATTCCTCCGGCATCCCACGCCGCCCGTCACGAGGGTGAAGGCGATGGCGGAAGAGTTGCGCGCCGCGGGCATCACACTGCGCCTGCGCACGCCAACTATCGTCCGCCCCGAGGAACGCCGCACCACGCAGAAGTGGCTTGATCTCGGGCTTCCGATCGTGAGCGGACACGTGGGACTCGTCGCCGAACTGGCGAAACTTGGACGCGACGTCATCGCGGACTACGCGGTGAACTGCTTCAACCAGCACACCGCCGCTGAACTGTTCCGGCTCGGCGCGCGCCGCATCATGTTGTCGCTCGAGTTGACGACCGACGAGATGCTCTCGGTTGCCGCGCCGTGGGAGGGCGCGGACTTCGACGTCTTCCTCTACGGACGTCCAGAAGGCATGACGATCGAGCACTGCGTGCTGAGCGCGGCCTTCGATCGCACGCCCACCACCTGTCGCGACCTCTGCGTGCAGAAGCACACCAACGTGCAGCTCACGGATCCCGCAGGCTACAGCTTCGCGGTGGCAACGGATTCGTCCTGTCGCAATCGCCTGCTGCACTCGCGTCCCGTCGAAGGCGGCGAGTACCTGCCACGCCTCTGGCGTGGCGGGATACGGAACTATCACCTCGTGTTCAACGTCGTTGGCGACCCCATCGCGCAGGTGGTCTCGGGATATCGCGCGATGCTCGAAGGACTCGTCGATGGAGGCGCGCAATCGCCGAACCTTGTGCGCGCAACACTCGGCACGAGCTTCACCCGCGGCCATTTTGCACGCGCGGTGTGAGTCACGACAACGGTGAAGAAGATTTGCCACGGAGGTCACGGGGGACGTCCCTCGGCTCCAGCTGCGGTCGTCGTCCACGTCGAGCGGACGCGAAGCTCAGCCCCGTCCTTCCGCTGTCCTCCGCGTCCTCTGTCACCTCCGTGGTAATTGCTCTTGCTTCCGGCTCGTTGGGAACTGGAGCACGAGCGGGCGAACGCCACGGCAGGCAAGGATTTGATGACGATTCCCGGCTCTGCGTGAGCCACGTTCAGGCATGACCACAGTGCGCCCGACCCTCGACGCGGCCCGTGACATACTCCGCGCACGCTTTGGCTTCCCGGATTTTCGGCCGGGACAGGAGCGCGCCGTGGCCTCGGTGCTCGCGGGTCGCGACACGCTCGTCGTCCTGCCAACGGGTGGAGGCAAGTCGATCTGCTATCAGGTACCGGCTCTTCTGCTGCCCGGCCTCACCGTGGTGGTGAGTCCACTCATCTCGCTGATGAAGGACCAGGTTGACGCGCTCACGGCACGCGGCATTGCGGCCACCTTCCTCAACAGCACGCTGACCTCGGCCGAGGTGTCGCAGCGCATGGCGCGCGTGGTCAGCGGCGAGATCAAGATGCTCTACGTGGCGCCGGAGCGTTTCGATTTCGGCAGCGCGGCTGAGCGACTGAAAGACGTCGGCGTTTCGCTGCTCGCCATCGATGAGGCTCACTGCATCAGCGAGTGGGGCCACGACTTCCGGCCGAGCTACCTGCGGGTCGCGCAGGTGCGCGAGCGCCTCGGATGGCCGCCCGCTGTCGCACTCACGGCCACCGCCACCGCCCACGTTCGCACCGACATCACCCGGCAGCTCAGGCTCGAGAATGCCGAGACGATCATCACGGGGTTCGATCGGACCAACCTTCGCTATCACGTCATTCCCACCAAGTCCGACGCCGAGAAGGACGAAGCGCTCATCGGCGTGCTGCGCGAACACAAGGGCGTAGCTATCATCTACGCGTCGACGCGGCGCAACGTCGAGAAGGTGACGCTCACGCTCGAGCGCGCTCGCGTCTCCGTACTCGCCTATCACGCGGGGCTCGACGACGCGCATAGACACGACGTGCAGACCGCCTTCATGAACGGGGACGTTCGCGCCATCGTCGCCACGAACGCGTTCGGCATGGGAATCGACAAGGCGAATGTCCGGGTGGTCGTGCACCACTCCATGCCCGGCACGCTCGAGGCATACTACCAGGAAGCCGGTCGGGCGGGACGCGACGGCAAGCAGTCGGAGGTCTTCCTGCTGCATGCGTTTCCCGACCGCTTCACGCACGAGTTCTTCATCAAGGGGGCTCATCCCGAACGCAAGGTCATCGAACAGGTGTTCGACAAAATTCGGAAGCTCGCGGACCGCAACGGAACCGTGCAGTTCGACCCCGCATCGCTAGCGGCGAGTCTACCCGGCAAGGTCAGCGATCGCGAAGTGGAATCCTCGCTACGGGTGTTGACCAAGGCGGGAGCACTGTCCACAGCCGCCGACTCCGGCAATCGTGTGCACGTGCGCCTCCTCGCAACGCCAGCAAGGATCAAGCGCGAACTGGGCGCCGTACCGTCCGCGCAGTTGGAGTTGCTGCGAGCGCTCTGGCGCGTGGCAGGAAATGCACTGAACGACGGCGCGCCTGTCGACCTCGACGCCATGCCGCGCACTCCTGGCGGCCCCTATGGTGCGATGCGCGTGCTCGACGAGTTACAGGGCCGGCAATACCTCGAATGGCAGAAGCTCGGCGGCACCGACCGGATCAGCGACATGCGGCGGCCGCTCACGGCGTACCCCATGGACTGGGAGGCGCTCGACCGTCGTCGGAAGAACGACCTCTCCAAGCTCGACTCCATGCAGGGCTATGCTTATGCGCAGGGCTGTCGTCGCGGTTTCGTGCTGCGCTACTTCGGCGACCCCGCCGCCGGCAAGGACTGCGGCGGATGCGACAACTGCCTCGGCACGCATGGTGCCTTTCCATCGAAGCGTGCATCACTCGCCAAGCCGAAGCCGGGAGAGAAGAAACGCGTTCGGGGCATGGCGCGCATGCAGGCGTCCGACGAAGGTGCTGATTCCGGTGGCACCCCGGCAGATGCAAACCTGCTCGAGCGCCTGAAGGCGTTGCGCAGCAGCATCGCGAGGGAGCAGAAGGTGCCCGCATACGTTGTGTTCGCAGACCGCACGCTCACAGAAATGGCCGTGCGGCGTCCGAAGTCGGACTACGCACTCGGCGAAATCCACGGCGTGGGTCCGATGAAGATTGAGAAGTACGGCGAGCAATTTCTCGCGCTCCTGCGGGCCGCCGACGAAACCGAAGCCGCATGACGACCGGTACCTGAATGGACGACGCACTCTATTTCTCCGAGCAGCACCTCGCCGTGCGCGAGATGGTTCGTGAATTCGCACGCGACGAAGTGGCTCCGGTTGCCGCAAAATTCGACGCGGATTCGATCTTTCCCTGGGAAAACGTCAAGCGCATGGGCGAGCTCGGCCTCCTTGGCGTGCCGTGGCCCGAGGAAATGGGCGGCGCCGGCTTCGACCTCCTCAGCTACATGATCACCATCCAGGAGCTCGCAAAGGTCGACGCCTCCACTGGGCTTACCGTATCGGCGCATACGACGCTTGGCACGTCGCCCATCGTGCACTTCGGCTCCGCCGAGCAGAAGACGCGCTACGTGCCGCTACTGGCAAGTGGAAAAGTGCTGGGTGGCTTTGGACTCACTGAGCCCGACGCTGGCTCCGATGCGGGTGGCACCCGCACCACGGCGGTGAAGCGCGGGGACCACTACGTCATCAACGGCAGCAAACGGTTTATCACGCACGGCAGCGTTGGCGAGATCTTCATCGTCACTGCCGTGACCGATCCGTCCAAGGGCACGAAGGGCATCAGCTCCTTCATCCTCACCAAGCCCACCGCAGACCTCGACAAGGTCCGCGACCTCGGCATCGGTCACGACGAGACGCTCCCCGCCATGAAGGGGTTCCGCTCAGGAAAGAAGGAAGACAAGCTCGGTTGGCGCGCGTCGGACACCGCGGAACTCATCTTCGAGGACGTCGAAGTCCCGGTTGAAAATCTGGTGGGACAGGAAGGGCAGGGCTTCGTGAACTTCATGCGCACGCTCGACTCCGGCCGCGTCGGCATTGCCGCACTTTCCCTTGGCATCGCGGAAGGCGCCTATGAAGAGGCGGTGAAGTACGCGGCCGTGCGCAAGCAGTTCGGCAAGCCGATCGCCGAATTCCAGGGCATCTCCTTCCAGCTCGCCGACATGGCCACCGAAATCGAGGCAGGGAAGCACCTCATGTTCCACGCCGCGTGGCTCTCCCAACACGGCAAGCCGTTCAGCAAGGAGGCCGCAATGGCCAAGCTGTTCTGCTCGGAGCTCGCGATGCGCGCCACCACCAAGGCGGTGCAGGTCTTCGGCGGCTACGGCTATACCAAGGACTATCCTGTCGAACGCATGATGCGTGACGCGAAGATCTGCGAGATCGGCGAGGGTACGTCCGAAATTCAGCGCATTGTCATTGCGCGGCATGTGTTGAAGGAACTCGCCGGGTAGGGGGTTTTGAGTGCAGAAAAGACGTTGTTCGTGGCCATCGCGAATCAAGGGAATCAACTCGAATCCACGCGAATCACTCCATTCCCGAAGACAGTTGCGGCGCGCCAAAAGTCCCAAACGCTTTCGAACAGAACTTGAATTGGCGCGAGCCACTGGCACGGCCGCTTGGACAATTCGCGTTGATTTCTTTTGAGATTCGCCAGATTCGCGATAACCAACGATCAACGCCCTGGCCAACTTCAAACAGCCGCACCGACTAAACCCTTGACGCATCGCACGTTGCGCATCAGCCCGGCGCGAGTTAGCTATTCTGCAGTGATCACTACCCTTGTCCTCCCGTATCCGGCGACGCACGGCGACTCGTGCCTCGGCCGGATCACATCGCGTGCAGGCCTGGCCGAGGCAGTCGTCGGTCGGGTGAGCGCGCTCGTTGCAGTCGTTGTGCGGTCCCGGAGTGTTCCGGGAGATCGCACGCTCCTCCGGCTACTGGCGCCCCTGCTTGCCCTGCTCCTCTCGCCGATCCGGCGTCTGGTTCGAGATGGGCATCGCACGGTCCGCCCGGATGGGGCGTGGTCGATCACGCAACGAACTTCGACGTCGAACCGTGCCTCGGTCGTCGGGCGCATCGGTATGCGCAACCGGACCGCTCATCCTCTTCCTTACCGTGCCGTACCTGCCGAGTCGCCGGCAGTGACTGCGTGCGCGGTCCCCGATGAAACGAGAGATACTGATCAATTCGACCGCGCGCGAAACGCGGGTCGCCATCCTCGAGGACGACGAGCTCGTTGAGCTGCTGGTCGATCGTCCGGACGCACGTCGGATGGTCGGCGATATCTATCTCGGTAAGGTCGACGCAGTGCTGCCTGGGCTCCAGGCTGCCTTTGTCGACATCGGTACCGAGAAGAGCGCCTTCCTCCATTCGTCCGACCTCGTCTATCCCGACACCGGCGAAGGCGACGACGACGAGGATGATGGTGAGGAAACCTTCCACGAGCCCGCGCGCAACGAGCGCGACATCCCGCAGATTCAGGATGTCCTGAAGCGGGGTCAGGAGCTGCTCGTCCAGGTCAGCAAGGAACCCATCTCCACCAAGGGACCGCGCGTCACGGCCCAGGTCTCGATGGCGGGGCGCTTTCTGGTCTACATGCCGTTCGCCTCGCGCGTCGGCGTGAGCCGCAAGATCGGCGACCGCGAGGAACGCAAGCGCCTCCGGGCGCTCGTCGAGGCGATGCTGCCCGAGGACTCGGGCGGCGTCATCGTCCGCACCGTCGGTGAGGACGT
>JALYVY010000252.1 GCA_030852985.1 Gemmatimonadota bacterium | reverse complement strand
CGTCCGCCCATTACCTCCGTCCCCACCTTGATCTGATCGATGCGCCGGATGTCCAGCCGGATCGAGGCGTAGAACTTCAGCGCCTTGCCGCCCGTCGTCGTCTCGGGGTTGCCGAACATGACGCCGATCTTCTCGCGAAGCTGGTTGATGAAGATCACGATCGTCTTCGAGCGCGCGATGGAACCCGTGAGCTTGCGCAGCGCCTGGCTCATGAGCCGAGCCTGAAGGCCCATGTGCGATTCGCCCATGTCGCCCTCGATCTCGGCCTTTGGCACCAGCGCCGCCACCGAATCGATGACGACAATGTCCACAGCCCCCGAGCGCACGAGGATCTCACAGATCTCCAGCGCCTGCTCTCCCGTATCGGGCTGGGAGATCAGTAACGCCTCCACATCGACCCCCAGCTTCCGCGCATACTCGGTGTCCAGCGCATGCTCGGCATCGATGAACGCGGCGACGCCACCCATGCGCTGCGCATTCGCGACGACGTGCAAACACAACGTCGTTTTTCCGCTCGACTCCGGACCGTAGATCTCCGTGACTCGGCCGCGCGGAATTCCACCCACGCCGATGGCCGCATCAAGGTTGATGGCTCCCGTCGGTACTGCCTCGACCCGAACCTTTTCCTTGGCGTCCATGCGCATGATCGAGCCTTTCCCACAGCTCTTCTCGATCTGCGCAATCGCGAGGCTCAGCGCCTTCTTCTTGTCTTCTGCAATCGTGGACACGGCCATTTCGATGCACAGCCTCTCGTTTGTTGTGGATTCCTGTGGCCCACGCGGGCATAAGCGTACCGGAAAACCGCGTTCTCCGACACCCGAATAGAATACGAAAATCGCGACCCGAAATCAAGCCGAAGGGTGGAGGAAAAATGCATTCTCGACGTGTCGGATTCGAATGCGCTCGCCATCGACGAGGACGCCGATGACATCGAACCGATATGCCTCCTCCCGCCGCCCGTGACGTGCGATCCAGACCCGCGCAGACCGACCCAACTCCTTCTGCTTCTTCCAGTTGACTGCGCCAACCGGATCACCGAAGGTGTCGCCCTGCCGTGCTTTCACTTCCACGAACGCCACGAGCCCTTCCTGCTCGACCACGAGATCGATGTCGCGGTGCCCCGAACGAAAACGGCGCTGGACAACGCGCCACCCCTTCCGCCGAAGCCACCGTTCCGCGACGCGCTCCCCGAACTCCCCCAATGCCTGCCTGGCCGCTGACATGGGGGTAGGATACGCCGAACAGCCCGGCGACCAGCATCAATCCAACGAGGGACGCATCAAATTCACTCGCGCCGGCGACACTGCGGGAAGCGAGCGAGTCGGCGAGCGTGGTGCATTCGGCCTGCGCGGCTTACCGCCGCTCTCGCGTTACAGCGTTGTTCGCGAGCGCTTAGGGCTGCAGGTCCGCCCTCAGGACTCCACCTGTCACCCACTGCTCGATGCGCACCACGCGAGCGCCCTCGCGTGCGACCCATAACCGCTCCTCGGTCGCGGCGGTGCGCAGCAGCACACGCCAGCACTCGACCGCCTGCCGGCCGACAGTCAGCGTCTCGGTTCCGTCAACAACGATCTCGCTGCGCACGATCTGGGGTGACTGCCCATCCACGAGCACGAGCGAAGCGCGGGCGCGATAGCCCTCGCGCAGGGGCAGCATCTCGACAATGCGTTCCGCCATGCCCGCACTCAACAGCGCGTTGGAGGGAATGGCGACGCCGAAGGACGCGCGTCCCTGATACGTCTCCATGCCGCCGAACATCGAGTCACGCGTAAATGACGCGGCGAAGCGCGACTTGCCGATCGTCGCCAACCATCGCTCTGGTGCGAGATCCACGCGCGCAAGCGACACGGAGTCCGTCGTCTCCACCACGGTACCCGTCCGGCTCTCGGCGATGAGCCAACTCGGGTTTCCACCCACGGACAGCTCGGAAACGGAAACGACCCGAGTGCCAAGTGGCGTCGGGTCTCCAGTGGGGCCCATGAGGGCAAGTGCGTAGGTCAATACGCCGGTACGCAGCAGGGCTCCGTTCGGCCTCTCGAACGATGGGATGCTGTCCGTCGAGAGCTCCCCTGTCACTGCCGTCGGCACGGGCACCTGCGCGCGTGCAAGCATCGGAGGGAACCCCGCGACGAATACCAACGCCAGACAAAGCGGCATGCGCGCGGAGCCAACTCGCGTATTGCGTCGACTCATTCGCGCACTCCACAAATGCGATCGAGGTCCTCGAGACCGACACGCACTTCACGTCCCTTCGGCCCGGACTTCGGATCGAGTACACCGGCATCAGCGAGTTGGTCGATCACACGTGCGGCGCGCCCGTAGCCGATGCCCAGGCGTCGCTGCAGCAGCGACGTGGAGCCACTCTGGTTCTGGATGCAGAGCTCCGCCGCTTCGCGAAAGAGGGGATCTCGCGCGCCCTCGGGAACCCCCGACTCGTCCCCACCTCCCTCCAGCGCCGCTCGCGCCTCCGCCTCGCGCGTACGAACGGTCTCCAGGATGTCCGGCTCGTCGGGGGTCATCTCCGCTTCGTAGACCAGTCCCGCCTCCGCCAGCGCGGCACGACGCCGGTCCCGTTGCGCTTCGAACCAGGCCATGAGGCGCTCGGTCTCTTCACTGGAGAGATACGCACCCTGCAAACGCGATGGCTCACTCTTGCCCGGTGGGATGAACAGCATGTCGCCGTTGCCGAGCAGCATCTCGGCGCCGCCGCCGTCGATGATGGTGCGGCTGTCGATCTGGCTCGCCACCCGAAACGCAATGCGACTCGGGAAGTTCGCCTTGATCAACCCCGTGATGACATTCACCGAGGGCCGTTGCGTCGCAAGAATGAGGTGAATGCCGATCGCGCGCGCCTTCTGTGCAAGCATCGCGATTGGCGTTTCCACTTCGCCCTGCACGGTCATCATCAGGTCCGCCATCTCGTCGATGATGACGACGATGTAGGGGAGGATGTCGCCACGGTAGACATTGTCCTCAAAGGCCACCTCCGGGCGACGCGGCAGCTTGAGCGGCGTGTTCTCCTCCACGCGCTTGTTGAAGTCCTGCACGTTGCGACAGCCGTTGGCGGCGAGCAGCTCGTACCGCTCCTGCATCTCCATCACCGCCCACTTGAGCACCGCGGCTGCGTCACGATTGTCGGTGATCACCTTGTGCCGCATGTGCGGGAGCGTGTTGTAGACGGACAGCTCCACCATCTTCGGGTCGACCATCAGGAACCGCAGCTTTCGTGGCGGATGACGGTAGATGAGGCTCGTGATGATCGTATTGACACACACCGACTTTCCTGAGCCTGTCGAGCCTGCGATGAGCAGGTGAGGCATCTTGGCGAGATCGGCAATCACCGGCTTCCCCTCGAGATCCTTGCCGAGGACGATGGGCAGACCGGCGCGTGCCATCTTGAAGTCGGCGTGTTCGACCAGCTCGCGAAAGCCAACCATTTCGGGCGTCGGGTTCGGTACCTCGACGCCAACGGCACCGCGGCCCGGAATCGGCGCCACGATGCGGATGGACGCCGCGCGCATGGCGAGCGCGAGGTCGTTCGACAGCGTGGCGAATTGACGCACCTTCACACCCGAGGCAGGCTCGATCTCGTACTGCGTCACCGTGGGTCCGGTGGTGCGAGTCAGGAGCTTGCCCTCGACCTTGAAGGTGCGCAGCGCTTCCATCAGTTTCGCGCCCATGGCATCCAGCTCACGCTCGCCAGCTTCGGTGTTCTGCGCCGGCACATAGTTCAGCAGATCCGTCGGCGGACATTCGTCAGAGCGCGGATCCGGGAGCTCGGTCGCATCGATTGCGGCCGCGATGCGTTCGTCGCGACCGGGGGGTGGTGGCTCCTCGTCCTTCTTCTTCTTGCCGCGCCGCTTCGCGACTTCCTCCATCGCCGCTTCCTCCTTGGCATCCGCCTCAGCAGAGGCAGGCGCGCGCATCACTGTCTCGAGCGAATCGGGGCCGATCGCCGCAAATTCCTCGGGCGAGCCCTCGAGGGACAGCGCGAGCGGCTTGGCAGCGTCCTTCTTCTTGCGCCGCCTGGGCGGTGCGTACGGTTCCTCGGCGGCGATTCCGACGGTCGGATCGGCAGCAACCGTCGCGCGACGGCCCACGAGCATTCGGATAGGGTTCCAGCGGAGCGTGAGCGCGGTGAGCACACTCGCGGCCAGCGCGACCACGACCCACGCGCCGAATCCGCCGAGGAGCTGGCGCCAATAATAGGCGACGAAGCCACCCCAGAGTCCCGAGGCGCCCGAAATCTCGCCAGCGGGTGGCGCACCGATCGCGAGCGCAACGGCAATGGGGAGCAAGGCCACGACGCCGGCGAAGAAGATCATCCAAGAGCGATCGGTCTCGCACTCGAGGCGGCCGAAGAGACGCAGTGCATGGACTCCAAAAATTGCTGGCGACAGCGCGGCGGCGGGCCACCCGATGAAGGCGACGATGGGTCGCGCGAGCCAGTAGCCAAGCCAGCCCACGTTCTCGCGCACGTTGACGCCGGTGCGCAGCTCCGCAAGGGCGTAGGTGGCGAGTGCGCCCGCGAGAAACACCGCAAAGAGCAGGAGCGCAATTCCACCGATCTCGCGACGAATCGCGGACGACCGTGCCGGCATCCTCTCCTCCTGACCTGCCTTCATGCTCCCCCTACCGCTCGCGATCGGGCCCCAGCATCGTGATCTGGCGATCCTGGTACACAGGAATGACAGGATAGGAATCGACCCCCGCACAGGCGACGAGATCAACGCCGAACCCCGCGGCAGACAGCGCGCGGCCATGAGCCGCCGTGTTGAACAACCGCGCCAAGTTGTCGCCGAACTTCTTGTCGATCAGGGAAGCGGAAAAGGCCGCGTCATTCATGTCGAGGCCCGTCAGCCGCTTGGAGACGGCATGCACATATCGGCCGGCGCAGGCCGCATCTTCCAGGGCAAACTGACGGTCCTGCCCAGCGCAAACGAGCGTGATGTCCGCGCCGCCCCTGAGCGCCGTGCGAAGCATCGCGCTGACGGCGGACAGGTTGACGTACGAAGCAACCACCACATCACGCGCACCCTGCACCGCGAGCAGCGCCTTGGTTCCATTCGTGGTCGAGAGCAGCACCGTCTTGCTCTCCACCGCCTCCCGCGTGTGCTCGGCCGGGGAATTCCCAAGGTCGAAGCCGTCCATCTTCAGCATCCGGCGCTCGCCGGCGAGACGCACTGCGCCGCGCTCGAACTGCTTGGAGCGCGTCACCGCGTCGTCCGGACTTTCCATCGGGATGATCGCGCGAGCGCCATTGCTCAGCGCCACCGCGATGGTCGTTGACGCACGAAGCACATCGATCACCGCCACCACCCGTCCCTGCACATCCTGCGGCGTGAGCTGCTGCACGCCGAACAACACGTCGAGTCGCACCTATGCCGGCTCCTTCATGAGATCCGGCTCCAGGTCGAGGAACTTGGTGTCGACGTCGCCGCTCTTGAAACGCGGATTTTGCATCACGCGCGCAAGGAATGGAATTGTGGTCGTGGGACCTTCGATGATGAAGGTCTCGAGGGCGAGCTGCATCTTCGCCAGCGCCTCTGGCCTGTCACGTCCCTGGCAGATGACCTTCGCGATCATCGAATCATAGTAGGGCGGCACCGTGTAGCCGGCGTAGACGTGTGAATCGATGCGCACGCCATTTCCACCTGGTGGATGGTACGACACAATGCGTCCGGGCGACGGCTGGAAGTTGCGGTTTGGGTCCTCGGCGTTCACCCGACATTCAATGACGTGACCGCGGAGCGGCGGTAACTCGAGCACGCTGAGCGGTTCGCCGGCGGCAACGCGGATCTGTTCCTTCACGAGGTCGACACCGGTGATCATCTCCGTGACGGGATGCTCCACCTGGATGCGGGTGTTCATTTCCATGAAGTAGAACGACTTGTCTTCGTCGAGCAGCATCTCGATCGTCCCGGCGCCGACGTAGTCGATCGCCTTCGCTCCCGCGACGGCCGCGTCGCCCATGCGCTTTCGCAGGTCTGGAGTCATTGCGGGACTCGGGCTTTCCTCGATGAGCTTCTGGTGGCGACGCTGCACCGAACAGTCGCGTTCTCCGAGGTGGATCACATGGCCGAACTTGTCGCCCATGATCTGGAACTCGATGTGCCTCGGCCGCTGCAGGTACTTCTCGACGTAGACATCGCCGTTGCCGAATGCGGACAGCGCCTCGCTGCGCGCCAGCTGAAAGGATCGCTCAAACTCTTCCGCATCCTTCGCGACGCGCATGCCCTTGCCCCCACCGCCAGCCGCCGCCTTGATGATGACGGGGAACCCCATCTCCTTGGCGTATCCGAGTGCTTCGTCCACATCCTCGTCGGGCCCGGGGG
>JALYVY010000251.1 GCA_030852985.1 Gemmatimonadota bacterium | reverse complement strand
GAGCTTTCCCGTGTCGAGCGCATCT
Source organism: Gemmatimonadota bacterium (assembly GCA_030852985.1). Taxonomy (GTDB): domain Bacteria; phylum Gemmatimonadota; class Gemmatimonadetes; order Gemmatimonadales; family Gemmatimonadaceae; genus AG11. The sequence continues at coordinate 6,357 of JALYVY010000251.1, read as the reverse complement.
CGCAAGCAGTACGCGACGCTGCTCCAGGATGCGTTTCGCCGCATCGGAGCCGCGGCCACGATCGACGCGACCGATTACGCCACCTACATGTCGAAGCTGTCGACGCATGCGTTCGACGCGCAGCTCGGCAACTACGCGCCGGACCCTGGCGTCTCCGGGCTGAAGCAGAGTTGGAGCACTGCGGGAATCGCAAAGGACGGCGGCAACTACGGGTCGTATTCCAACCCCGTGGTGGATGCCATGCTCGACAGCGCCACGGCGACGTTCGATCCGGCGCGCGCGAAGTCCTACGCGCGACGTGCCTTCGAGACGATGATCGAGGATGCGCCCGGGATCTGGCTGTACGAACCGCCAACCGTGATGGGCATCGCGAAGCGGGTGCACACCACCCCATTCCGCGCCGACGGCTACTGGTCCGGCATGGCCGACTGGTGGATTCCCGCGGGCGAGCGCAACGCGCGAGACAAGATCGGTCTTCGGCCCACCCCATAGCCCGTGCGGCGGTACCTGGCCGCACGGCTGCTGCAGTCGCTCGGCGTCGTGATTTTCGTCACGACGTTCGCGTTCATCATGCTGCATCTCGCTCCCGGTGATCCGATTGACGCCGCGCTCTCGCGGCCAAACATTCCGGAATCCGTGCGCGAACAGTGGCGCGTTGCCTATGGCCTCGACCGTCCACTCAGCGAGCAATATGCCCGGTGGCTCGGTAACACCGCGCGCGGAGACCTGGGGTACTCGTTTTCGCACCGGCGCCCGGTGCGCGACGTGTTCGGCGACGCCATCCCGAACACGCTGCTGCTCTCGGGCGCGGGCTTGGTACTGAGCTTCGTGATCGGCATCGGTGTCGGGCTGCTACAGGCCGAGCGACCGCGGAGCGCCCGCGACCGGTGGCTCGGTCGCGTACTGCTGGTGCTCTACTCGGTGCCGGACTTCTGGCTCGCGCTCGTCATTCTCATCGTCTTCGCGTATCGCATCCCGCTGTTTCCACCCGGCGGCATGACCGACGCCGTGCTGTACGATTACCTGTCACCCGGCGGCAAGTTGCTCGACCGCCTGAAGCACCTGATTCTCCCGGTGTTCACGCTCGCGTTGCTCACCGCGGCGGGAGTGGCGCGGTATCAGCGTGGCGCACTCCTCTCGGTGCTGTCGAGTGACTGGATGCGGACTGCGCTGGCCAAGGGGTTGAGCTGGAAGGCCGCGGTGCGTCGCCACGCGTTTCGCAACGCACTGCTCCCGACGATCACGCTCTTCGGGTTATCGGTGCCCGCATTCGCCACGGGAGCGATCTTCGTCGAGAAGGTGTTCTCGTGGCCCGGACTGGGGCTCGTGGTCGTGAATGGAATCGCAGCGCGTGACTATCCGCTCGTAACGGCGGGCGTCATGGTGATGAGCGTGCTGGTGGCGGCCTGCGCGCTTGTCGCCGACCTGGCGGTCGCTGCGGCCGATCCACGCGTGCGGCTCGGCTGAGGTGATCACGGCGCCGGTCGCGACGATCCTCAACCGATCGCCCCTGCACGTGAGCCTCCGACGTGACCTGCGCGTTCGCGTCGCGCTCGGCGTGCTGCTTGTCGTCATGCTGTCCGGCCTGCTCGCGCCGTTATTGGCGCCATACGATCCGAGCGCGCAGCTCGACATCGCGCGCCTGCAGACGCAGTCGCCCTCCCTCGCGCATCCATTCGGCACGGACGTCTTCAGTCGTGATGTGCTTTCACGAGTGCTGTACGGCACGCGCGTCTCGATGAGCGTCGCCTTCATCGCGGTCTCCGTGTCGATGATCTTCGGCACATGCATCGGGGCACTGTCCGGATACGCGGGCGGAATGATTGATGCCATTGTCATGCGGTTCGTGGACGCGGCGCTTTCCATACCCGCCGTGTTGCTGCTCATCGTGGTGATCGCACTCTGGGGGCACATCACTGTTGTCGCGCTTACGCTTCTGCTCGCTGCGGTTGGCTGGTTCGGCGTGAGTCGCATCGTTCGCATCGAGACACTGGCCGTGCGCGACACCGATTACGTCATCGCGGCGCGAGCACTCGGGATGCCGGCGTGGCGCATCCTGTTGAAACACGTGATGCCCAACGCTTTGGGGCCGGCCATCGTGACGGCCACGCTGTCGATCGGCAATGTCATCCTGCTCGAAGCGGGGCTCTCCTACCTCGGCATCGGCGTGCGCCCTCCCACGCCGAGCTGGGGCAACATCATCGAGGAAGGGTCCACGCGGTTCGCCGACGCGTGGTGGCTCACGCTCTTCCCCGGTCTCGCCATCCTGATCACCGTCTTCGCGTGCAACGCGCTGGGCGACGCCTTGCGTGATGCGCTCGACCCCCGGCAGCTTCACACCATGCACGACGATGCCCCTTTCAAATAGCGCATGACGGAACCGCTCCTCGAGATCGACGACCTCCACACCTTTTTCTACACGGACAATGGCGTCGCGCGATCGGTAGATGGCGTCACCCTGCACGTTGACCGCGCCGAGACACTCGGCGTGGTCGGCGAGAGTGGATGTGGGAAAAGCGTTACAGCCCTTTCCATCCTGCGGTTGATTCGCGCCCCGGGCCGCATCGAGGCCGGCAGTGCCATCCGCTTCGAGGGGAAAGACCTGCTCACGCTCTCCGACCGCGACATCCAGCACGTGCGCGGCAATCGGATCGCGATGGTCTTCCAGGAACCGATGACCGCGCTGAATCCCGTCTTCACCGTAGGCGACCAGATCGCCGAGGTCGCGCGGATCCATGCGGGCAGCTCGAAGAAGGAGGCGTGGAAAAAGGCGGTGGAGATGTTGCAGCTCGTCGGCATTCCTGCGCCGGAGCAGCGCGCGCACGAGTATCCGCACCAGCTGTCGGGCGGCATGCGGCAGCGCGTCGTCATCGCGATGGCGCTCGTCATGAATCCGGCGCTCATCATTGCGGACGAACCCACTACGGCGCTCGACGTCACCATCCAGGCGCAGATCCTGGAGTTGCTCGCCGACCTCACGAAGCGGCTCGGCACGTCGATCCTGCTCATCACCCACGACCTTGGCGTCGTCGCCGAGAACTGCACGCGCGTGGTCGTGATGTACGCCGGTGAAGTCGTCGAGGAATCAGGCACCGTCGAGTTGTTCGCACACGCGCATCATCCGTATACCGAAGGATTGCTCGGCGCCATGCCCAAGGTCGGTGGGTCGGCGGAGCGACTCGCAACCATTCCCGGCACCGTTCCGCCACCCACCGCGTGGCCCGCGGGTTGTCGCTTTCGCGAGCGATGCTCGTATGCGTGGGAGCGCTGCGAGCGCGAACATCCGCCGCTCTACCAGATCGGCGCGGGACATACGTCGCGCTGCCATCTCGCCGAGGAGCCCGAGCGTCGTGCCAATTTCCACGAGCCGATCGCCGCGCAGAAGGGAGCGACCGCCGCATGACGCTGCTCTCCGTGCGGGACCTCACGAAGCACTTCCCCATCAAGCGGGGTGTCTTCGGGCAGGTGAGTGGTCAGGTGCGCGCCGTTGATGGCGTGTCCTTCGACGTCGAGGCGGGGGAAACGCTCGCGCTGGTTGGCGAATCGGGATGCGGAAAGTCGACCACCGGTCGTGCGGTTCTGCGCCTCATCGAACCCACGTCGGGCACGGTGCAGTTCGACGGGAACGATGTGCTGGCGCTCAGCGCCGGCGACCTGCGTCGCCTTCGCCGCAAGATGCAGATCGTCTTCCAGGATCCGTTCTCGTCGCTCAATCCGCGCATGTCGATCGGAGCGATTGTCCGCGAAGGATTGACGATCCACAAGCTCGCAGAGGGTGCCGCGGCCGACGCCCGCGTAAAACAATTGCTCGAGGAAGTCGGGTTGCGTCCCGAGTACGCGAGCCGGTATCCGCACGAGTTCTCGGGCGGACAGCGGCAGCGCGTCGGCATTGCGCGCGCGCTGTCCGTGGAGCCCACGTTCATCGTCTGCGACGAGCCGGTGAGCGCGCTCGACGTGAGCGTGCAGGCGCAAGTGGTCAACCTGCTTCAGGACCTCCAGCGCGATCGTGGGCTCGCGTACCTCTTCATCGCCCACGACCTCTCGGTCGTGGAGCACATCGCCAATCGCGTCGCGGTGATGTATCTCGGCCACATTGTCGAGATGGGAAAGGTGGACGATCTCTTCGGCACGCCGATCATGCCATATACGCAGGCACTGCTCTCCGCGGTTCCCGCGCCCGATCCCGGGGTGAAGCGCGAACGAATTCTGCTGGCGGGTGACGTACCTTCTCCCGCGAATCCGCCATCGGGCTGCGTATTCCATCCGCGGTGCCAGCACCCGGCGCGCGACGCTGCGTGTGCCGCCATTGTGCCGCCGCTCGAGGAAAAGGCGCCGGGCCATTGGGCAGCGTGCATCAAGCAGCCGCCGACATCGGTTTCCTGGGAAGCACAGAAAGCCGCCGGCGGTACCACTCCTCCTGATTTCTTCCTGCCTCGCTCCGCCCTGCATCGCAGCGCGAACACCACGTCCGCGCACTAGACACCCTCTGCGCCAGGCTTCCGTACGCGATGACTGACAAGTCCATATTCGAACAGCCCCAGGCTGGAACGCTGGTGCACGACGAGCCGCCCGAGAACCTGCACATCGTGAACGACCGCAGCTTTTTCGGGCAGCCGCGCGGCCTCGCGACGCTGTTCTTCACCGAGATGTGGGAGCGGTTCTCCTTCTACGGTCTCCGCGCGCTGCTCGTCCTCTTCATGACGGCAGCGCTGGCCCGCGGCGGATTCGGGTTCGACCGCGCGAACGCGTCCGCGATTCTCGGCCTCTATGCGGCGAGCGTCTATCTGGCATCGTTGCCAGGCGGTTGGATCGCGGATGGCTGGCTGGGCTTGCGTCGTGCGATCTGGTGGGGTGGGGTGCTCATCGCGATCGGGCACCTGTGCATTGCGCTCTCTGCGGTCTTCGCGCATTCGGCATTCTTCCTGGGGCTGATCTTCATCGTGATGGGCACCGGGCTGCTGAAGCCGAACGTGTCCGCGATGGTCGGCGACCTGTATCCCGAGGGCGGCGCCAGGCGCGACGCCGGCTTCTCGATCTTCTACGTCGGCATCAATTCGGGCGCCTTCATCGCACCGTTCATCACCGGTACGCTCGGTGAAAAAGTTGGCTGGCACTGGGGCTTCGGCGCCGCCGGCGTCGGCATGTTGATCGGCCTCCTCATGTTTCGGTCCCGCGCGACGGGCACGCTTGGATCATTCGGTACGCAGGCCAGCGGTACGCCGGCGCAGCAGCGGCGCATCCGCACCATCACGATCGGGGTTGGCGTACTCGCGGCCATAGTCATCGCGCTCGGCATGGCCGGCGTCTATCAGTTCAACGCGATCGCCATGGCGCAGATGATGAAGACCATCATCCTCACCATGGTGGTGCTGTACTTCGGCTACATCTTCTTCCTCGGCGGCCTCACGACGGACGAGAAGAAGCGGATGGCGGTTGTCTTCGTGCTATTCGTGTTCGCGGTGGTGTTCTGGTCAGCCTATGAGCAAGCGCCTACGTCGCTCAGCCTCTTCGGCCGCGACTTCACCAATCGCACCATCGGCGGCTTCGAGGTTCCCACCTCGTGGCTCCAGTCGATCCCACCGCTTTTCGTCATCATCTTCGCGCCGGTCATGGCCGGTGTGTGGCTCGCGTTCGGCAAGCGCGGAAAGGATTTCTCGAGCCCAGCGAAATTCTCCTTCGCGCTCGCGTGCGCGGGCGTGGGGTTCCTGCTCATGGTCACCGCGTCGAACCGCGTGATCGCTGGTGGCGCCGCCGTGAAGGTTTCGCTGTTCTGGCTCGTCGCGAGCTATTTCTTCCAGGTCATCGGCGAGCTGGCGCTCAGCCCCGTGGGCCTCAGCTCCATGACCAAGCTCGCGCCGCGGCGATTGGTCGGCCAGGTAATGGGCGTGTGGTTCACCGCCTCCGCGCTCGGCAACCTCATCGCGGGCATCGTCGGCGGCGGTGTGGATCCGGAGAAGCTGGACCAGATGCCGATTCTCTTTCAGCGCACGGCGTACTCGCTCTTCATTGCGGCGGTGTTGCTGGCGCTGATGGTCGTGCCGATCCGGAAGATGATGAACGAGAAGCGCGGAATGAAGGGAGGATAGGAGGGATAGGAGGATAGGAGGATAGGAGGATAGGAGGATAGGAGGATAGGGGAGAGACATGCAGTCCTATCATCCTATCCTCCTATCATCCTTGCTCTTCACGGCCACGCAAATATCGACGACGGCACCGTCAGCTCGCGACCGACCTCCACGTCGCGAGCCTCCCGGAACGAGAACTGGGTCCGATCCAGATTGCTGATCTTGATGGTCCACCGCCTCCCCGCCTCGCCATTGAGCGGAAAGGCGAAGTCGGCGCGCCACAGGCGTGCCG
>JALYVY010000091.1:4636-16870 GCA_030852985.1 Gemmatimonadota bacterium | reverse complement strand
CGACCGACCGGAGTGGGTACGCCAAGGGCACACTCACCACGCAGGAGGGATTCAACGCGCCGCTGCCAGAGCGGCGGAAGCGCCCCCTGTTAGTGATGGGGGACATGGGGATGTCGATGTCCGGCATGAGTGGCATGGCCGGTATGGACGCGGAAGGGAAGAAAGGCAAGAGCGACATGGCGGGCATGGACGCATCGAACGCCGGCAAGTCTGGAGACAGCATGGCGGTCATGGACATGTCCAGCAGCAAGAATCCCCCACCGACGAGTATGCCCGCGGTGGAGACGTCGTCGGCCAAGCCGAGCGATGCGTCGATGCCGGACGTTCCAGCTCCGAGCGGTGATCGCGCGAAGTACGCGGTGGCCGGCATCTCGCGGACGAGCGGCCTCCGTCCGCCGGGTACGCTGCCGGGCATGATCGAACACGAACCGGGCACGCATGGGCCGGAGAACTCGGCGGTGCCGATGCGGGTGGGGCCGCGCCTCTCCGAACCTGGCTCGGGACTCGGTGAGGACGGTTGGCGCGTGCTCGTGTACACCGACCTGAAGGCACTCGCCCCGCGTGCAGGATTTCGGGCGCCGGAGCGTGAGATCGAGATACATCTCACAGGCAACATGGAACGCTACATGTGGTCGATCAACGGGCAGCCATTCACCCAGGACATGCCGCCGATGCGCATGAACTACGGCGAGCGTATCCGGTTGACGATGGTCAACGATTCGATGATGAACCACCCGATGCACCTGCATGGCATGTGGATGGAGCTCGAGAATGGGCATGGAGAGCTGATCCCACGCGTGCACACAGTGAACGTCAAGCCCGCGGAGCGCCTCTCCCTGCTGATCAATGCGGACGCGCCGGGGCGTTGGGCGTTCCACTGCCACATCCTGTATCACATGGACTCAGGGATGTTCCGCGTTGTCGAGGTGTCGGAGCCCGGCCATCCCTTCAGCGCAGCCGAGCTGGCCGATGTGCGCTGACGCGACACGACGTGCCATGCGGGGTGTGATCGCGACGGCGCTCACGATCATGGCGAGCGCGATGTGTGCGGACACTGCCCGTGCGCAGATGGCTGGGATGAGCAGCACCAAGATGATGACATGGGAGCCGACGCTGTTCATCCTGGCTGATCAGCTCGAGGCATCGCCCGGCGAAGATGGGCGACCCGTCGGCTTCGACGTCATGAGCTGGTACGGAAGTTCGCATCAGCGACTCTGGGTGCGTGCGCAGGGCGACATCGCGACGACCCGGCATGAGGGGGAAGCCGAAGCGCAGGTATTGTATGGCCGGTTGGTCGATCCGTTCTGGGATGCGGTGATCGGCGTTCGCGCCGATCGAGGCTGGGGGCGGACAAATCCCAATCGCGAATACCTCGCCGTTGGCCTGATCGGACTCGCGCCGTATCGGTTCGAGCTGTCGCCGACTCTCTTCGTCAGCACGAAAGGGAAGATCTCGGCGCGCCTCGAGGCCGCCTACGCGCTCGCGATCACGCAGCGGCTCATGCTGGAACCGGAGGTGGAGCTCAACGCATCGATGCAGGATGTCCCGGCCTACGGTGTGACGCGAGGACTCAACGACTACGAGACGGGAGTGCGGATGCGATATGAATTTCGACGCGAGTTCGCGCCGTACGTCGGCCTCACCCGATCGCGACGGAGCGGTGATGGTGCTGAGGCGGAGGCAGGGTCTGCCAAGGCCGCGGCGAGAAACCAGTTCGTGCTCGGTCTTCGACTATGGCGCTGACCATGACAGTTCACCAGGCAGCGCGGGCGTTCCTGACGATTGCCGTCATGATCGGGCGACCGGTGCTGGCGCAGACAGACTACTACAACACGGATCGGGGCCGTCCGGTGCAGATCGAGGACGCGTACGTCACCGAGCGTTACAACATGGAGCTGAAGGTTGCGCCGCTCCGGCTTGAACTGCCACGGGGCGGGGGCACGAGCCTTGGCGTGGAGCCGGAGCTCGCCTATGGGTTCCTTCCGCGGACACAGTTGGAGATCGGATTGCCCTTCGGCACGACGACGATCAACGGCGCGCGGCGCACCGGCATTGCGGGCCTGTCACTGTCGGTCATGCACAACCTGAACGCCGAGACGGAGCATTGGCCGGCGCTCGCGCTTCGTGCCGACGTCCTTGCGCCGGTCGGCACCTTCGCACGTGACCGCGCGGCGACGTCGTTGACCGGACTGCTGACGCGCTCCTTCACGTGGGGACGCGTGCACGCCAACAGCCAGTACACCTTCGGATCGGGAGGACTCGGCACGCAGAGCACCGCGGCCAGAATCCTGGAGCAGGGTGGCGTCGTGGAGATCTCGCGATGGATCACGGGACTCGCGGTCGACCATACGCTGCCGCTGCGCTCGACACTCCTTACCGCCGAGGTGTACGGCCGCGCGCCTTTGGACCCGAACGAGCGTGTTGACTACACCACGGGTGCGGGAGTGCGCTACCAGGCCACGCCGAAGCTCGCACTCGATGCGGGCGCCGGCCGTCGGCTCAACGGTGCCGGCGAGGGATGGTATATCACGCTCGGGGCCGCATACTCATTCGGGCTCCGACGGCTGTTCCCGGGCGGCGATTGGGGCGCACCCGCGCCGTAGCTCTTGGCCAACGAATCCAAGTCGTTTCATCGCCCAGGTCGCTCTCAGCGACTTCACTCTTCTACCCGACTCATTCCGCCCATGCACAGCCCGGCCGAGCCCATCTCCAAGCTTCCGAATGCTTTGTGCGAGACAAAGCGTTGTGTGCGCACGCTACGACAAGGAGTACGCGGCTGGTTCTGTGCGATGACTCTCGCATCCATGCTCCTCATGGCGCTAGCAAGCACGGCGAGTGCGCACGGCCAACTCAAGAGCGCGGTGCCCGCCGCCGGATCACACCTGGACGCCGCACCGCGCACGCTCCGCCTCGACTTCACGGAAGTACCTGAGCTCGAGTTCAGCACCGTGCGCCTGATCGGTCCCGGCCGGATGGAGATTCAACTTGGCGCGATGACCTATGCGCCGGATTCCCACCGTGCGCTCCTCGTCCCGATCATTTCGGCGATGTCGGCCGGCACGTACACCGTGCTCTGGCAAATGGCGGGCGACGACGGGCATCCGATGCGCGGACAATTCGATTTCACGATCGCCCCTGGAGCGATGGGTGCGGGCGTAGCGCCGACGAATTTGCCAACCGCAGATACGGCTGGCATGCTGATGCACCAGAATCCTGTAACCATGCCGGAAGGCAACGGCTTCGGCGCCGACTCGCCTCTCTACGTGGTGGTCCGGTGGCTGCAGTTCGTCGCCCTGCTCATCATCATCGGCGCGGTTGCCTTTCGCCAGCTCGTCCTTGGCTTTCTGCGCCGGAAGGAGAACCCGGACTCCCCCATGCTGGCGGACGCCGGTACGAGTGCGGCCCGAATCGCGTATGTGGCCGTCGGCGTGCTGCTGCTTTCTGCCTTCCTCAGGCTCATCACCCAGGCGTATGCCATGCACGGCGCGGACGGCATGTCGAACGGGGGCCAGTTATTCACGATGATCGAGAAGACGGTATGGGGCAGGGGCTGGTTGCTACAGGTAGTCGCGGCTGCGCTCGCCGGTTTCGGACTGCACCGCGCGCGCGTTGCTGGCGCGTCCGGCCGCGGGTGGGGGCTCGCGACGCTTGGTGCCGTGATCCTTGCCTTCACGCCGGCGTTAGCGGGACATGCGTCCTCCGCACCGCGCCTGCTTCCGCTCGCGATCATTGCCGACGGACTCCATGTGCTGGGCGCCGGTGGATGGCTGGGAAGTCTTAGCCTCGTCGTGCTGGCCGGGATCCCGGCCGCGATGCGGCTGAGGGAAGAACAACGCGGACCGATGGTCGCGGAACTGATCAATGCATTCTCGCCCACGGCCCTCGTCTTCGCAGGCCTTGTGGCCGGCACCGGTACCTTCGCCGCGTGGATTCACGTCGGGACAGTGCCGGCACTGTGGCAGACACCGTATGGCAAGACGTTGCTCCTGAAGCTCGGTATTCTGTCCATCGTCGCGCTGACCGGAGCATACAACTGGCTTCGGGTCAAGCCGACGCTCGGCCAGATCGCCGGCGCCGAGCGGATCCGGAAGTCCGCGAGGATCGAGCTGGTGGTCGGTATCGTCGTCCTGCTCGTGACCGCGGTACTCGTTGCGTCGCCGACTCCGATGGATATGCACATGTAGCGCAGCGCTATCGCTGGCGCATTTGCGGCACAGCGAGCGGGTGCGAGGCCGTGGTCCTCGGTACCGCTTCAGACAAACAGGGTAACCCCGCATCTCGTCGATGCCAGGATACCCTGCCCGCCGATAGTCCGCGCGTCGATTCGCTGGGGCTTAGTGCTTCGCTCCCACCGAGAACACATACGTCGAGCGCGCAACCTCGAAGTCGTTGGGATTGCCCCCGGCCTTCCTGCTGACGAAGGCCGACCGGAGGAGCCAGAGGCCGGCCTTGCCGAGCGGGAGGTGCACGACGCCCTTCGCGTCGGCGATCAGGGCAAGCGAGGTGCTGGGCGCTCCAGCTACGAGTGGTGCGCTGGTATCTGCCGCCGGGGTGGCATCGAGCCCGATTCCCGCAACCGGCTTGCCGGCGCCCATTACCATCACGTGCAGGGTGTCGCCAACGTGCAGATGGGTGGGATTGTTGACCGGGACGAACTCGAGCGGATAGCCGGCCGTCATGGAGAAGGCGCTCGGGCCACCGCGGCCGTACTGGATCACGGTGGACGCGTACGATGCGCTGTTGAACACAACGCTGTCGAGCCCGGCGAGCACGTTGTCACGCTCGAGGCGTGCCGCCTCCGCCGACCCACCTTCTGCGCGTAGGAAGCGCAACAGCCCGGCGGATGTTGAACGCGTCACTCGCGGAGTCAGCCCGACCGCGACGAGATATTGTCCAGCGGCGGCGGGTTTCTGGTGCAGCCGAAGGGATCCGCCCTCGACGCTCATCTGGGTGATTTTCATCTGCCCGGCGGCGCCGATGATACGGGCGTCCGCGACGCGGTCTGGCTGCACCGCGGACCCGGCGGGGAAGCGCGTGCCCGCGCGGCCATTGATGTGCGCCGTGGAACCTCCGGCAACGGCGAACAGGTCGGGAACGATCCAGAAGTCATGCGCGCTCGCGGTGGACACGACCGTGATTGTGGCGATAGCGGTAGCGATCACCGCAACACGCCACGCATGACGGCCGCGGGGAAGTGGGCGAGAGGGGAAGGGCATCTGTCCTCGAGAGGAAGTGAATGACTGCTGGCGCCGTGAGAGAGCGTGCGAGCCACCACCCCGGCGTCAGTCAGTCGACGTCAGAGCTTTGCGGCCTTCCGCTGAAACTCGGCAATCTCCTTCGTCTGGTCGGCCTTCATCTTCTCGGCCATGGCCTTGACCTCCGGGCTCTTGGCCTTGGCGAGATAGTCGTCGATCATCTTGATTGCTTCCTGATGATGTTGCACGACGTTCTGATAGAAGGTCTTCTGGTAGTCGTTGCCCGTTTTTCCCTTGAGGGCGTCGATCATCGCCTGGTTGCTGGGCAGGATCTTCGGGGTGTACGGATCCTTGTATTGCTTTTCGAGCATCGTCATCATCTTGTCGAGCTCGCCGTCCTGCCTGGTGTCGAGCTTTTTCGCATCGGCCGCCACCGGGAGCTTCATCTCCTTCGCGCCATGCGCCATGACGGTGAGACCTTTGTGATGGTCGCTCATCATGCGAAGGAAGTCCCGATCCGGGTCGCCCGTCATTGCCATGCCGGCCATGCTGCCCGAGTCCTGCATTCCCTTCATGCTGGCGTCGACGTTCACGCCGGCCATGGGCTGGTTAGCCGAGGCAGCTCCGGAAGCAGGGGCCATTCCTCGGGCGGCGGAGTCGCCGGCGGTGGCGCTTCCGTCGTTGGCCTTGCTGGAGCACGCGGCCACTGACGCGGCGACCAGCGCGAGAGAACCGAGGCGACTGAAAGCACGAAATGTCGGGATCATGTCGTAGACCAGGCGAGGGGTGAGTCGTGAGCAGCCCAACGAGCATTCGTCGGAAGAGTATTTACGCAGCATAAAAGATGCCATAATACGGGTGGGGCGCGGTTGCGAGACTGAGGGCTGAGGATCGGGATTGCCGCCCGCTCGCGGCGTGCTACGTTTTAGCTGCACTATAGACTGGGATCGCTGATGGCCCGCCCCTCACACCTCTGACTGATGCTCATGCGCCGCGCCGCCATCCTGACCGTCCTTCTTTCCCTCGCTGCGGGGGCCAGATCGGCGTATGCGCACGACTCCTGGCTGCTTCCCGACGCGCGGCAGGGCGAGGCCGTCGCGGCAGTCGGCACCATGACGACCTCCGACTCGGCGGCCGTCGCGCGCGTCGTCACGACCTTTCACGCGGCGATCGGACGCGGGGACAGCGCCGCCGCGCTCGCAACGCTGGCGACAGATGTCATCATCATGGAGTCAGGAGATGTCGAGCACCTCAGCGACTATCGCGCGCATCACCTCGCCGCGGACATTGCGTTCGCGCGCGCAGTGCCGTCCACCAGCACTCCGCTCGATGTGAAGGTGGCCGGAGCGGCGGCGTGGGTCGCCTCGACGAGCACCACCGTGGGCTCCTTCAACGGGCGGGCGGTGAATTCGTCGGGCGCTGAGCTGATGGTGTTGAGCAAGGATGCCGCGGGGGCGTGGCGCATCCGCGCAATTCATTGGTCAAGTCATCGCCGATGAGTGCGATGGCCCGGCGCGAGTGAGCGCATAGGCCACGCGGCCGCTGTCGGACGAGGTGGAGCGGGCGCGTGCTCGAGGCACCCGCCCGCTCACGTGCGAATCACGCGGCCATTTTGCGACAGGCCGCCGCACATCGGCGGCAGGCTTCCGCGCAGATCCGGCAGTGGTCCGCCATCCCAGCGTGCTTCTCACATTCCGCCGCGCACGCGTCGCATGCATCGGCACAGGCACGACACAGCGTCGCGGCGAGCGGGCCGCCACGGCTCATTGCGCGGACTGCCGCGGCGCACGCGTCGGCACAGTCACGATCGAGGCGGATACACGACACCATCATCCTGATGTCGCGTTCATCGAGGCAGGCGTCCGCGCACATCTCGCATGCCACGAGACAGGCGACGCACGCCTCGAGGCACTCATGATAGCGTTCGGTCGTTCCGCGCAAATAGGTTCCAAGTTCGATGGTCGGCATGGCTATGCTCCTGGTGAGGAATTGAGGTGGAAGATGTTGTCATGACAGTCATGTCGGACAGGGAGGCGCTGGCGACCGGGTGCCGGCCGCCGACGGAACGGCCTCCGGGAAGCCACCCAACTGGCGGTATTGCAGATGGAGGTAGATCAGCACACTCAAGAGCGCGGCGAAGAAACACCAGACCGAGACCAGCGCGTTCACTGCGAAAAAATACGTCGCGATGAAGGACAGCAGTGCGAGTCCGCCGAAGAGCCTCACGAACGTGTGACTCGAGACCGTGCCGGTAAGACACGTCGACACAACATAGAGCAGGATCACCGGCCTGATGAAGAAATGGGATGACTCGTACACAACATGCTGGCCGACGATCTGCGCGACCACCGGGCGCGTCACGATGAAGTACAGCAGGTAGAGGCCTACAGCGAGGCCGATCCCCTGAAACCAGAGCATCGCTGCCCTGCGCCACGGCGTCGTCTCCAGGACACGAAACGCGAACGGTATGTAGATCGGCCACAGCACGTGCGAGAAGACCGAGTAGACGTACGTCATCGTCTGCTTGATCAGCGGCAGGTCATGGCTGAACGTCAGCCAGATGACCCCCTCGATGAGTTGCTGAATGCCGAACAGGAGCGGGATGAGCGCGAACGGCAGCTCGGAGCGCTGCTCCACCTTCGTGATGGTGGCTACGCCGACGACCGAAAGTGTCGTGCCAGCAACGAAGCTGGCAGTTGCCGAGAAGCACATGGCGCGCGAGGCTCTACAAGAGGGCCCAGTGGTGACGCCGCATCACGTCGCCCGGGGGTGACATTGCGTGCGGCCCGGACAGAGGTTCGCCACGCACGTGGTATCCGGCATTGCCGATCGCCTCGGCGATTGCTGCAGGGCTCGCGATGGACGCGTCGTAACTGACGGTGGCCGATCCCACGCTCACTTCGTCGAGGCATGTGCCCAGGACGGCGCCGAGTGCCTTGCGAACGGCGCTCACGCATTCGCCGCAACTCATGCCATCAATGGTCATCACGATCTGTCGCATGGAAGCATCCTTAGAGAAGGTAAGAGTGTCGACGACGTCGCGACCGCGATGCAGCGTCCCGTGAAAGGCGCCACGACGACGTTACAACCTGTTGGTCCTGTAAGTCACTGGCCCTCATGCATGAGACCAGCGCACAGAGGAAACTCGGAAGGGCGGCTGGCGTGTCATGCACGAGGGTCACGCCAGGCCGGCATCAGGACCGGCCTCGCCGGCGAATGATTGGCGTAGCGCGCTCGCCGGCAGCTCGTCCAGCGCCTCCGACGCACGAAACAGGAGGAGGGGCACGTTCGCGCCGCGCATTACCTTGTCCACCACACTGCCGAGCAGTGCTCTCGAGAATGAGCCTCGGGGGTGCGTGGGAATCACGATCAAATCAAACTGCGAATCTGCCACTTCGAGGATCGCAGGTGCAGTCCGTTCATGCGTGACGACGCGAACCTCCGTGGCGGCACCAGCGGTCCGCGCGGTTGCCGCAATGCGCTCCAGGAGGACCGACGCATCCCTACCTCGGCCCGCGAAGCCGGGATCGCTGACGATCACGTCTGCGCCTGGATAGGGCGGTGGCAGCACAGGAAGGGCCGACACCACCGTCAGGAGCGTGTACGTCGTCTGCCCATGAGTACCCAACGTGAGGGCTCGCTGCATCGCCTCCACGCCCGAGTGCTCCCGGTCGATCGGGAGGAGCATGCGACGGAAGATCGGCTCCGTCACGTCAGCGCGGGCGTGGTCACCGGCTCGCACGACGAGCACCGGGGTAATTGCGGCGTGTATCACGTGTTCGGCGACGCTCCCGAACCACGCATGGCTGAATCCGCTCCGACCGTGCGTGGTCATCACGATAAGGTCGACCGCGCGATCGATTGCGTGCTGCACGAGCGACCGTCCCCTGGGGCCGCGCAGCGTGACGGCAGTGACGCCAAGTCCCGTCTCACGCGCGAGGCGTTCGGCCACCGCGCGAATGGCGCCAACGATCTCGACGGTCTGCTCATCCTCCCACGCACTATCCACCATGGGCGCGGTACCCACGAGCAATTCCTCGTCGTGCACATACACGAGTTCCATGCGTGATCCGGCACGTCGGGCAATCGCGCTCGCGAAGGGCAGCGCGCGCTCGGCCGTCGCCGAACCATCCAGTGGGACCATGATCAACCGGTAGTCGGCATTCATGAATCGTCTCCGCCGCTTAGTAGCGTCAGGTGCCAAGGGGCAGGCAATACTCCGCCCCCGGAGCATGTTCGAACACTCCGGAGCGTGCCTGCAAGTATTCGCTCGCCGCCTGAAGCCTGGCTGAGGAGCAAGTGAACGTGAGCGTGTATCACCGGGACGCCTCTGTCACGTGCGCACTGGAAGTCGCACCGTTGCCACCGTTCCACGACCGGGCTCACTCGCTAACACGATTTCGCCGTCATGCTGCCTCGCAATCCACAACGCGATGGACAATCCCAGGCCGGTGCCGCCCTCGTCTCGGGTACGCGCAGGATCGGCTCGGTAGAAGCGCTCGAAGACGTGGGGTAGATCGGCGGCGGGAATCCCGATCCCCGTGTCGCGAACTTCGATCTCGGCGAAGGCGCCTGCGCGACGAATTGCGACTGTGATACGGCCGTCAGCGGGCGTGTATTTGAGCGCGTTTTCCACGAGGTTCAGCACGAGTTGCTTGATGCGGTCCGCGTCCCCTGTGACAACAGCGGGATCAAGCGTCCCGATCGATATGCGTCGATGTGGGGCGATGAGTCGCGCCTCGTCCAGGACGTCCACCACGACGCGATCAAGGTCGACCGGGTCGTGACGCACCGGTACACCAGCGTCCGCACGGGCCAGGACCAGGAGATCGGCGACGAGTCGCCCCAGTCGCGCGGCCTCGGTGTGCGCTTCGTGAACGGCGGCTTCACGTTCCGTCGTCGACATCGCTGACTGATGCGCCAGCAACTCGAGGTTGGCCTGAATTACCGAAAGGGGCGCGCGCAGCTCATGTGAGGCGTCGGAGACGAAGCGGGCCTGGGCGGCGTGCGAGCGTTCCAGTCGCTCGAGCATCTCGTTGAACGTCTCGGCCAATCGACCAAGTTCGTCGCGCGGCATGTCTGCTGGGACGCGTTGCGCGAACGCCCCGGACCGCGCGATCGTGCGGGCCGCCTCAGTGAGGACAAGCACGGGACGCAATGCCCGTCCGGCCAGCAGCCAGCCCGTCGCAATGGTGATGATGTTGCCCACCACCGCGATCAACAACATGAAGCGCCATACTCGACGCAGCGACTTATCGAGCTCGGAAAGCGACGCCGTGCCAACGACGTAACGTGCGACGCGTCCGTCGGGTCGCACCGCGGCGTCCACGGGAAGAACGTAGACCCGCCATCGCTCTGATCCGTTTTCAATGAGCCCGAAGGATCCGGGAGCTCGTACGACGTGATGGACCGCGGGCGCCAGCGCCGCGATCGGCCCATACGGAGCGCGCGGCGGTCCTGCGATCACGCTGCCCGGGCTTACCAGTGGTAGACCAGGGGCAGCCGTAGCGCTGGCGCTCAGCATGCGACCGGCCGAGTCATACAGCGCGACGCCGATGCCCAGCCCCCGTGCGCTGGCAACTATATGCGCGCGATCGTCCACGTTGGCTGGGCGTGCGAGCTCGCTCGCGACGTTCCCTGTCACACTCTGCAAAAAACTGTCGAGCTCATCGTAGTGCGTGCGACTATGTACTGCGTAACCGTAGAGCGCGACGAGAATGACAACGCTGCAGACGATGCCGCCGCACCAGAGCGCAAGCCGCAGCCGAAGCGACCCTCTCATGTATGTCTCATGCGTCGTGCCGACGACCGAGGTCGCCATCGAGCCCGGTCAAACAAGCGTGGCTGCAGGCTCGCGCAGGAGGTACCCTGCGCCACGGAACGTGTGGATGAGACGGGGCTCGCCCGCCGCTTCGAGCTTCTGCCGCAATTGCTTGACGTACACCTCGAGCACGTTCGACCCGCCCTCCACGGCATAGCCCCAGACGCGGTCCATGAGAAAGCACTTGGGCAGCACACGGCGCGGGTGCAGCAGGAATTGGCGCAGCACTTCGTATTCGGTCGACGTCAGCTCGATGTTGCGCTGGCCGCGCTGCGCACGGCGCAGTCCCGTGTCGAGCGCCATGTCTGCAAAGCGCAGCACCTCGGCGCGATCGGCTGTCCGGCGCCGCAGTAGCGCCTTCACGCGAGCGGCGAGCACCTCGAACGTGAATGGCTTCAAGACGTAGTCGTCCGCCCCGCACTCCAATCCCTTCACCTGACTCTCGGGCTCATCGCGCGCCGAGAGCATGAGCACGGGCAACTCGGCGTCGGCGCTCCGCAGACGCGAAAGCACTTCGAAGCCGTCGAGCTCGGGCAACATGACGTCGAGGATCACGAGGTCCGGAGTACGCTCCCGCGCCATGGTGAGACCATGTCGGCTCGAATTCGCCGCGTCGACCGCGTAGCCCTCATACGCGAGCCCGCGCTTGAGCGTACTCGTCAGTGCGGCGTCATCGTCAATCACTAGAATGCGTTGCATCGGCACCCTTCCACGAAACTCGAACTTGCGCTTGCCGCGTGGCGCGCGGCATCGCTGGCGCTGCTGGTCCCGTATCGACACTGCGCGACTAACGCGCGGAGCTGCGGATGCGTCGCTGGCTGCGTCATTGGGTTTCGGCGATTCATGACGCGTCGCATTCGAGCTCGAGCCGAATGATGCGCACGTAATGCTTTAATCGCCGTAAAACCCACTGGCAGGTGCGACTGCACTGCAAGTTGGCGACCGTAGGTACGCTATGAGACATTGCCGCTCCACGAAGACGAGTCAATCGGCAGCAGTGGCGCCGCCGTTCGACCAATCTTACGCGATATCGAAAGCACAGCCCATCAGGAGAGTATCGAGCCGCTGTAGTTACTTCTCCCGACAGCAGTTGCTGGTGATTGCCTTCGGTGCGCTGCCTTCAGGTTGGACCCACGGGATCTTCAGGCAGCAGATGCATTCCTCATGAGCGGGGCCGCCGCGCGCACGACGCGTGAGGAATGAGCCGAGATCTGTCAT
>JALYVY010000091.1:0-4626 GCA_030852985.1 Gemmatimonadota bacterium | reverse complement strand
TGGCTGGTGTGGTCGAGTGCGTTCCTGCTACCGTGGCTGGCGGTGTACTACGCCAGCCCACGGTTCCGCAGGGTGCTGTGGCGCGCCAGCGCCGCTACGGCCATGTTCGGTTTTACCGAGCCGATTTTCGTGCCGGCGTATTGGAACCCGCCCAGCCTCTTTGAGCTCGCACGCCGAACAGGCTTCGACGTCGAGAGCTTTGTGTTCGCATTTGCGATCGGCGGGATCGGAAGCGTGCTGTACGATACCCTGACGCGTCGGCATCTCGTCCCCGTCGCGCCCCTTGAGCGTACCGCGCCACTACACCGGCTGCATCTCGCCGCGCTGGTCGTGCCGATGGTATCGTTTGTGCCACTGGTCTTCCTGCCGTGGAATCCGATTTACGCGGTTCTCACATGCCTTCTCCTGGGGGCGAGTGCGTCCGTCGCCTGCCGCCCGACGCTCCTGCAAAAGACCCTCATAGGCGCCGTTCTGTTTCTGGCACTCTATGCCGCGTTCATGGTGGGACTGCGCGTGCTCACGCCCGGCTACATCGCGGAAGTGTGGAACCTGCACGCCTTACGAGGTGGGCTGCTTATCGGCATCCCGGTGGAGGAGCTGGCGTTCGGCTTTGCGTTTGGCGCGTACTGGACGGGAGTGTACGAGCACTTCACCTGGAGTACGAGCGTAGCGCCCAGCGAGCGCGCGCGAGATGGGGGAACAGCAGGCGCCGTGCGCGCGCGCACATCACTAGGCACTCATGATTGCGCGTGCGGGCTCGCAGATGCTCGCCGTTGTCCGGATCTAAGGCTCAGCACCGAGTCCCGTTGTCATCGGCGGCGGATACGCTACGCGACCGAGCGTGCACGGTTGGGCACTACCGCGGCGCTGACGCTCGCGCCTCCCTCACCGAACGGCTCAGCCGGGACTCAGGTCCGACTCAGCTTGGCGAACTACACTGCGTTGCGTGCTCTGTATGGAGCGCGGACGAGAAGGGCGTCGAGGCGTGATCGATACGAGGACGGATTGTTCAACCCCATGACCTGAAGGAGAGACATCATGTTCCACTTCTACGATGGGTACCACTTCATCGGTATGCACCTGCTCTGGTGGGTGTTCTGGTTGGCATTCATCTCGATCGTCTTCGGGATGTACGAACCGGTTGCCAGAAGCCGAGGCGGACGGAGTGAAAGGCTGTAACGGTACAGCGCGGCCGGTGGAGCGCGGGCGATGACTGGTGAGCGTGGGTTCATCCTCGTCACAGGCGCCAATGGCGAGATTGGCCAGGCTGTGATGAAGCGGTTCACCGGGCAGTTCGACCAGGTCGTCGGCTTCGACCGCAAGGCGCCAGATCCGCCGCCTCCCGGCTGCACCCACATGGCCGTGGAGATGACGTCTGACGAGAGCGTGCGCGAGGGGCTTCGCATCCTCAAGGAGCATCACGGGCCGCGGATCGCGTCGATCATCCACCTGGCCGCGTACTACGACTTCTTTGGTGCGCCGAGTCCGAAGTACGACGAAGTCACGGTGCGTGGCACGGAGCGTCTGCTGCGAGGAGTGCAGGCGGCCGGCTTCCAGGTCGAGCAGTTCGTCTTCTCCAGCACGATGCTGGTGCATGCGCCCGGCGAGCCGGGCCAATTCATAAATGAAGAGTGGCCGATCCAACCGACCTGGGCCTACCCGGAGTCGAAGGTCCGGACCGAGAAGCTCATCCGTTCGGGCCGAGGGACTATTCCCGTCGTGCTGCTTCGCATCTCTGGCGTCTATGACGACAGCTGTCATTCGATTCCACTGGCGCACCAGATACAGCGCATTTACGAGCGGCAGTTCACCAACCACTTCTACTCCGCGTCCACGGCGCACGGGCAGGCGTTCATGCACGCCGACGAGCTCGTCGACGCCATCGAACGCGTGGTGGAGCGGCGGGCACAGTTGCCGCCCGAGCTGCCCGTGTTGCTCGGGGAACGAGAAGCGCTCAGCTACGACGAGCTGCAGCACACGCTGAGTCGCTTGATTCACGGCACGCCACTGGAAACGATCGTCGTGCCGCGGTTGCCGGCGAAGCTTGGCGCGTGGTTGATGAATCTCATTCCGGGGAAGACGCAGTTCATCAAGCCCTGGATGATCGACCGCGCGGGAGATCATTACGCACTCGATCTGACGAAGGCGCGCACGTTGCTCGATTGGGAGCCAAAGCGGTCGCTTCGCGAGACGCTGCCCAAGATGGTGGCCGCGCTCAAGGCAGATCCACTGGCTTGGTACAAGGACAACAAGCTGGAGCCGTCATCGAAGGTGAAGGCAGGTGCCAGCGCATCGCCCGAGAAGGCCGCCCCGCCCGTGCAGGCCCCTTCTCCCGTGCAGGCCGCAACGCCCGCGAAGCCCGCCACGCTCGCCAACCACGAGCATGGAGGACAGCTCGGCATGGGGTCGATGGCGCATGACGCGATGCCACCGGGCCACGTCATGGCGGACGCGCCCATGACGCACGGTCAGAGCACGTCGTGGCCGCACTTCGCGAACATGGTGCTCGGCCTGTGGCTCATCACCAGCGTGTTCGCTCTCGACTACCGCAGCACGCCGCTTCAAGTGAGCGACCTCGTGAGCGGCGCTCTCGTCATTGTTCTCGCCATGCTGTCGCTGTCGCAGCGACCGCTGGTTCGCTTCTGGGCGCCGTGGGCCAACTCGTTTGTCGGTCTCTGGTTGCTGTTCGCGCCGCTTGTCTTCTGGGCGCCCACGGCGGCGGTGTACTCGAACGACACGCTCGTCGGAGCGCTCGTCATCGTGTTCGCCATCCTCGCACCCGGTATGCCCATGGCCGCCGGGATGTCGATGGCCGAGGGTCCGGATCTGCCACCCGGATGGTCCTACAATCCATCGAGTTGGCCGCAGCGCGCACCAATCATCGCGCTTGCGCTCGTCGGCTTTTTCCTCTCGCGCCAGATGGCCGCGTTCGAGTTGAAGCACGTCATGACGTTCCCCGACCCCTTCTTCGGAACGGGCACCGTGCGCGTGCTGACCTCCACCGTGTCGAAGTCCTTCCCGATCCCCGACGCGGGCCTCGGCGCATTCGCGTACACGATCGAGTTTCTGATGGGCTTCATGGGTGATAAGGCGCGGTGGCGCACGATGCCGTGGATGGTCACGTTCTTCGGCATCCTGGTCGTGCCGCTCGGCATTGTCAGCATCACGCTCATCATCCTGCAGCCGCTCGCGGTTGGTGCATGGTGCACGCCCTGCCTGATCGCGGCGGCCGCGATGGTGCTCATGATCGCGCTCACGCTCGACGAGGTCGTGGCCATGTGCCAGTTCCTCGCGCAGGCCACGCGTGAGGGCCAGCCCTTCTGGCGCACCTTCTGGCTGGGTGGCACGCTCCGCGAGCTGCCAGTCGTCAGCCCGGTGCACGCCGATGCGGTGCGGCCGATGGCCATGCTCTGGGGCGTGGCGTTGCCGTGGAACATTCTCGCGAGCGTTGCGCTCGGCGCCTGGCTGATGTTCACACCTTCCGTGCTGGGCAGCACCGGCACGGCCGCGCACAGTGACCACCTGCTCGGCGCGCTCATCGTCACCTTCGGCGTGATGGCGCTTGCCGACGTCGGACGCGCACTGCGCTTCGTGAACATGCTTTTCGCTGCGCTGGTGATTGTCGCGCCGTGGGTGGTGAGTGGCGCGACGAGTGGCTCACGCTGGAGCGATCTGGCAGCTGGCGTGCTCGTGATTCTGCTCAGCATACCGCGCGGCGCCGTCGGCGAACGGTACGGGAGCTGGGAGCGGCTCATTCGATGAGGCAGAGATGAAAACGCACGACAGACGCTTGGCGTTCGTCCGGCAGGGTGCCGTACGAATCTCGCCCGCGCCGATAGTCGATCGGAGTGAGGCAAGTAACATGACGGAGCAAAACGTCAGGCCCGTTCTCTCGATGCGCGGTCTCCTCATCGTGGAGATGATCATCGGATATGAGTGGCTGATCTCCGGACTCGTCAAGGTGGTGCGAGGCGAGTTTCCGTCGGGGCTGGCGGCCACCTTGCTGGAAAAATTGCCGAAGGTGCCCGGGTGGTACGGCAGCTTTCTCAGCGGCGCCGTCATTCCAAACGCCCCGTACTTCGGCTATGCGATCGAGTTAGCCGAATTGCTCGCTGGAATTGTTCTCCTCGTGGGTCCGGTCATCGCACTCCTGGCCTGGGAGCAAGTGCCGCACTGGATGCGAAAGTTCGTCCTGTTCTTAACGGCCGTTGCCGCCATCGGTGGAGCCTTCCTCGCCATCAACCTCCACCTCGCCAACGCGGCCAGCCATCCCTGGTTCTTTCTGGGGGACAGCTTCGACGAAGGCGTCGACCTCGACAGCGTATTGCCCGCGATTCAGCTCGTGATCGCCTGGATCAGCATCGCGCTGTTTCGGCGCCTTGGGCGGGACACACCCGCTGGCGCCAGAGCAATGATGGGAAGCTCATGATGGCGCGTGCATCCGCTCTTCCATCTCTCGGAGCCGCCGCATGGGCGCTCCACATTGCACCACACGCCAAGAGCAAAGGAGAAGGTCATGCAATGGTTCGTGATAAACTGGTTCTGGGTGCTGATCGGCATTGCTTTCGTCGGGATGCACCTCGTCGGTCACGGTGGACATGGGGGCCACGGCGGGCACGGCGGTGG
>JALYVY010000250.1 GCA_030852985.1 Gemmatimonadota bacterium | reverse complement strand
ATACACACCCCACCGTCGCGCGCTGGCTCGAGGGCGACGCGGACGTGCTGATCGAGAACGGCAAGCTTCACGACGCGCGCATGAAGCGCGAACTCATCACACATGGCGAACTCGAGGCCGCCGCTCGACGGCAGGGCATCGAAGGGCTGGACCAGGTAGAGACCTGCCGACTCGAAGTCGGCGGTGCGCTCACCTTCGTGCCGCGCGCGCCGACGGATGACGAACGTCGGCACCGCGAGCTGATCGAGACGATCGCGGCGCTGCGGAAGGGGCAGTCCGAGCTCCTTTCGCGCCTGGAGGACCAAGTCCGCCGCGCGTAATACGCAGGTTTGCGCGTTGCCGCGCGAGATAACATTTCCGTCATCGGCTCCGTCGCGCATGGAGCCACCTGCGGGCAGTAAATGTTTGCTTCGATGTGGCGGGCCGCTACCTCGGCCGCACCGGGCTGCCAGCCCATCGCGTGCCGGGCGCAAGCACCTCACCCTTCATCACGAGGGAAAGCGGATCGATCGTCGCGTCGTCGCCGATGTCCGTGTGGTACAGCACGATGCTGCGCGCGCCGATGCTCGCGCGTGCGCCGATGCGCACAGAACCGGTCTTCATGA
Organism: Gemmatimonadota bacterium; assembly: GCA_030852985.1. Classification (GTDB taxonomy): domain Bacteria; phylum Gemmatimonadota; class Gemmatimonadetes; order Gemmatimonadales; family Gemmatimonadaceae; genus AG11. The sequence continues at coordinate 5,856 of JALYVY010000250.1, read as the reverse complement.
CCCGGTCTTCGAAGAGGTGCGTTTGCGGGCCGCAGTCCTCGTTGAGCATCGCGTCGTCACCGATCGATACGAGGTCTGGCTCCGTGACATCAGTCGTGTCGAGATAGACGCGCTTGCCGATCCTAGTGCCAAGGAGCCGGAGCAGCACCGGGAGCCAGGGGGTGCCACGGAGGAAGTCCAGCAGGTAGGGAACTGCCAGCGCCTCGTAAGTGGTCGTGACGGCCTCGGCGCGCCACACCCGGAATGAATAGATGGGCAATTCCTCGCGACGGCTGCGCCCTACCGCGACCCACTTCAACACCACCGTGACGACGAACGCGGGGATGCCGATGAATGCGAGGTAATAGAAGGGGACCAGAGGCGCGGCGACGTACCACGGATTATCCGTCACAAGGTCGATCCCGAACGAGATGAACAGGACGCTGAAGGCGAGAATCGCCGACTGCGGCAGCAGGATGCGCACGGCTTCGACTGTCGCCCGCGCCCACCACCGCCGCCTCGACGGGCGAAAGGTGAGAGAAGCATCGAACACCTGGCTCTCCTGCCGGCGAGGGAGCGCAATAGCCGGCGACCCGAACCAATCGCGGTCAGGTTGCGCCGCGAGTGTCGCCGCATCGGGGGCCTGCGACAGCACGCCGAGGAGGATGCCGCCGGGCAGGTGCGCGCCCTGTGGGACGTTGGCGCTGTTGCCCACGAAGGTATTCGCCCCGACCGAGGTGGGCTCCAGCACGAAGCGGTGACCCCGCACTTCGGATTCGCCGAGCGTCACGGCGTCAGCGATAAATGAGCCCTCCCCGATGTCGAGCATCGTGTGCGTGACATTGCTGGCCGTCGAGATCTCAGCGCCACGACCGATGCGCGCGCCAAGCCAGCGGTAAAAGCTGCCCACGTACACCGTCGCGAACAGCGGATGCAGGCCGACCAGTGCGACGTTGAACAGGGTATCTGCCAGCCACTTGCGCCAGTACGGCCCGCTGTAAACCGAATAGCTGCCGGGTCGCACGCCGCGCATCAGCCACCGGCTCAGCACCACCGTCTCGAACGTGAGCAGCAGCAGGTAGAGGGCTGACATCACCGGCACGATCACCAGGTAGGTGAAGTCGTAGTCGGGAGACGCTTCGTCGAGCCGCGCCAGGGTGATGATGATCGGCAGCAGCGGCAGGAGCACTACCAGAGGGAAGAGCAGGAGGGTGAGGGACCAGACCCGCCTGAAGCGGCGCTGGCGACCCTCCGGTACGATGAAGGGAGCCACCATCTCCGACTCACTGCGCTCCTTCACTCTGGCGGCGGGGCTCCCCGCCCAATACTCGCGCGTCCGGATGGTGGAGTCGGGCGGGAGGTAGCTCAGGTCTCCCAGCTCACCCCATGCCTCGATGTGGGTGCCGCCACCGACGACGGCGCTCGTGCCGACGTAGCCAAAAGCATCAATGCGGATCGAGCGGATCCTGAGCATGCCGTCTTCCACTGCCGCGTTGTCCAGCACCACCGCGGTCGACGTGCTTACGCCGGGGCCGATGTCGATCAGGTCCGATGCGCCGAAGGTCAGGTTGCTGAGCTGCGCGTCGTGCGCGACTCGCGCTCCCAGCAGGCGCAAATATCGAGGGTAGATCGGCGTGCCCGTCATGAACTGCTCGGGCACCAGGCGCTGGATGGTCTTCACCGTCCACCACCGGAAGTAGTAACTGCCCCAGAGTGGATAGTCGCCCTCGCGAAAGCGCCCGATCACCGCCCACTTGGTGAGCAGCACCACCGCCAGAATGATAGGTGGCATGAGGAGGTACGCGACGATCGCCGTCAGCAGCGCCTGCAGGTTCGAGCTCGTGTCGATGTGGACGTAGTAGTAGCTCAGGAACGGGCTGAACACCTCCACCGCGAATAGCCCGTACACAACCAGCAGCACAAACGTCTGCCCGATCCAGCAGAGCAAGTGGCTCGCGCGTGATGGTGCGCGGTACGGAGTGCGCGTGTGCACGTCCAATGGCGCCTGCACGGCCTCCCACGCCGACACGAGCGCCCGCAGCGGCCGGTGGAGGTACACGTCCTTGAGAGACGCGTGCAGCAGCCCGCCCTCGTTGCGGAGGTGCGAAACGAAGCCGGCGGCGAGGAGGGAGTGCCCGCCGAGGTCGTCGAAGAAATCCTGATCGAGGTCGATGGCCCGCCCAGGGAACACCGCGCCGAGTGCCGCCCGCACGCGGTCTGCCACCGGCGCGTCCGGCGCGAGCCTCTCCATGGTCTCGGGAGGCGCGAGGTGATGCAGTGTCTCCGGTACCGGAAGCGCCTTGCGGTCGACCTTGCCACTCGGCAGGCGGGGCATCGCCTCTAAAAGCGTAAACAGCTCGGGCACCATGTACGGAGGCAGCACGGCCGCGAGGGCGTGCCGCCATCCATCCGGTTGGAGCGCGCGATCGCGCCCCTGCACAACAAAGGCGACGAGGTGCTCGTGGCCCAGGTTGTCCAGCTTCACCGCGACGGCGGCGGTGTGCACCCCGGGGAGCGCGGCAAGCTGGCTCTCGATCTCGCCCAGCTCGATGCGGTAGCCGCGCAACTTGATCTGGTCGTCGAGGCGTCCGAAAAACTGCACGGTGCCGTCCTCGAGAATTGCCACCTCGTCGCCGCTTCGGTACAGCCGGTCGCCGGGCAGGTAGTCCAGCGTCGCGGGCTTGATCTGGAATTTCTCGGCGGTCAGCGCGGGGCGGTCGATGTAACCGGCGCCCACTCCCGGCCCCGTGATGATCAACTCCCCGCGTTCGCCGAACGGCACCGGATCAAGGCCGTCGACGCTCACCACGGCGAGGTTGTAATTCGGCAGAGGGCGGCCGATGCTGATTGGGTCGCCTGGCCTTAGCACGACCATCGTGGCGGTCACGGTGGTCTCCGTCGGCCCATAGCTGTTGTAGAAGGTGCGGCCTGGCGTAGCCCAGCGCACCACCACTGCGGGAGGACAGGCCTCGCCCCCGGCATTCACCAGCCGCAGCGACGGCACGTTGTCGTCCATCACGGCGAGCAGGCTCGGCACCGCGTGCAGCACGGTGACCGCGTGTGCCCGAAGCATCCCACCCAGCTCGTCCACCGCCTTGGCCGAGGTGGCGTCAGCGACGAACAGCGTGGCACCCGCCAGGTACGAGATCAGTGTCTCCTCGCACCACATGTCGAACGACACCGAAAAGCCCTGGTACACTCGGTCGTCGCTGCGGATGCCGATGACTTCGTTCTCGGCTCGAACCAAATGGCAGATCTGCCCGTGCGTAATGGGAATCCCTTTCGGGCGTCCCGTGCTGCCGCTGGTGTAGAGCACGTAGGCGATGCTGCGGGCGTCGGCCGTGCTGCGCGGCACGGGGAGTGTGGCGGGGGGCGATACCGGCGCGAGACGGGTGATCGGCAATCCGAAGTCGGCGTCGGCGAAACACACCCGCGCGCCCACCTCCGCCAGGACATTTGCCACGCGCTCAGCGGGCATTTCGCGGTCGAGCGGAACATACGCGGCGCCGCTCTTCATGATGCCGATCAGGAGGGCGTGGAGCTCCAGTCCGCGCGGCCACCAGACGCCCACGAAGTCGCCTCCCTGCACCCCCGCGGCATGAAGCTGGTGCGCAATGGCGTCGCTCCAGACATCGAGCTCCTGGTAGGAGAGCTGGGCGCCGCCGAAAACGAGCGCCGTCTTGCCGGCGAAGCGGGCGGCGGAAGCCCGGAACAGGTTCCCGAGGGTTTCGTCCCGGACGAGCTCGGGGCAGTCGGCGCCAAGGAGGACAGCTGGGCTGGTACTCGGGAAGACGGTCATGAACGAGATGATGTGGTTCTGTGGCTCGACGCCCCGTGAGGCGCAGCGCCGTCCATCTCATTGCATTCGCGCTGGATGAACGTGAGTTACCGCTCACAGGCGCGTTACTTCCGTCTTGAGCAGAACCGCGTGGTTCCCCGGTGGCGCGCGCACTACTGGAAAAGCGACACGCATGCCGCGGCGGATTGCTACAGCACCTCTTAGTGAAAAATTTGTTGCGGTTGAGCACGGGTGCCCTGCATGACGCTGCCGTGGGGCGCCGCGTTCGCACCTCACGCGTAAAACACTCGCACGTGCCAACAGCCGCCAGCACGATCGTATTGGAATCGGCACAACTTTCGCAGCGGTAAGAAGCACCCGCATTGACGTGCAACACTTTCCCGAGGCTGTTATGCCGAAAAGCACGAAGTTCATCTATGCCCTCGCCTTCCTGGCGCTACCCGCTGTAGCGCACGCGCAAGCCGCCGGAACCGAAACGCCGGCGCAGAAACGCGCCGAGATGAAGCATGAGCGCAAGGAAATGAAGAAGGAGGCGCATCCGGAGCTGCACGCCGCCATGACAGCGCTCGAGCGCTCAAAGAAGGACCTCGAGAAAACGGCCAATGACTACGGCGGCCACAAGACCGAAGCGATGAAGTCCATCGATGAGGCCATGAAGCACCTCAAGCTTGCCGAGACATTCGACAAGAAGTAATCGGCAATCGGCCGTGTTACGGGGCCAGCTCGCGTTGACGCGAGCTGGCCCTCACGGGCGCACTGCCGTCGCGCGCGCGAGGAGCAAGCGGTCGCGCGTGTGCTGGCTTCCACGATACGCGTGCAGCAACAACCGCGGAGTCGCGACGGATCCGTTCATGATCGTGTCCAGGACGAACGCCGTGCAGGTCGCCCCGAAGCGGCCGATGCGCCGCGAGAAGCAGATAGCCTGGTGGGTCGAGTCACCCATCGTACCGTCGAGATACCACGAACCATAGCGCTTCTCCTTGCGGGACTGGCGCGGGACTCCCGTCGCGTCGGGCTCGCGCTGCAGGTGGGCCACGCCATCGTATCCATCGGGGCCAAGCACCCAGAGTGTCGTGTCGTCAGGCGTCGATTTCTCGACATCGACCCATTCGCGGCTGATCTCGGATGGGCGCTGCCATGCCGCGAGCGGGTTGTGGCCGGCCACGCAGGCGTTCAGTGCCACGGCGGCGATTACGGTGGCCGCGCGCGTGTGCCGGTTCGAAGGCATGGTCATGCGGGGGACGGGCTAGGGGGAATGGCGTCGTCGCGCGTCGTCGCGAGATACAGCGCTGGCACGCCGATGAGCACGAGCAGCGTGGCACTGATCAACCCGCCAATGATCACGACGGCCAACGGCCGTTGTGTCTCGGATCCGATGCCGTGCGAGAGCGCCATTGGCAGCAGCCCCAACATCGCGAGCAAGGCCGTCATGAGCACCGTGCGCATGCGGAGTAGTGCGCCCTCGAACACGGCGTCGAAGGATCGTGCGCCTGCCGCGCGAAGCTCCTTAAAGACCGTGATCATGACCACGCCATTCAGCACTGACTGCCCGAACAGCGCGATAAACCCGATCGCCGCCGACACGCTGAGCGGAATGCCAGTGACGAGCAGTGCGATGATGCCGCCGATGAGGGCAAAGGGCACGTTGGCCAGGATCAGCAGGGCGTGCTTCACCGAGCCGAAGGCGTTGAACAGCAGCAGGAAGATCAGGAACACGCTCACCGGCACGATCAGCGCGAGCCGGTGCATGGCGCGTTGCTGGTTCTCGAACTCACCGCTCCACGAGAGGTAATAACCCGGCGTGAGCACGACGGGCTTCACGGCCTCCTGCATGTCGTGCACGACACTACCCATGTCACGTCCGGCAATGAAGACCCCCACCGCCATCACCCGTTTCCCGTTCTCCCGGCTGATGTTCATGCTGCCACTGCCGAGCTTCAGGTCGGCGACGTCCGACAGCGGGATCCGCTGGCCGTCGGGCGTGTCGATGAGTATCTGGCCGAGGGTGCTGAGCTCACGGTCGCTCGATGCGAGCCGCGCGACCACGCTGAAGTGGCGCTCGCCCTCCCACAGCTCGG
>JALYVY010000249.1 GCA_030852985.1 Gemmatimonadota bacterium | reverse complement strand
ATGCTGGATCGCGTCATTGGGAAGTTCTACGGTGAAGTGCCTGAGCGGATCGACGCAATCGTTAGCGTCGTACTCTCAGCGCTCGAGACCACGGAGTATTACGACGTCGTGAAGGCAGTGGACGACGCATCACGTCAGGATGTGATGACCTTCGCCAAGGCGCTAGACGACTTTGGTCTACGCGACATGGCGATGATGGCGGATCAGGCCCACCATCGGACGCGCATTCTCGATCAGCTGACGACACTGCTCGCGAACGACAAGACTCTTGAGGCTGAGATGCATCGTGCACTTGAACACAACTTGTGGGTTCTTGGGTCCGCCTACGCCCTGATCGCATCCAACGCCACGCTCAAGAGCACACTGGAACGGTGGAGTGAGAAGAAGTTCACCGGTGCCCGGGCCGCGAGGCGGCCAGACCTCTTGCTCGCGGGTGGACTGGGCGCCCGGAACGTACTCATCGAATTCAAGCGGCCATCGCACCGCATTTCGAGAGACGATGAAAGCCAAGCTGTAAAGTACCGGGATGACCTGCGGCAGCAATTCCCCAACATCGAAATACTCATGGTCGGCGCAGGAAGTGCGGCAGGGGTTGATGCGGGTTCGCATCCACCCGACCTACAAGTCACATCATACGCGGGACTTGTGAGTCGGGCGCGGGCTGAGCTCGAGTGGCTTCTCGCGCAGTTACAAACAACCGCCGTCGAGCCCGCGCCCGTGTTCGACGGCCCTTATAGGGTCGCGTGACATTCCGAACGGGCGACATTAGTCGCCAGGTTCATTTGAAACCAATCAGGCTCGGGCTATCTTTGCGGGCCAACCCTGTTCGACTCTTCCTAAACTGATCAGCTGATTCATGCCCTCTGCACCAGAAGTGAAAGAACTGCGTCGTGTGAATTGCACGGAGCCAGGGCGGGGTGCGTGGCGGGTACTATTCGAACCCGAGAAACGGCGATACCGGGTCCGGCATAATCGCACGGGGTCTTCGTGTATCGTCTACTACGGCACGCGCACCCAGCGGAAGCTTGAAGAGGCGGAGGTGCATGCCACTGCAATTTGCGCGACACTCAACGCTCTCAAGGCTCGACGTTGCTGAGGCACATCGCCGTTCTCCGCTTGCGTCCTCGATTGGGCCAAGCGCTGGTCTGATGCAACTCCTCTAGGATCGCGAGGCTCTCCAAGTGGCGGGAGGCCACCAGAGGTCGCCGAACATTCCTGGCTCGGCGAACCCATGAGTGACATGGTTGGCTCTGGAGCACGTCAACGCGCAATACATCCGAGGGCAAGCGTGGCGAGCGCCCGGATCCCGGAACCGCCGCACGTTGGCCTCCTCGAGCATCCACTCTACCACTCCGTGCACGCCTGTGTGGCCGGCATCCTGTGTGCCGGGACTGGAGTAGCTGGGCGACTGGCCTCGACCACAGCCGTCCGATCTGAGCATGGGCGCTCCTGACTGTTATGAGGTGGTCGGAGGTTCGAGCGCGGATCGTATGAACGCGGTCATGCCGGGGCAATCTCGGTTCGTCAGGAGCGAGATATAGATTCGCTCCGGAGCATGAGAAAGCCGCGCGAGAACGGTTGTCTTCGCGCGGCTCATCATGTGCTTACGAATAGCGACCCTAAACTGACGCGAGCTCCGGGCGCACTTCGGGTTCCATGTACGAGTTGCATGTGCCTGGCGCACACGCGACCGATCCGCATCCGGCGCTCTGGCAGTCTGCGCCTTTGCTCATTGGTGCCGGCACACCAAACGCTTCCTCATACATGGCGCGTGTAGCCGTGGTGGATTCCTCTAGCTTCCTAGCATCGGCTTCCCCGCGAAGGCCGAAGTAGGGAAAGTGGTGGAGGAAGCGTCCGAAGATCGCGTTACAGTCTCTGGCGTACTTCATAGTATCGAGAATGTGGTAGTGCCAGAACGTATCCACATCCTGCGACGGAACGATTGCGGGAGCATGCGACGCGTGCAGGTGGTTCAACATCAGAAAGCGTCGATATTCAACATCCACTGCTTCCGCCTTCTCTCGTGACCATCCCTCGCCGTCATCCTGATCCATCAGCTTGAACTTGATTGGGTTAAGGTCAAGAGAGCCAATAGCGTCAATCATGCGACCTCCGTCGGTGCAGGGGGCGATGAACATACCCTTGCCCGGACCCCATGTCAAGCATTTCTTCGCTAGGTCGGAGGGAGCACGGGTGGCTACTCCCGAGTGCGTGCGGATCCCGAAGGCAATCGCCGGCGACACTTGTGACCGCGTGGCACCCGCCGCGTGGATCAGGAATGGGAGGTGCCCGTGCACGAGGTCAGAGACTTTCGCTAGGTAGTTATAAGAGTGGTAAAGACTTTTCCGTGACGACACGTGGTAAATCTCTTTGAATCGGAACCCGAAAGCAGGAATAAACTTTAGGGTCGATTGACCCTATGCGTCGGCTAGGCCATCGCGCAAAGATCGAGAGCGCCGTAGGAGCGCTTCAACCGCTGGCACCCATCGTTCTCTGCGAAATCCCCGAGACGACGGATGATTTATTGGGGCGGCAACACCAACAGCTCGTCCACCAACTAACAGCGTTCGGGTTCGAACATCTGGGTTGGCGCGATCAATCTTTGGGTCGTCTGTGAGGCCGTCCGTCACTTTGAGATGATCCCAGAGTTCGCGGCCACAGACGAGTACCGCATGAGGTCGGAGTTCCTCCAGCTGTTGAGCAAATGCCGGAGCACTGCCTCGCCACGCATCGCGTGACGGTCGCATTCGTGATTTCGGACCCACCAACTCCTGTACGTAGTTGTAGAAGGCCACGTACATCCAGAACGAATCCTCTAGCTCAATCACCCCAGGATCGGTCGCGGCGTGCACTAGCCGCTGCAGCCGTGTAAGAAAGCCCTGACGGGACCTTCCGGAGAGCTGATCCTCGATAATTTTTCGAGTCATCCTCTCCTCGCCCGGATGCGGATTGGCGTAGTGTGACTCGCCAAGCACGAGGAGGCGAATGCCACCTGCAATACCCTCTTCGTAACAAGGGCCTATCCAAGGTACGAAATGCGGGTCTGATGCCGCCGGCATGGTCGTATAGACTGTCTCGACCGTCCTCTGGTGCACGAGATCAGGCACTCGCATAGCGCCCGTCGCTCGTCTTATGCAATTCGCCCAGAATCGCGAGTGTCTCAAGGTGACGGGCGACGATTGCCTTCGGGGCGCCAGAGAACAAAGCAACGGCGGCATCCACGGTAATTGGAACTGAGACGGCCAACTGCCGGAGTGCGGTGATTTGTTGAATAACATCGCTTGGCCATCGTGCCGCGGGCATTGCCGTCTGCTCTGGTGCGTCACCAGACATCACAGCTTCGGTTTGCTCAATTCCACCGACAGTGACGAGCTGAAAGTCCGGGCGAACCCAGCGCACTGTGCCTGCACGCTCTTCGGCCACCCGTAGCTGATGGAGCGCAACCAGACGCTCAAGGACAACCTCCGTTTCAACCGGCCACGCCCAACCGTAGGCTTCTGCGACCAGGCTATCCAAACCGTCTTGAAGGTCGAGTAGCGAACCGGCGGCAGCTAGTGTGTGTACCTCGCGTTCCGGCGCTGTGAGTGGTGTCCCGGTACGCAACTTGGCTAGCACGTTGTGGAGCCCCGTCATTGTAACCTTGTCGCTGCGACTGAGTGCATCCTGCCGATGGAGCTCGAGTCGCTGCGCGTATTCGGAGATCTGTGCGCGCACTGCCAACGGTGGGTCGGGGAACGGAAAGCTGTCGAAGGAGCGCGAGTTGTTATACGTCAGATCGTTGCCCACGCCCAAACGCGTCCCGGCTGCCGCAGCCCACTCAGCGTGCATTGAGGACGATAGCACTCCAAGCACGTATGGATCGTCGGAAGCAATGGCCACGATTTTCTCGTCAGGCGCAATCTCCGCGTCGAGGAACGTGAAGTAGCGATGGCGCGCGACATAAGGCGTCGCGATGTATCGAGATAGCTCCGGCAGGGCTGCGCGCATCTCACGGCGCGGCTCACCAAAACGCCACCAGAGTTCTCGGTAGCTTTTCCGTCCATTGGCCTGTCGCTCGGAATAGACGCGGTCCCTGAGGATGTCGAAGAGCACGGGGTACTCGCGCGCCTCCGCCTCATTTCGAAGCCCAAAGTCGATGACATAGACGCCTCGCGAGCTGCGTGCGAGATCCTGTCCGTTGCGATACGGGCGGATAATGGCACGATGCCGTGCGTCGAGTGCGACGAGTTGTTCGGCTTCGTCTGCCTCGAGTACGAACCCTCTGCCCACGAGCGTGAACCCACGCGAGGACAGTCCAGCATTTGCACGCATAGGTACTGCTGCTGCACCCGACACGTCAGCGCCAGCGCTCAGGTCTGAGTTCAGCCGCGGCACCAGCACGGTGCGGGTGATCGTAGCGCTGGCATCAACGTCAATACGCGTGGCCATTACGGCGTCGCGGGCGAGTACGGTCATGGCGACACGCACGGCGGCCGCGTCGCCCCCAACCTCCCAAGGATGGTCGGGCGCCGCCCAGACAACGACCGCACCCGCCTCCTGCGCGGCTGCCACAAGAGGTTGATGGAACGGCTGCGTAATGGAGTTGGTCGTAATGAGACCCGCGCGGATCGCGCGCCCCACTGCAACCTCTGCGGCAGCATGCGTCCACCAATACATCACGAGGTCGATGCTGTCGGGAAGCGATGGATAGGCTGCGCGCAGCGCATCGACGTAACCATCACCAAGCGCGTCCCGCATGCGCTTATTCCCGATGTACGGTGGATTGCCGACGATAAAGTCCGCCGCAGGCCAAGATGCGGCGTGCGCACCTACATGCTCGATGTATGGGAGCTTTGCATTCGGGTCAGGGACCAGCTCTCCCGTGACCGGATGCACAATGCGCGGTGTGGGATCCGGCCGATCACGGTCGGGTACGTGCCGCGTCGCATCCCATGCAAGCACAGCATCTCGGCACTCGAGAGTGCCGGTATCACGAAGGAGAGGCTCCTCAGGCTGCACGTTGCCGTGATGCTGCCGCCAGAACTGGTGGAAGCCAATCCAAAGAGTGAGTTCCGCAATCTCACGCGCCCACGGCTTTACTTCGATTCCGTAGAACTGCGATGGATCAACCTCATGCATCCGCAACTCGAGCGCGCCACCACGTATGTCGGCGATCTCGTGAAGCACTTCGACCTCAACCCGTTTGAGCGCGTGGAGCGCCATGTACAGGAAGTTTCCTGATCCACATGCCGGGTCCAGCACCTTGATGGAGCGTAGCCATTCATGGAACTCCAATAGCCTCGTCTCCGCCTTGCCCCGATCCTTGGCTTTCTTACTCTCGCGGAGTTGAAGCACCTCGGCCTGGACCGCCGTCCAGCGCTCGCGGACTGGCTCCTCAATGGTGGGGCGGATCAGACGAGCGATGAATTCCGGCGGCGTGTATTCCGCACCCAAACGGTGACGTTCTTCAGAGTCCAGAGCACGGGTCAGCAGCGTGCCGAAGATACTCGGCTCCACCATGCTCCAGTTCGCCTTCGCAGCCTCGAGGAGAATCGCGAGATCCTCACGAGTGAGCGCGAGCCCTTTCCCGTCACGAAAGAAGTGGCCATTAAACCTGAGGAGCTTCCGGAAGCCAAACCGCCGACCCTCATCCATGGCCGCCCACAGTTCTTCCACCGCGCCAGGGAACTCCTCTGGGCTCGGCAGAGCAATCTCGTCGAGCAGCCGGCGGAAGGGCTCATCGGGGAGGAGGCCTACATCCTCGGCGAAGCAGGTGAAGACGCACCGCATCAGAAAGCGAGCGACCTCTTCCTGCGCGAATCCTCGATGTTCCAGTGAGGCTGCTAGCTCAGCGAGATGGCCCGCGATTTCCCTCGTGACTTGCTGCGACGCCATCCGCGGATCGCGCGCACTCGGGTTCTCCCAGATATCGACGAGCAGTGCGACATCGTCCGCGCTCTCGTGTAAGCGCGTCAGGTCGATTCGCCGGGCCGCGGGGTAGCCGCCAAACGTCCCCGCCCAGCGATCCCACACCAGCATGGTCTTCGCAACGTCGAGGACCAGCAAGTATGGAGGGGCAACCCCCGATGGGTCGTGCGCGGTGTACATCCGCGCCTGGCCGTATGCCTTGCGCAGTAGCACGTCGTTCGAGCGGCCCTCTTCGTAGTCTTTCGCTTCCAGGACGAAGCGGCCGCTCTTGTAGCAGTCGATAAACCCCTGCGTTTCGGTCCCGTCGCGCGATATGAGCTTGATCGGTAGCTCGAACTCATAGCCCGAGCCCGCCGGGCGTGGGGGTTCAACACCGAGGGCTGCGCAAAGCTCGATGATGTAACTCTGGGCGTTCGCGCGCTCGGCGGCTTTCACCCCGGACCACCGGGCTGCAAGTTCGTGCAGCTGAATCGACGGAGTCATCCGAAGAAAGTCGCCCGACGCCGGTTGATATGCAACGCTCTGGCTCGGGATCCACACCTCACACAACGGCAGCGT
>JALYVY010000248.1 GCA_030852985.1 Gemmatimonadota bacterium | reverse complement strand
CCGCTCTCCTTGCTGCTGGTCCGACGGTCAAGCTGTCAGAGTGTTACTTGCAAGCCGGCTCGCCGTCGCCAGCCGTTGCGACGATCGGGTTGGTCGTGTTGACGCCGATACCGCAGGAGAACGAAGCGATCTGCGTGTGCGTGATGGTGGCCGACCAGAAGCCAGCACCCGGAACGATAACGGGGTCATTCACGCCCGTGGAGGGCTTGAACTTGAGCTTCGTGGTGTCGTAGGTGACGTACTTGGTCGAGTCAGCGAAGAACGACTCTTCGGCCGTGACGAGGTTGCGGAGGTCAGACTTCATCGCGGCGATGTACGCCTTCGACTTCGTATTCGCGAACTTCGGGATCGCGATCGCGGCCAAGATGCCGATGATGACGACGACGATCAGGAGCTCGATCAGGGTAAAGCCACGGCGGCTGCGGTTCATCATTGGGTAATCTCCGGTAGGTGTCGAGCGAGGAGGGAACGGTACAACGGACTTTCGGGCTTGCCGAGCATCGTTGCGCCGGCGGACATAGCCAAGGCACGCCTCGGACCACTCCGTGTGCACTTTGCAAAGCATTCAGTACCAACAGGTTACGGATCCAAAGTTGATCTCTGGCTGGTCTTTTCGTGCGGGATTATGCGGCAGACCTAGCACTTTGCGGCACCTGAGTGGCCGGCCGCACGGTTGCTCAGGGCCTGAGGATCAGGTTGGCCTGTACGACGGCGGCGCGCATGAGATGCACGTCACGAGGCGCCACGTATCGAAGGCCGGCCAGCGCCTCCCGCCGGACGTCAACCCACCGGTTCAGCTTGGCGAGACAGTAGACATACTCATACCTGCCGTCCCCAGATTCTGGGAGCACCGAGAACGTCCACTCGAATAGGGCAACGGCGGGCGCACACAGGCCTGCGCGCGTGTAGGCGTCAGCGACCGAGAGTGTCATGCCGGCATCGTACGGAAACATGCGGATGGCGCGGCGATATTCCATGTCCATGTCGCGCAGGTGTCCGTGCAGCCCCAGATACCGGGCGTGCACAAAGTGCGCGCGATATCCGTTGGAGGCGTCGCTCATGAGGGCGAGGAAGAACGTGTCGTTGTTCTTCCACACGCGCTGCCGCACGATGCTGCGCGCGAGGCCGGCGAGCAGCAGCAGTGCCAGAGCGCCAGCGGCGACACGCTGCCGAACGACGGAAGCATGACTCGCCACGTACTCCGCCAGCGCTCCGGCCATGAGCACTGCGCCGGCGCTCGGGAAGAACAAGGTGCGCTCCGCCGTAATGAAGCCGGCCGGCACGATCAGGTTGCTCACAGGGAGGAAGGACAGGATCACCCAGAGGAGGCCGAAGCTGGCCACCCGCGCGCGCGCGCGCAGGACGAATGCCAGCAGAACGGCCGACAGGCAGATGAAGACGCCCGGGAGCTGGGAGAGTGCGGGGCCCTCGGCGATGAGGACATCGGGGGGCGAATAGTCGGCGCTCAGGTGGATTGGAAACAGGATGAGCTGAGCGACGCGCGGTATCTCGTTCATCATCGTGCCGATCCGGTTCGCTGCCGTCATGTGCAGGAAGCGGAACACTGGATACGGTAGAAAGCCCGCGAGGTCCGATTGGATGCGACCACGCACGAACAGGTACGCCAGGGCAATCGCCGTGAGCGCGAGCATCAGGGTGCGTATACGCTGCACGCGTACACGCCACGCGTCGCCGGGCAGCACCGTGACCTCCGCTGCCAGGAGGATGGCCGGCAGCACCATCGCGTGCTCCTTTGCCAGCAATCCGGCGGCAAACAGCGCCAGGATGCCGCTGCTGCTCCGCACTGAGAGCGACCCCGCTCGCCGAGCGCGTATATAGATACCGACGGCAACCAGGAGGCAGAGCGCGACGATCAGCTCCGACTGCCCCACGATGTTTCCTGTGACCTCCACGTGCACCGGGTGCACGGCGAACAGCGCGGCGGCAACCCAGGCCCCGAGTGGGGGCAGGACGGCGCGCGCGCACCAATAAAGCGCCACCGCCACGAGGAGCGCGAGCAGGATGTTCAGCGCGTGGAACACCCACGGCGCGCCGTCGGCCGCGAGCCACTGGAGACTGAACAGGGTGGTGACCAGCGGACGGTACCCGTCACCACCGTAGTACGCCGGCCAGTACGTCTCGCCGAAGAGCTTCGGGATGTGCGCGAACGAGTGGAGCTTTTCGTTCGTGAGGATGACGCTGCGGTCGTCGTACGTGAAGTCGTGCCCGGCACTGGTCACGGTTGCTGCGAGCGAGAGCAGGGCGACCGACGCGGGTGCGAGCCAGCGGCGATGCGCCCGTATCATCGCGACATGTTGAATTTCAGCGTGTGCCAGAACGCTGCGATGCCATCCTTCCAGTTGATCTTCTTTCCCTCGGCATAGGTGCGGCCGGCGTACGAAACAGGAACCTCGAAGATGCGCGCGTCGTGCTGCGCGAGTCGCGCCGTTATCTCCGGCTCGAACCCAAAGCGGTCCGAGGTGAGATGAAGTGATCGGGCGATGTCACCGCGCACGGCCTTGTAGCAGGTCTCCATGTCGGTAAGGTTGAGGTTCGTCAGCATGTTGCTGAACAGCGTCAACGAGAAATTGCCGACCGAGTGCCAGAAGTAGAGCACGCGATGTGGCCCACCGAGAAAGCGTGAGCCGAAGCAGGCGTCGGCCTTTCCTTCGACGATGGGCAGCAACATCGCGGGCCAGTCCTGCGGGTCGTACTCCAGGTCGGCGTCCTGCACGATGACGATGTCGCCGGTGCTTGCGGCTAGCGCGGTGCGGATCGCCCGGCCCTTCCCGCCGTTCCGTTCCTGGAAGATCAGCCGGTCGATGAAGCCGGCGGCGTGGAGCTCCATGAGTCTCTCACGCGTGCCGTCGGTGGAGCAGTCGTCGACACAAATGATTTCCTTGCGCACTGGAGTCTTGTGGACGCGGTCCAGAATGGTCTCGATCGTGTTTCGCTCGTTATAGATCGGCATGAGCACCGACAGCCGATACGTCGCGCCATCGAGCGGAGTGAGCTCACGCGGTTTCGCCGCCAGCGTGAGGTTCTTCGACGGTGTGGTGGGGACCGAATATGGAGTGAGCGTCACGGCGCCAGGACCGCGAAGGCCGCTCCGCCTGGAGTGGACGCCTGGGGAACCAGCCGTGGGGAGGGCAGTGAAGAAAGGTGCATGGCCGTGAGGTAGCGGTCACTGGTGTGAACGATGACGGTGCGAACCGGGTACGCCGCCATGATCGGCAGCAGACCGCTCGCGGCGTCCTCCTCGGGAGTGGCGTCCTCGAGGTACTGTTGGGGCGTGAGTGGCCGGACCGGCACCGTTGGCCGTCCAGTATACAGGAACACTGCGCCGTCGTCTTCCGTGGCAATGACGTCGTCAGGTGCGGTTCGGCTCCGGGCCCATCCGACGGCGAAGCTAATGTGTGGCGCCGCGTTCCGCGGGATGGTGGACCACCACCGGCCGCGAATGGCGCGACCTTCATAGGCCGCGTACCCGACGCATGCCCATAGTCCGGCGAGCATCACGGTCGCACGTGCCGGCATTGGCCAACGACGCTCGGTGGCGCCGCGCACCCCGAAGACAAGCACCATCAGCAGGAGGGGCCACACCCCCCAGATGAAGCGCGACGGCTGAAAAGGCCAGAGCGCAACGATGATGAAGTATCCCGCCAGGAAGAGCAGCGTTACAGGAATGCGTCGCCACGCTGCCGCGACGCCCGCGAGCACGAGTGCGGCGAGCGCGAGAAAGGTGACGTCGTGTGCGATGGAGCCGCGGGTTGGAGAGAACAGCGCGGCGAACATGCTCGCCGCGTCACTGATGGTGCGAACGAGGGTACGCGGCACCATCGCGGGGCCCATCTCGCGGAAACCGCGAATCCACCACGCGGTATACGAGTCGTATTCGCCGAGGAGCGGGGTGGGCACGATGCCCGTGTGTGTCGCGCACCAGAGTTGCCACGGCACGAAGCAGACGAGGAACGCGGCGAGCGTGATGGCGATATCGCGCCAGCGTCGCTGCGCGGCCAGCAGGAGCGCGAGTGCCGGCACCAGGACAATGCCGTGCGAGCGCACCAGGGTACAGCAGCCGATCGCCAGGCCGAGACCCGCCGCGTATGCAGTGGCTTGACGTTCGGATGGTCGCACGCGCACGAACCGCTCGATTGCCGGGAGCAGAAGCACGATGAGGCAGAGAAAAAGCGGCTCTGAAAATACCAGTGCGACCAGGACCAGTGAGGGAACGCTGATGGCCGCGAGCACTCCAATCCCGATTGCCCATCGACTGCCAATGCCTTGCACAACCGCGAAGCGCGCGATGCCGATGGCCGCGGCGACGAAGCACACGATGTTGAACGCCTTGAAGAGAATGACGTTGTGCGGGAACGACGGGCCCACGCGCCAGAGTACGGAGAGCACCGCCGGGTAGCCCGGCGGAAAATGTGTGTTGGGCGGCGATCCCGGCACATTGATCGAGTGATATCCCTGCCCCGTCGCGAGCGACTTCGCGAGCACGAGATACATGGCGTCGTCGCCGCCCGCGCCCACAGGAAATGCATCGAGCGTGGCGACCGCGAATGCGAACGCGAGGATGCCCAGGAGCACCAGTTGCCGGGACCAACGAAGCTTCAGTCGGCTGCTTGGACGTACACCCAGGGAACTGCCAGTCGTCATGCCTCGACGCCATAGCGGGACAGCTTGCGATACAACGTGGACGGGTCGATTCCGAGCGCATCGGCCGCTCGGCTCTTGTTGCCGCCTTCGCTCTGGAGCACCCACATGATATAGGCGCGCTCCACCGCCTCGAGTGTGGGATTGGAGGGCACGCGGTCGGCGACGAGCGGCTCGCTGACACGCGCGGTGACGCGCTCCGGCAGCGACGACGGCAGAATTTCCTGGCTCGGCGTGAGGATCACGGCGCGCTCGAGCGCATTCTCCAGTTCACGCACGTTGCCGGGCCACGTGTAGCTCACGAGCGCCTCGAGGGTGTCGGGAGACAGCGTCTTTCGTTCCTCCTTGCGCAACTCCGCGATGCGGTCGAGGAAGTAGTCCGAGAGCAGCGGAATGTCGTCGGCCCGCTGGCGCAGCGTCGGCAGGTGCAGCGCGATGACGTTCAGTCGATAGTAGAGATCCGTACGGAAGGATCCCCGACGAATCTCCTCCTCGAGCTCGCGATTCGTCGCGGCAATGAGGCGCACGTCGATGGGTTGTGGGTCCGTGCCACCGACCGGAATGACTTCGCGCTGTTGCAGCACGCGCAGCAGTTTCACCTGCGTGGCGGGCGTGGTCTCGCCGATTTCGTCGAGAAAGAAGGTGCCTTTCGCCGCGGCGGTAAACAGGCCGCTCTTGTCCTTGATGGCGCCGGTGAACGATCCCTTCACGTGTCCGAAGAGCTCACTCTCGAGCAGGCTCTCCGGGAGCGCACCGCAGTTGATGGACGCAAAGCTCCGCTCGGCGCGCGACGAAAGGTCGTGGATGTACCGGGCGATGACTTCCTTTCCGGTGCCCGATTCGCCCTGGATCAGGACGGTCGACTCCGTGGGGGCGACCGTTTCCGCGAGTCGCAGCACATCGAGCCAGCTGCGACTGTTGCCGACGGGACGCGCGCCCGCCGGGCCTTCGCGCCGCTTGATCTCCTGCTTGAGCGTCCTGTTCTCGACGCGCAGCTCACGATGCTCCGCGGCGCGTGTGAGGATCGCGACCAGCTCGTCATTCCGGAACGGCTTCTGGATGTAGTAGAAGGCCCCTTCATTCACTGCCTGCATCGCTGACTGCAGCGTCGCCTGGGCCGTCATCAGGATGACCGGCGTGTCGGGGTTCTGTTGCCGCGCCGCCGCCAGGATCTCAACGCCGCCAACGTCCGGCATCCGCACGTCGGTGAGCACGATGTCCGGCTGTACGAGTGCAAGTTGCTCGAGCCCGGCCTTGCCGCCCCGCGCGGTGTGGGTGTTGAATCCGGCATTGCGCAGCAGGATGCCGAGCGACTCGAGGATTCCCTGTTCGTCGTCGACGACAAGGATGGATGGAATACGGTTGGTGCTCACGAGTAGGCCGGTGCGTGTAGGGAAGCGTGCGAGAGTTCCGCGCTGGTGCGCGATGGATATGGGAGCACGATCGTGAACCGCGTGCCGGTCGCGCCCGTATCGAGCAGGACAAGTCCGCGGTGCGCATCAATCGCACGGTGTACGACCGCGAGACCCAATCCGCTTCCATTGGGCTTCGTGGTGAAGAACGGATCAAAGAGGCGGTCGCGCATACCGGGTGGAATACCCTCGCCCGCGTCGCTCACGCTGATCGCCACCGCGCCATTCGGAAACGTGGTGCCTGTTCCGGTTTGGTCGGGACCAGCGTCGAACACGTCGATCTGGATCTCAGCGTCCGCCGGCGATGCCTGGATGGCATTGAGCAGCAAGTTGAAAACAGCCCGGTGCAACAGGTCATCGTCGCCATCGATGAGGTACCGGCCCGGTTCGGTGCTGCTGTCG
>JALYVY010000247.1 GCA_030852985.1 Gemmatimonadota bacterium | reverse complement strand
GCCCACGCCCACGCCCACGCCCACGCCCACGCCCACGCCCACGCCCACGCCGCCCACGGCGCCGGTCTCTCCAACCCCCGCCGCCTGATGCTACAGCACCCTAACTCCAAGGGCCCCAACGTCTGGGTCGTCCGCCACGGTGACCACTTCTCCGTCAAGGAAGCGGGGCACCGCAAGCGGCTGCTTCCCCCGGTCTCACAGCGTGTCGCCATCAAGGTGGCACGTGCCCTGGCCAAGGCCAACGGCAGTGAGCTCATCGTGCAGGACCGGCACGGCCGTATCCGCCTCCGCGACAGCCAAGGGGCGGATCCCTTTCCACCGCGGGGGTGACCGATGCGGCACTTCCTCTCGCTCGTGCTTCTTCCCTTCGCGGCGTGGTTCGGCGCGCTGCAATCCCTGCAACCCATCACGCCGACCGATCCCGTCAAGGTGGTCAGTCTCGCCACCGTCCTCGGCACCCTTACAGGGTAGTGGCTCAGTTCACAGTGTTACAAAGGGAAGCAAAGACGCCCGTGCAATCATTGCACGGGCGTCTTTGTGATTTTCTCGGAGCTGCTGCGTGGATCAGGCGACCAGTTGTGCCGTTTCCTCGAACATGCCAGTGCGTGTCGTCGCTGACCGAGCTTTGGGCGTTGGGATGGGCGTCCCCGTCACGACGTATCCAGATAAATGCGAGATTAGAGCATCGCGGGCGTTGAATGCTGCCTCTCCTGCGCTCTCACCTGCGGCGAAAAAATCGGGCAACTCGGCAATGGTAGCAACCCAGCATTCCTCGTTCTGGTCGTACTTGATGTCCCACGACCACGGCAGCGCGAGATACTGTGTTATCTGTGTCATAGATTGGCCGCGATTGAAAGTAGGTACTTCCGCGTCTTGGAAACATACACCGGGAGTACATCCCCAGATCCCTTGTCCACTATCGTCAGGTGCAAGTCCACGGCCGAGTGCTTCCACGTTCGATGACTGCCGCTACTACTGACGTGCTCAGCCTCACAACGTTTCAGGGCACTCGCGAGATCGCGGTATTTGACACCAGTACGCCTGCCCCGCAAGGCGTCGGCTTCAGCCTCAATCGATGGCTTGTCAACCACCGGGCCTATCCTGGACGCTCTTTACGTAGAGAACCGTCGTGGCACGGAGGATTCCGTCCACAAATATGCTGACCGAATGGTCCCCAAAACGGGGAAAGACCAAGCCCGCAATCGGCAAGACGAGATCGGCGCGAGTAGGCATTCCGCGACCGGCCTTCCCAAACTTGATTGGGAACGGAGCGCTCTCGAAAACTGACATCCCGTCGTCGTCCGACACTTTCAGCTGCACGGCGTGATCTTCGCCTTCGCTGAGGCTCCCTTCCAGTCGTACCACGACCGAGAAGATAGGCCACCCAATCGGCTCGGTCTGCGCGAAGATCGCGTTAAAATCACCGGCGATGTTTAGTTTTCCTTCCCGCGAGATGTTAGCGGTGTCAGCGATAAGGATGAACTTGCATTCCATGTCATTACGTTGCGCGGGTTCGTTGAGCGGGCAGAACATGCGGTTCAGACGCTGATGTCAAACCTAGTGCTCGGACCCCACACGGCGTATCGTAGCTCCAGTTCCGTGGAGCCGATCCACTGTCGCTCGTCGTGCAAAGTGACTGAATGAGGCTATCGTGACTACCAAGCGTGTTGTCAGTACGCTCGTACTCTCCATCGTATTCATCGGCGGCCCAGGGCTAGCGCTCGCGCAGGGTGGTGGCATGTCAGGTATGAGCGGGATGGACATGGGTCCGAAGACTCATGCGATCGTGATTCCGAAAGGCGCGCCGTACACGAAAGCCGACGTCGAGTTCATGCAGGGCATGATCGCGCACCACTCGCAGGCGATCGTCATGTCGCGCATGGCCGAGTCGCACGGCGCCAATCCGCAGGTGCTGAAGCTCTCCAACAAGATCGACCAGTCGCAGGTGGCGGAGATTCACATCATGCAGGACTGGCTCGAGCGCAACGGGCAGTTCGCTCCCGATACGTCATCGTGGCACCACGTGATGATGACGGGCATGCTCACGGCCGCACAACTCACGCAGCTCGACGCGGCCAGGGGCGTCGCCTTCGACCGCGCGTACCTCCACCTCATGATCATGCACCACGCCGGTGCACTGAAGATGGTGGACGACCTGCTCACCACCGCGATGGCTGGCCAGGAAGTGGACGTGAATGTCTTTGCGAACGACGTCGTCACGGCGCAGACCGTGGAGATCGGCATCATGCAGAAGTTGCTCACCCAGCTGCCGGCGGAGTGAACCGCCCCGCAGTCACCCGTTCCACACCAGTTACCGGAGTCCGTCCTGATGCGCAGTTCATGTAGGCTGATGGTCCTCATCGCGAGCCTCGTCACGCCCACGCTCCTGTCAGCACAGAGCTATCCCAGCGCCGCCGATCCACGTAGCAACCTCAAGGCCGGCCGGCTCGACGCCGGAGTCGCGGCGAGCAACATGCGCCTCGTGTCATTCTCGCCGAAACCGGCGCAGTTCGACACCGTGCGCGGCCTCACGTTCATCAACTCCGACGTGGCGTTCGGCGGCCACTATGCGTATCAGGGCAACTTCGCCGGATTCACGATATGGGACGTGAGCAATCCGGCCAAGCCGGTCGTCGCGTCTGTCATGGACTGCATCACGTCGCAGGGCGACCCGTCGATCGTCGGCAACCTGCTGTTCATCTCCGCCGAGGGCGCGGGCAATCGCAATGATTGCGGCAAGGGCGGCGTGCAGGACCCGAAGGACCACATGGCGGGCGTTCGCATCTTCGACGTCTCCAACCCGCGCGCCCCGAAGCTGATCAAGAACGTGCAGACCTGCAAAGGGTCGCACACGCACACCGTCGTCCCGAGCCCCACCGACGCCAAGGTTGTCTACCTCTATGTGTCGGGGCAGCAGGCTGCGCGGCCGGCTGCGGAACTTGCGGGGTGCAATAACGGCACGGACCCCAACGACCCCAGGAACTCGCTCTATCAACTCGACATCATCAAGGTGCCGCTCGATCACCCCGAGAGGGCCGCGGTCATCCCGGGCGCGCGCATCTTCGCCGGCCTCGACGGAGCTCCGGCCTGCGTCACCTTCTGCGCTCCCGCAGACACGCGGCGTCCAGCGGCCGGCCGCGGCGGCGATGCGGCAGCTCCGGTCGCCGCGCCGCTCTACACAGGCCCCCGCAACTGTCACGACGTAACGGCGTACCCGGCGATGCACCTGCTCGCCGCCGCCTGCTCGAGCCATGGCATCATGGTTGATATCTCGAATCCGGAGAAGCCGGTGCGGCTGTCCACCCTCACCGACACCAACAATTTCCAGGGCCGGCACACCGCCGGATTCAGCAACGATGGCAGGAAGACCCTCTGGACCGATGAGTGGGGCGGAGGCACGGGCCCGATGTGCCAGGCCGGCAGCATCATGGAGCTGGGCGGCAACACCATCGTCACCGCCAGCGCGGATAACAGGAAGCTCACGCAACACGCCTACTTCAAATTGCCCAGCGCGCAATCCGCGCAGGAGAACTGCGTCTCGCACAACGGTGGCCTCATCCCGGTGCCGGGGCGCGACCTCTACGTGCAGGGTTGGTATCAGGGTGGCATCGACGTCATGGACTTCACGGACGCAGACCATCCATTCGAGATCGCATACTACGATCGCGGTCCGATCGACGCGCCGGCCGACACGTCCAACGCGAGTGCTCGTTCACGTTACACGATCGGCGGATCATGGGGCGCGTACTACTGGAACGGCATGATCTATTCGTCGGAGCTCGACCGCGGGTTCGACGTCTACGAGCTCACGCCAAGCGCGCAACTCTCGGCGAACGAGATCGCGGCGGCCAAATTGGTGACGCTGAAGGACTACAATCCGCAGAGCCAACCGAAGCTCGTGTGGCCGGCGGCATTCCCCGTCGTGCGCTCGTACCTCGACCAGCTCGTGCGCAACGACGGCCTCGCCGCCGAGCACACCACCGCAATCTCGGCGGCACTCGACGCGGCCGAGAAGAAGGGCGGTGCGGCACGTCGCGCAGCGCTTACCACACTCGCGAAGCAGGTGGACGGGTTCGCGAGCGGCGCCAGTGACGCGGCGCGCGTGCGCAAGATGTCGAGCGAGATCAAGCGGCTGGCCGCAGCGAAGTAACCCTACGCGGCAAGGTGTTGGTAAACGAAAGGCGCCCTGACCGGGGCGCCTTTCCTTCATGTACTCCCAAAGTTTCGGCTAGCGTTGCCCGTCGCGGGTCCAGAGCACGAGTGCCCCGCAGGTTGCGGCGTCGCGAAGCTCCGTCGGCACGGTTGCCGACCGCGCGTAGAGCTCGATCCCTATGAGTTGCTCGGCGAAGATCTTGTCGAGGTCGGGCGGACTGGCGCCTGCGAACGGATAGATCCGAATGCCGTCGCGGACCACCGCGGCGTAACAGGGCGACGACGCGCTCGAGCGTGACCGCATGCCGAGTTGAGACTCGCCATGCGGTCCCGGCACGATGAACGCACCCGCATCCATCTTGAGGAGATTGGCAAGCGGACGTCCGGAGGCTGAGTCCAGTTGCGCGCGGCTGAAGAACCTTCCCTGCCCCTTCTTTCGCCGGGCATCGAACCCGGCAACCCGCATTGCCGTCTTCTGTCCCTTTACCGTCGCCGTGTCCGACGCGGGAATGGGAAGGAGCTCGAGCTGGATGGGCTGCCTGGTGTTCGCGCCGCTGTTGAAGTTGTCGAAGTACGCCTGGTAGCCTCGCGCCACCACTTCGATGATGTGTCCTCCGTCGAGCAGGTCGGGAACCCGCACGATGCCGGCGGCGTCGGTGTTTCCGGCCTCGATGGTGTGATCGATCGTGACGGCCGCGCCACGGATAGACAGCGTGTCGCCCGCCCGGTGCAGGCGGAGCACTACCTCACGAGTGTCCTGAGCGGACGCCATATGGGGAGACAGCAGCGCGGCGCCTATGGACGCCAGGCAAAGGATGCGCGCGATTCGCATGGTGATCGGGTTACAGGTGCGTGTGGGGATTGAAGTCGGAACGTTAACGCGAGACACGCCTCTCGGCTCTCTCGCGGTGTTCGATGAACGAGGCACAATGACTCAGCCGTCAACGTCCACCCAACCTCACTCTGTCAATGCGCAATCATCTCCGATCTCTGGCCACCCATGTGGCAACAGCGCGGCCCACGCCCGCGAGCACCTCGTTGCGATCGCCAAGGCTCGCCGCGGTCTCGGTGATATACGCAGCCACCAGCACCGCACGCTGGGCGGACGGCCACATGATGGCCACATCATTCATCGAACCATGCGCACCGGATCCGGTCTTGTCGCCAATGCGCCAGTGTCGTGGAATACCCGCGCGCAACTTCTCGTTGCCCGTCGTATTCCCCTCGAGCCAGCCGAGTAGCAGCTCGCGTGAGGTTTTGCCAAGCTTCCGACCGACCAGCAGGGAGTGCATGTCGGCGACCATGCTGTTTGGAGTGGTCGTGTCGCGGACGTCTACCGGGACCGCGCTGTTCAGGTCCGGTTCCATTCGATCCAGCCGAGTGGCAGAATCACCGACGCCACGCAGATAGCTCGTGACGGCTGCGGGACCACCGACCGCACGCAACAGCAGGTTCGCCGCGGTGTTGTCGGAGTACTGGATCGCGGCGGCAATCAGCTCCGACACCTGCATGCCACCCTCCGCGACGCGCGCGCGAGTGATCGGCGCATACTCGAGAAGGTCCGCTTGCGAGTATGGGACAACCCGGGACAGCTGCTCGCGTCCAGCATCGACGAGCGAGAGTACCTTCGCGGCGAGGAGCCACTTGAATGTGCTGCACATCGGAAACCGCTCGTCGGCCCGGTACGCAAGACGTCGCCCAGTGCTGACGTCGAGCACCGCGACACCGAGTCGTCCACCAAGCTTCCGTTCCACCTCGGCGAAATCAGGGGCCTCACCGGCGTGGTGCGCGCGTGGCGCTACACGCAGCAATGGCATCGTAATGCCGTACAGCATGGCCAACAGCGCTTCACGTCGCTGCATCGTCATTGGGCGGAGTGCAAGAGGAACTCGGGCTCGCGCACCCCACGCATGGGTGGCGGCGTGCAGTTAAAGTCCTACGCGATTTCACCGCAAGGCCCTTCTCTTCGCTGCGGGACGTGAGATGGGTAGGTCACCGGATTCCATTCCTTCGATAAGGTCGATGAGGCCCGCAACCTCCCATGACCTGTTTCGACGAGAGGTCGACGTCGGGATCAGGACGCCCACACCCTCCAGCTGCTCGAGCGCCTGATAGATCTGTGATTTCGCGCGACCCGTGGCGGCGGTGGCAGCGGGGGCAGTGATCATCGGATGTGCGGGCAGTATCCCGATGACCGCCCACGCCGCAGCATCCAGCCTGGGAGCTGCCGGTGATGCGCTGAGCTGACCGCGCCACTGCTCCGTCAGTCGCACGACTGACGAGAGATAGCCCTTCGCCAGCTCTGCACTCCGCGCCGCGACTGACGCAAAGTATTCAAGCC
>JALYVY010000246.1 GCA_030852985.1 Gemmatimonadota bacterium | reverse complement strand
TTCATCCGTCGCTTGGCGCGCGCCGCGCGCACGGCCGGCATCGACAGCTTGTCATCGTATCCAGCAGAAGCGCTCCTCGCGCTCGAGATGGCGCTGCACGACGACAGTGAGCGGCGCGCGATGGACGGCGCGCTCGCCGAGCTTGCCGCGGAGTGGGAGATCGCGGAGGAGATCGCCAGCATTGCCGATGACATGTTCCTCCCAGCGAGCATCACCGAGCGTCTTCGCACGCTGCGCGGCAGCAATGGTGTTCCATGAACATCAGGCTGAGGCACATAACGCCAGCCGTCGAGCGGCTGACGCCGGCCGCGACGCCCGCTGAGCTGCGCTGGTTCCGGAAGAAGCGTCAGACCGCCTTCGCACGCACCACACTCCTGACGGGCGGAATGTGCGCACTGTACTTCGTAGGTTCGCTGTTCCGCGATGCGCACTATGCCGGTCACGCGTTTCCCGTCATTGGACTCGGACTCGTCGCCTTCACGCAGGCATATCTTGTGGTCCGGGTCAGTATGTCGAGCAACCTCGTGAACGCCATCCTGATGAAGCGATCGGCCATGGACGAGGAGGCGCGAAAGCAGATCTTCCTCGCTGCGCTGGACGACGACATGCCGGTCGAGTGATAAGCCGTGCCGTAGAAGGTAGAAAGGTGCGCGTCAGTCTTTCGCGGCCTTCGCAACCGGCGCGCCGGTGGCGCCATATTATGCGCATGACACTTCTTTTCCAGACTCCGCCGCTGCGTGTCGCCTGGGTCGCTGCTGCGCTGCTCTCAACCGTCTTTCTCGCGTCGTCATTGCTTGCGCAGGAGCCTGTAGTACCTCCCGGCTCACTGGCCGATGACCAACCAGTTCGTGGCTGGACGATCCTGTCCGACAGCGAGCCTGAGGACCGCATCGTCATCGCCGCCGCGTCCGCCTATCGGATCAATCATCTCGAGCTGTCGCATCAAGTCGTGATGAATCTCCGCGAGGTGCGCAACGACACGACCCGCGGCCTCGTCAACCGACTGACCGATGCGGCGCATCGCGCGGGCATCCAGGAAGTTGTCGTCTGGGACCACGCGCTCTACGATCTCTCCTACTATCCCCAGCGCTTTCGCACGGGACCGGGCGGCACCCTCGACTTTGACGATCCCGCATTCTGGGAATGGCTCAAGCAGGACTACCGTGACATGCTGGATCGCTTGCCGCACGTCGACGGACTGGTGCTGACGTTCATCGAAACCGGAGCGCGCGCCGAGCGCCAGCATTCGACGAAGTTCGTCACGCCGCAGGACAAGCTGGCGGCCGTCGTGAACGCCGTCGCGGACGTCGTCGTCGGTGAGCGGCACCTCAACCTCTACGCACGCACGTTTGCGTACACCCATGCGGAGTACGCCAACATCATCGGCGCCGTCAACAAGTTTCGTCCCGGCGTGCGACTCCTCATGAAGGAGACCCCGCACGACTTCTTCCTCACGCATCCGAATGATCTCTATGCCGGCACGATCGACCGGCCGACGGTGGTCGAGTTCGATGCGACGGGCGAGTTCAACGGCCAGGGACAGATCGCGAACACGTGGCCGGAGTACATTCTGCGCCGCGCCAACGACCTGCTGCGTCGCCTACACGTGATCGGGTACACCGCGCGCACGGACCGGTACGGCGGCACGCGCATCGTGGGGCATGCGGGCGAGATCGACCTGTTTGCCCTGCGTCGCGCAGCGGAAACGAAGGGTCTTAACGCCAAGGCAGTGAGCGACGAGTTCATCGTCTCCCGCTACGGACGGCCCGCGCTTCCCTTCGTGACGCGCGCCTTCGCGAACGCCTACGACATCGTAAGCAGCACCCTCTACACGCTCGGCACCAATGTCGCCAATCACTCCGCGCTGGACTACGACGGCTATTCGTCGAGCTACGCGCGACATGTGAGCGGTAAATGGCTTGTTCCGCCGATTGCGCACGTGCAGCACGGCGTGAATCGCGACCTGCACTACTGGAAGGACGTGGTCAACCACCTCGCGCCGCCCTGGGTGAAGACGCCGACGGGCGCACAATGGAACGAAGTCCCCTGGGTGGTCGATAGTGGATGGGTACAGCCCGGTGAGCAGATGAACGCCGAATTCCTCGGCATTGTGATGACCGAGAAGAACTACGGCGTGGCGAAGGCACGAGAGTCGCTTGCGGCTATCGAGGCAGGACGATCGGCACTCGCGCCGGCGGACTACGCCGACCTTCACGCCCTCTTCGAGCGAACGCTGCTCACCGCTCGCCTGCATCGCGCCGTGGCGGAGGCGTACTACGGCTTCCGCGTCTGGGCGCGGGGAGACGCGTATCGGACCGCCGAGCTGTCGGTGTCGATACGCGACGGGCTGCGAGAGATCGTGGAGGTGTCGAACGCGATCCGCGCTCGTGGGGAGAAATCGCCGCACGGACAGTGGGAGTGGGCGAAGGACGCGGAGCTGGCGATGAAGTACCACCAGTGGATCACAACGGGCTGGCCGCGCGAGACCCACAGCTACGTCAATCCATATGGAGGCGTGGCGTTCGGCACGCCGTGATGCCATCGCGTTTGGAAAACGGTACGAATTGCGGCATTGCGATGACGCTCCACCCCCGCAATCCGCGCAACGTACCGCATGCCCACTTGCTCACTCGGCGCCGAGGACTTTATCGTATGCACATGCCACAGCTTGCTCGGCAATGGACGGTCGACGACGTCCACGCACTTCCCGACGACGGCAATCGGTACGAGGTCATCGACGGTGAGCTGTTCGTGACGCCGGCTCCTCGGTTGCGCCATCAAGAGGCGGTGGTCGAGCTCCTCGTCGTGCTTCGCGAATACCTCCAGCGCGAGCGAGTGGGCCATGCATTCGTGTCGCCCGCCGATGTGATCTTCTCACCAAGGCGACTCGTGCAGCCGGATGTCTTTGTCACGCGACTCGTGAATGGTCGCCGGCCGGAGGAATTCGTCGCGTCCAGCGGACTGCTGCTCGCCGCTGAGGTGCTCTCACCGAGTACGGCGCGCGCCGATCGTGTAGACAAGCGAACGTTGTTTCGCGACGAAGGCGTGCCGGAGTACTGGATCGTGGATCTCGACGCACGCACGTTCGAGCGTACTACGCCGAGCGATGCACGGCCGGAGATGTTCGTCGACTCGATCACGTGGCATCCGGACGGTGCATCGACACCACTCATCATCGACCTTGGCGCGTTCTTCGAGCGGGTGCTGGACGCGTAGACGGACGCCTGCTTCTCGAGGCAGGCCTTTGCCGCTGCGTTGCGGGCAGCAGGGTCGACACCGTGCGGACGCTGACGTAAAATTGCTGGATGCCCGTCATCACCGCCCCGAAGTCGCAAGCGAAGTACGACATCATCGTCATTGGATCGGGCGCCGGCGGCGGTCAGTCCGCGTACGTCGCCGCCATGGAGGGCGCGAAAGTCCTCATGCTCGAGGCCGGGCGCAACTACGACCCCGTGCGCGAGACACCAATGTTCCAGGTGCACTCGCAGGCGCCGCTCCGCGCGGCCGGCACGCCCGACAAGCCCCTCGGCTTCTACGACTCCACCGTGGGCGGTGGCTGGGACCTCCCCGGCGAGCCATTCACCAATGCGTCGTCCGACCCGAAGCGCCAGTTCACCTGGTGGCGCGCGCGCATGCTCGGTGGACGCACCAACCACTGGGGTCGCATCTCGCTGCGCAACGGCCCCTACGACTTCAAGCCACACACCCGCGACGGACTCGGCATCGACTGGCCGATTGGCTACGACGACCTCGCGCCGTACTACGACAAGGTCGAGATGCTCATTGGTGTGTATGGCACCAACGAGGGTTTCGAGAACACACCCAGTTCGTCGCCGGGTGTGCTGCTCCCGCCACCGGCCGCGCGCGCGGGCGAGTTGCTCGCGCAGCAGCGCGCGCGAAAGCTCGGCATTCCCATCGTGCCCATTCATCGCGCCGTTCTAACGCGCCGGCAGGACGCCGACACCATTCCCGCGAAGCTTCATCCCGGCAACCCGAAGGCGCAGCGCGTGCTCGCCAAGGCCATGCGCGATCGCCAGGCATGCTTCTGGGCAACGGAATGCGGGCGAGGCTGCTCGATCAAGGCCAACTATCAATCGCCCACGGTGCACCTGCCGCCCGCACTGGCGACGGGAAATCTCGACATCGTCACGGGGGCGATGGTGCGCGAGATCGTCGTCGACAAGAGCGGAAGGGCGACCGGTGTCTCGTACATCGACACGGCAACGGGCCAGGAGCGAACGGTCAACGCGCGCGTCGTCATGCTCGCGGCCAGCTCTGCCGAATCCATCCGCATCCTGCTGAACTCGAAGTCGAGCCTGTTCCCCAACGGCCTCGCGAATTCCAGCGGCCTCGTTGGCAGGAATATCATGGACACCGTGGGCGCGGGCCTCAGTGGACAGATCCCGCTCCTCGAGAATCTTCCACTGCACAACGAAGACGGAGCAGGGGCCGACCACGTGTACGCTCCGTGGTGGCTCTACACCGAGCAACATGCGGGCAAGCTCGATTTTCCACGCGGCTATCACATCGAGTTCTCCAGCGGTCGGCGCATGCCGGGGCTGGGCGTCGCATCAGGGCTGGAGCAGTTCACCGGCGGCAGTTACGGCAAGGCATTCAAGGCCGATGCGCGCCGCTACTACGGATCACGACTCAGCTTCGCGGGACGTGGCGAGATGATTCCCAACGACGACTGCTTTGCCGAGCTCGATCCCACGGTGAAGGACAAGTTTGGAATTCCGGTGCTGCGCTTTCACTGGAAGTGGTCGGATCACGAGCTACGCCAGGTCGCGCACCAGCAGAAGACCTTCGCCGAGCTGCTCGACGCGATGGGCAGCACGACGCGTGACACACCGGCCGCCGATCCGCTGAACGCCATCCGGAACGGCGGCAACGTGAAGCATGAAGTCGGCGGAGCGATCATGGGATCGGACAGCAAGTCATCAGTCGTCAACTCGTGGGCACAGACGTGGGACGTGAAGAACCTCTTCCTCACGGATGGCGCCGCGTTCTGCTCGAACGCCGACAAGAATCCTACGCTCACGATCATGGCACTTGCCTGGCGGACAACGGAGCACGCCCTGGAGCAGATGAGACTCGGAAATGTCTAGGCGCATTGGCATGGACCGCCGCGAGGCGGTGCGGTGGATGCTCTCGGCGGTGGCGTCCGCGGCGTTGGCAGATCACGATGCGTTTGCGCAGACCATCGATCCGCTGGTGACGGCCAAGGGTTACGGCCTCGATCCCAACTTGCTGAAGACCTACAAGCCCGGCGACCTCTGGCCGCTCGCGCTCGACCGCACGCAACTTCGCACCGCCGCTGCACTGTGCGATGTGATCATACCCGCCGAGGGCGGAACGCCGAGTGCGTCTGCGTTGGGTGTCCATGAGTTCATCAATGAATGGGTCAGTGCGCCGTATGCCACGCACGATCGCGATCGAGCGACCATCATTGGTGGACTTGCGTGGATGGACGAGGAGGCCACGCGGCGATTCAACGCAAAGTTTGCCAGGCTCTCGATGAAGCAGAAGCACGCCATCTGTGACGACATCTGCTTTCTGCCGAAGGCCACGGAGCAGTTCAAGACCGCCGCGGCGTTCTTCCGGCGCTATCGCGATCTCACCGCCGGCGGTTTCTACACCACGCCAGCAGGAATGAAGGACATCGGCTACGTGGGGAACGTAGCGATGAAGACGTTCAGTGGACCGCCAAAAGCGGTGTTGGAGAAGCTCGGCCTCTAACGTCTACTCGACGACCAGCGCCTTCGCGGCATACTTGCGCTTGTAGGCAGCCTCGTCGACCCGGATGCCGAGGCCCGGCGCAGTGCTCACCATGTACTGTCCGTTCGAATACTGGTAGCCGTCCTCCACGATCACATCGCACGTCGACCGATCGTCTTCGGCGGCGATTACGTTCGGGACGACCTTGGCGAAGTGGAGCGCCATGAGAAAACCCACCCGTGAGCCCCAGTTATGCGGGACGGTCACAGCGCCGGCTGGCGCGCCCAGTCGAGCGAGCGCCAGGTTCCCCAGGAATCCACCGCGCCTGATGTCCATCTGCAGCACGTCCATGAGCCGTTTCGGCTGGAGGTACGGACGAAACGCCTCGACCTCCGTGAGGTTCTCGCCGTCGGCGATCATCGTCTTCATGCCTGCCGCCGTAAGCCGTTCGCGGAGTCGCGCATAGGCCTCAACGTTCTCGGGGTAGGGCTCTTCCATGAAGTAGATATCGTCGTGCGCTGTCGCGTCGAGAAACCGCCACGTGTCCTCGATGTCGCGCTGATAGCCGTTGTTCGCGTCCACCATGATCTTTACGCCCGGTCCCACCGCAGCACGCACGGCCTTTGTGACCTCGATGTCGCGCCGCAGGCCGGCGTCCTTCTCCATCCATTTCCATCCCCGGCCGGTCTTGAGCTTCATCGCGGTGTAGCCCTTCTTCGCCGCCTCTTCGGCCTCCTCAACCACCGCGCGCGCGCCGCGATCAGAAAACCAGATGTCGCTGAAGTAAAGCGTCCCATCATAAACGTCGAC
>JALYVY010000245.1 GCA_030852985.1 Gemmatimonadota bacterium | reverse complement strand
GAGCTTCCACTCGGTTCGCACATGCGGGCTGCCGCCCTTGCCCATGCCGGTCTGCTTCATGGTCTGTGCGCCCGCCGTGACGGCGAACATCGCAACGGCCGTCACGCTGGCGAACATCGAAAGTGCCTTTCGCATCGATGGAGAAGGTAGGAGTGGGGGTATGGTCGCTCGAAGCTTCGCAGCGACGCTCAGCCGTTATACACTGGGTACACGTAAAAGTACCCAGGTTGCGGAGCCCATACTGGCCCTTTTGGTGCCGCTTTATCCCCTCTCGAATTGTACTACTGTTGCCGATTCTTGCCGTATCTCAGTCCGCCGATAACGTTGCCTGTACACGGGCGTGGCCAACACGCTCATCAGTAAGCTCGAGAATGACCCCTCGTTCACGCGAAGACGAGCAGGGCGTCGTCAACCAGATATAGGAGAGGCACGAATGCGATCGTCACAAGTCGTTCGCCGAGCACGGTTTGTACTTGCGATGATCGCTGCATTGCCGGTCATGCTGGCAGCGCAGGCCTCGGGTCCGCTCGCAGCGACCACGGGACAGCAACCACTCGTCATCCGCGGAGGTTGGCTCTTTACCGCCACCAGCGACGATGTCGTCCGCAATCAGGGCGTGCTCATCGTCAGTGGACGGCTCGTCGCGGTCAATCGCACCATCACTGCTAACGAGGCAGCTGGTGCGCACGTCGTCGACCTCACGGACGACGAGTACGTCCTCCCGGGCATCTTCGACGTGCACGCGCACTACAACATGACCCTCGGCGCCGACGGAATCCGCGCCGACGAGTACACCTGGAACCCGCTGATCTTTCTCGCCAACGGCGTGACGTCCACGTTCCCCGCGGGCGAGTATGATCCGGAAGGCATGATGAAGGCGCGGATGCGAATCGACGCCGGTGAGCAGATCGGTCCCCGCATCTATAACTCCGGCCCGTACTTCGGTACGGCGCGTGTCGGGTGGAATCGGAACGCCACGCAGCAGGACATCTACCGCGACGTTGACGAATGGGCCGCGAAGGGCGCTCGCGCATTCAAGGCGAAGGGCATTGCGCCGCAGCACCTGCGATGGCTCATCGAGCGCGCACACCAGCACGGGCTCACGGTCACGGCGCACCTCGAATCCGGCGCGCGGGGTACCACGAACGCCCGCGATGCCATCCTGATGGGCATCGACCGCGTTGAACACATCCTGGGCGGCGACCAGCTCGATTCCACGAAGGCGGCGTATCCGCTGTGGTCGATGGTCGACACATCGTGCAGGCAGTTCAACGACATCGCGGCGCTGTTCGTGTCGCGTCACGTGATGTTCGATCCCACGATCACGGCGCCGGTGTACTTCTCCCAACTGCAGGAGGGGTTCGACTACTGGGTCGACGAACGCAAGTTCTTCACGCCCGAGGTGCAGGAATGGGTGAAAACGCTGCCTCCGCGGAAGGCGGTCGCGTCGTGGGACTCACTGTACCATGCGATGCGACGCACCACGAAGGCGCTGTACGATCGCGGAGGCATACTTACCCTCGGCACGGACAACCCGAGCAGGGGCGAGTTCCTCGCGGGCTTCTCGGCACATCGCGAGCTGCACACGCTCGTACAAATCGGTATTCCGCCCGCAGCGGCGCTGAAGATCGCGACAATCAACGGCGCGCGGGCTATGGGAGTCTCGGACAAGCTCGGGACGATCGAGGTGGGAAAGCTGGCGGACCTCGTCGTCATCCGGGGAAATCCTCTCGCGAACATCACGAACACGCGGAATGTGCAGCTTGTGGTGAAGTCGGGATTTACGTACGACCCCAAGGCGTTGCTCGCTCAAGCGGAAGGCAAGATCGGCCCGACACCGAAACGGCCGCCGCAGTAGGCAGCGCTATTCTCTCGATGAAAACTCATGGTTAATCGATACTTCCTTGCCGAGGGCATCATGAATACTCCGCGAAGCTCCAGAGCCGTTGAGCGCGATCTGGCATTCCAGTACGAGTCCATTCAGAAGCTGAAAGTGATGGTGCCACGACGCGGCTCGCCCAGCAGGGTCTTATAACCTGGCGGTGAACCGCCTGAGCGAAGTCGCTCGCGCGGCGGCGCGAGCCAGCGCAGACTTGCGGGCTTCCGGTGCGTTGGCCGAGGCAGCTCGGCGTGCACCCGCATTACGAACCTTCACGTCATGGACATTCCGAGGCGCGCGGCAAGAGAGCCAGACGTCTCCAACACAGATGCCCTGAGCTTGTCCAGCATCCTGGGCGCACCTCCTGCGCGGGAAACGCCCTGCAGCACGTCAGGGAGGGTGGAGCGGATCAGCTGCACCACGTCGTCGGCAAGCTCCGCAACGCGTACCGCTGGCAGGCTGAACTCGCGCGCCGCGACCCTGAGGCTGGCACGTGTAAGCGCCTGCGGGAGCGTAGTCCCGCAGAAGTGCAGCGCGAAGTCCCTGTCGAAGGCCTCATGGACTGCTGTGATAACGACATCGTACGCGGGCGCGAGTCGCACTCGATCCGCGCTCACGTACACGACGCTGATGTTCTTGGCGTGGGCGTCGTAGTTCCCCATCGCGGCGTTCGCCATCGCCCACCGAAACAGGAACTCGCGGTCCTCGAGAGGATTTGCGCTCGCGCGATTCAGCACCGCGCACAGATCCAGATACGTGGGGGCGTTCAGCTTCGCATACTTGTTTCGTGACAAGCGTCCGGTCAGCTGACATCCATCCTCAGCATGGAGCCGCTGGATGTGTCCATCCGGCGTGACCTTGCGGTCGAAGCGGGCCGACTCGTGACAGTCGGTGGCGACGACGCATGGGGCACTCGATGCCGTCTCGACTCCCGCCGCTTGCATCAGGCCCATCCCGACCATTTCGGCTTCCAGGAGGCCGGGGAAGTCCTGACCTGGCCGTTTGACGACGACCGTCGTGGGCGCCCCATTTCGCGGGAGCTTGTACACCGGATGCTCACCGGCCACGGGCGGCATGCGCCAGAGCGCGAGCTTCGGCTGTGCGCCGGAGAGTGATGCGCGTCCCGTGACCTGGCGAAGTTGCCCCCTCGCGTTCGTGAAAGCGACGCTCATCGCTGGGGCGGACACGTCGTCGTATTCGGGCGTCAAGGGCGGTGATTCGCCCTCAGGCCAGAGTTGCAGCGCCCCGGCGCACTCGCCGCCGACAACGCCGAGGAGGCCGACTGTATCACCGGGGTCGTGTTTCGTCGCCTGCCCGAGCGTGCTGCGGAGTGTGCCCTCTGGCAGGAGGTTCTCGAAGACGGCTGCTGCTTCCAGCCCGGTGTACGGCCTCGCGCGAACAGGACACCTGAAGCCCACGGCGGATTCCGGACGCGCCTCGGCGGCGACGTCGGCGTCGTAGGTGAATCGCACTGCTCCGTCGGGCGTCGTGTCGAGCACACCGACGCGTCGCGCGTCGCGCCACACCGTAAGCACCGTCATGCATCGCCTCCGCGCGCCGACTGCGAGGGATCGCGCGGGACGAGGACGACGTCGAACCCGAGGTCGGTCAGCACACGCATCGTGAGGTCGAGCTGCGACCCCCCTTCACCTCGCTCGAGGCCGCCGAGCATGCTGAGACTCACGCCAAGCCTTCGTGTAGCGTCGACCTGACGTCCGAGTATGCGCTCGCGGGCCACGCGCACCACGTCTCCCACATCCTTCGGAGAGAAGACGCGAACTCCCCGGGCGGCAGTGTCCAGTGGCGCAGCTGGCAGCTGGCTGAGATCCGGCTTCGTTCGTCGTCCCATGTCAGTCTCCCACCGTATGTGGACCAAGAGGAGGGGCGCACCTAGTCACCGCCTATGTATGCTATAGGATATTTAGAGAGGTGTCAACCGTTATATATCCCATTGGAGTTATATAGTCCAATGCGACTCCATATATCCTAAAGAGTGTTTAAAAGCGAAGCTCAGCCGAGCGCCCGCGAGCTACTTTAGCCGCTACTGGCGCAGTCGGACGTCCATCCGCCCCTCTCAACTCGATTCAAGAAAGACATGACCGCACGCCGTGTCACGTCCGCTCTCGCAGCTTTCGCACTGATCGTCGCGAGCAGCGCCTCAGCCCAGTCATCGAAGAGCACGGATCATTTCGCGTATCGCAACGCGACGCTTCCCGTCGAACGCCGAGTGGACGACCTCCTCCGCCGCATGACACTCGAGGAGAAAGTCGCCCAGATGCTCAGCCTCTGGAGCCAGAAAACCACGATCACCGACAACGCCACCGGCCGCTTCTCCTCGTCGCGCGCGCCACGCTGGTTCCGCCTCGGCATCGGTCGAATCGAGCGCCCCAGCGACGGACACGGCGCACGCGCGACTGCGGAGTTCACGAACGACATCCAACGCTGGACGCGCGACAGCACCCGGCTCGGCATCCCGGTGCTGTTTCACGAGGAAGCGCTGCACGGCATCCAGGGCGCCGAGGCCACGAGCTTTCCGCAGGCCATCGCGCTCGCAAGCAGCTGGAATCCCAATCTCGTCGAGCGCGTGTTCACCACCGTCGCCGCCGAAGTGCGCGCGCGCGGCGCGCAGCAGGTGCTGGCACCGGTCGTCGACGTGGCGCGCGACCCGCGGTGGGGACGCATCGAGGAGACGTACGGCGAAGATCCATACCTCGTGACCCGCATGGGTGTCGCCGCCATCCGGGGCTTCCAGGGAACAGGCCGGCCTACGGCAGCTAATCCATCAATGCCGCCGGACCGCGTGATCGCCACGCTCAAGCACATGACGGGACACGGACAGCCCGAGTC
This sequence comes from Gemmatimonadota bacterium, assembly GCA_030852985.1. GTDB lineage: Bacteria > Gemmatimonadota > Gemmatimonadetes > Gemmatimonadales > Gemmatimonadaceae > AG11. Next base: position 1,829 of record JALYVY010000245.1, on the reverse strand, counting down.
GGGCACGAACACCGGACCCGCGCCATTCGGCGAGAATACGCTGCGCAACTATTTCTTTCCTCCATTCGAGGCGGGGGTGAAGGAAGCGCACGCCGGAAGCCTGATGCCGTCGTACAACGAGGTGGACGGCGTTCCGTCGCACGCCAATAAATGGATGCTCCGCGACGTGCTGCGCGGCGAGTGGGGCTTCGATGGAACGATCGTGTCCGACTGGTTCGCCATCGCGGACCTGGTGAACAGGCACCACGTGGCCGCGGATACCGCCGACGCCGCGCGGCAGGCGCTCGCTGCGACCGTCGACGTCGACCTCCCGGACGTCGCCTCCTACGCACACCTCGTGGATGAAGTGCGCGCCGGCCGCGTGAAGCAGGAGGCAATCGACGCCGCCGTACGCCGACTCCTGCGCGCGAAGTTCGCACTGGGCCTGTTCGAGAACCCATTCGTCGACGCCGCCAAGGCGGACAGCATCTCCGGAGCGGCCGCGCATCGCGCGCTCGCGCTCGAGGCCGCGCGACAGTCGATCGTGCTGCTCGAGAATCGCGGCGGCGCGTTGCCTCTGCGCGCGGAGGCGCTCAAACGCATCGCGGTCATCGGCGCACACGCGGGGGAAGTCCTGCTCGGCGGCTATGCCGGAACACCTCGCTTCTCCGTCAGCATCCTCGAGGGAATTCGCAAGCGCGCCAGCGGTGCGACGGTGGAATATGCCGAAGGCGTACGCCTCACCGACGACTCCACGTTCACGAAGGATCCGCAGCCGCACATGAGCGGCGTCCGATCCATTGCGCGATGGAGTGCGGACCGCGTCGTCCTCGCCGATTCCGCAGACAACGCGCCACGCATTGAACAAGCCGTTGCGCTCGCGCGTGGAAGTGACGTCGCCATCGTCGTCGTGGGCGACAACGAGATGACGTCGCGGGAAGCATATGCCGACAATCACCTGGGCGACCGCTCTTCACTAGGACTGGTAGGGCAACAAGAGCAGCTCGTCCGCGCCATACAGGCCACGGGAAAGCCGGTGGTACTGGTGCTGATGAATGGACGTCCACTGTCGATCCCGAAGCTCGCATCCACAGCGCCCGCGATCGTCGAGGGTTGGTACCTCGGCCAGGAAACGGGGACGGCGATGGCCGAGGTGCTCTTTGGCGACGTGAACCCGGGGGGAAAGCTGCCGGTGTCAGTGGCGCGCGACGTTGGGCAACTGCCGATCTTCTACAACCGCAAGCCGAGCGCTCGACGCGGATATCTCTTCAGCGAGACGTCGCCCCTGTGGCCGTTCGGGCACGGGCTGTCGTACACGACGTTCACATACGGTACGCCGAGAGTGGACTCCAGGCGCATCCTTCCGTCGGGACACACGACACTCTCGGTAGACGTGACGAACACCGGCACGCGCGCGGGCGATGAGGTCGTCCAGCTCTACGTGCACGCGCGAGTGAGCCGGGTCACGCGGCCGGTGCAGGAGCTGCGAGGGTTTCAGCGCATCAGTCTCGCCCCCGGCGAGAAACGCACCGTACGCTTCGACATCACGCCCCAGACGCTCGGCTACTACGGTCCGGCGATGAAGTGGGTCGTGGAACCGGGAACGTTCGACCTGATGGTCGGCGGAAGCTCGGTGAACGTGCAGACAATCGCCATCGACGTGGTCGGCATGCAAGCGCGCCGTGCGAAGTAGGTTACGCGTCTCCGTCTTGCGCCGATCGTTTTTTTGTGCTTGTCGGCACGGCGAACGCAGAACGGCGCAGGCTTCGCAACGCAGAAGAACGCTGTAACGGCAACTGCTTCAGAATGTCCTTTGCTTTTCCTGTTGTGATAATGGATTTCCGCGTACG
>JALYVY010000090.1 GCA_030852985.1 Gemmatimonadota bacterium | reverse complement strand
CCCCAGAAGTGCTCGCCGTATCCCACGAACTCGCCAGGGTTTCGAATGGCGTACTCTCGTTGAACGTACGTTGCGCGGCGACTGTTCTCGAAGTAATCGACTCCCCTCGCCCGCGTGTAGTCGTCCTGTATCTCGCGGAAGTCCACCCAGATGTGCGAGTACTGATGGATGAACAACGAACCCGCATGGATGAATTCGTATCCGTAGACGCCCTTCCATTGGTAGGAAGAAGTCCACGCGGAATAGCTTTCCGGCGGCAGCGGGTACGTGGGTGAGCCAAGACCCAGGGCGTACAGGAGCATCGCCTCGTCGTAGCCTTCCCACCGGTATGGCAGAAAGCCGCTTTCGGGCATCCATCCGTGCGTGAGCGTTGCCCCGCCGTTGCAGGCCCACGGCCATTCGACGCGACGGTACAATGCGTCGGCCAGGGTGCGGATCTCCAGTTCGTCTTCACTGTCCTGATCGAAAAACGCCGCCGCGGCGAGCATGCCGGCGAGCAGGAAACCGGTATCGACCGTCGACAATTCACACTGACCGGCTCGGCGTCCGGTGGTCATGTCGAGAAAATGATAGTAGAACCCCTTGTGCCCGGTTGCATCAGTCCCCGTTCCCTGCGCGCTGGACGAGAAGAATCGCAACACCTTCAGGGTGCGTTCGATCGCGTCGGTGCGCGTCATCCAGGCGCGGGTGACACCCACTGGATAGACGGCGAGCGCGAAGCCCATGGCGGCGATGCTCGCGGGCGCACCCGGCTGCGATCTGTCCGCCACGAGACCATTCGCGGGATTGGTCTCGTGGAGGAAGTACGCGAACGCGTGATGCTGCAACGCGTCCAGTCTTGCGTCATCGAGGTCGAGAGGATTCGCGAGCGTTGACGGCTGCATCAGAGGATGAACCAGTTCAGCACCGCTGCAATGCGCAAAGACGGCAGTGACATCTTGGCGCTCGCGCCGCTGTCGAAGGGGATCAGTCGTCATGGCGCACCGTTGCACGACCGGCAGCGAAATCCACCGTCACACTCGCGGCTCCCGGCACGTCGCCGCTTCGCCGCTCCACTTCGTCAACGCTCAATACCGACAGCATGTCGTGCACCTGAAGCGTGCTGGTTGTCATGGAAAGTCCTCGCTCTGCGGACGTCAACGCGCCAATGGATGTGACGTGATGCCATAGGGTGTGAAGGCGAACATGATGGCGGCGCTGATCGCTTTCGCCTGTCCGAACGAGGTCCCATGCTTTATCGCCGTATGCGTTCGCAACACCAGTGCATGGCGCGCTGCCGAGTACGTCATCCGACAGACAGAAAGGTTCGCGCTTTGCGCTGAAGGCGACCTGAGGATCGGCTGAGAATCGAGTCACCGCGCGCCGGTCCCGCGAGAGGCACCGCTCGCCAAGGTGTCAACAGTTGATCCCGCCGGTGGATTCGTCCGTAGCGCGGTCTCGCCGTCTGGCTCGACTGCTGGTAATTGCCGCCGCACGCTCCCGCACTCTGCCAGCAGTGATTCGCGTCGTTCTGGCGGTCAACCCTGATCTCCCGTTCAGCCTCGCTTCAGCCTCGCTTCAGCCCCGTGCGCAGACTTGACGTGGACGCACTCGATGCGACTGCTGCTTGCTTTCGCATCCTCTCGATCCCCAGCCAGCAGCCGCAAGCGGGGCAGATCCATGAGCGAGCACTACGCAACCGATCATCGTCCCACTCGATACCTCGGCGCCAGTCGAAACCACCATGTCATTCGCCCCCGCCCGTCGCGCAGGCACCACAGCGCGGGTGGACCTCGTCACGTGCACGATCGGGGAGCTGCGCCGCAGCATCGCCGGCGGTGGCGCCGCTGGATCATCGGCGCGGTCCTTGTGACGCTCGTTGCCGCACCACTCCTCCTCTTGGCGCTCGTTGGCCTGCCACACGTCTTCCGCCGGCCGCTCGTCCGCCTCGTGATGCGGGAAAACGCGACCGGCCAGGCACCCGCGCTCGGCGATCCGGCATTCGATACCACGTTCGAGCTCGTCACGGGAGCACGGTTGACCGCCGGCAATCGCGTGGAGGTCTTGTCGAATGGCGACGAGATCTTTCCGGGACTCTGGCACGACCTGCGCGCGGCCCGACGCTCGATCACGATGCAGATGTACTACGCGGGGCCGGGAGCCGTCATCGACAGCACCGTTCGCATCCTCGCCGAGCGCGCGCGCGCCGGTGTGCCGGTCTTCTATCTGTACGACGCCTTTGGTGCCCAGACGACACCGGTCCCACTCCTCGACACGCTTCGCGCCTCCGGCGTGCGCGTGGCCGCGTTCGCGCCGATCCGCTGGTACGCGCTCGATCGCGCCAATCATCGGTCGCACATCCGCGCCGTCGTGATCGACGCGGAGATCGGCTACACTGGCGGCTTCGGCCTCGACGACAAGTGGCTCGGCCGCGGACGGCGCCGAGGTGAATGGCGCGAGACCAACGCGCGGTTCGAGGGCCCCGTCGTCGCGCAACTGCAATCCACCTTCGTCGCGACGTGGGCCGAGACAACCGGCGAGATCCACGAAGGCGCTCGGCTCCTTGCGGCGGACTCGGCTCCAGCCTTGCCGGTGGCAGCCGGTGCGCGGGCGGCCCTCGCGTACAGTCCCGCGCTCAGTGGAAGCACCCTCGCGGCACGCCTGATCGCCATCTCCATCGCGGGCGCGCAAGAGCGCCTCTACATCACCAACGCCTACTTCATCCCGCAGGCGGACTTCGTCGAGTTGCTGGTGCGCGCGGCACGGCGTGGCGTCGACGTGCGGGTGCTCACCAACAGCGGCCTGACCGATGTCGTATCCACGTGGCTCGCGGGCCGCAGCCGCTACGAGACGCTCCTCGCGGCTGGTGTCCGCATCTATGAGTACCAGCCCACGACGCTTCACTCAAAGACGTTTGTTGCCGATGGCGTCTGGAGCTCCATCGGGACGATGAACTTCGACAACCGGTCGCTCGCCTACAACAGCGAAGTCGCGCTCGTGACACGTGACGCGGTGGTGGGTGCAGTGATGGAGTCCGTGTTCATGGCCGACCTCCGTCTGTCCGAGGAGATCCGTCTCGAGTCATTTCGGCGCCGGTCGCGCTGGATGCGGCTGCGCGAACGGGGCGCAAGCGCGCTTGCGGGCATCCTCTAACAGCCGACAAAGGCACTCGTGAAGCAACCGCGCGGAATGAAGGCCGAGATGGTGCCTACCGCCCCCATCGTGCGCAGTCCTCCATCGCGGGGTACAGGCGTCACGCGCGTGATCCGCGTTCTGGCGCGACATGGCTTCCTCGGTGCCCTTCGAGGCAGAGGGCACCTTCCCTCGCCCGTACAGGTGAGGGAGGCGCTCGAGGAGCTTGGCGTGGTGTATCTCAAGTTCGGTCAGGTGCTCGCACTTCGGCGTGATCTCCTTCCGCCGGCCTATATCGCGGAGCTGGACAAGCTCACCGATCGCCTGCCTCCAGTCGCGTTCACTGCGATTCGTGACGCGATCGAACGGGAGCTGGGGCAGCCGTTGGCAGAGCTGTTCGCGTCCTTCGACGAGGCGCCGATGGCCGCGGCGACGATCGCGCAGGTGCACACGGCCGAGCTTCACGACGGGCGACATGTCATCGTCAAGGTCCGTCGCCCTGAAGTGGAGTCGCGTGTGGCGGCCGACATTCCCACACTCGCGCACGTCGCGGATTGGCTGGAGCGGCTGCAACCAACGTTGCGCGGACTGGACCTACCCGGAATGGTACGCGAGTTCCGCGAGTCTCTCACGCGCGAGATGGACCTGCTTCTCGAAGCGCACACGATCGCCCGATTCCGCGCCTCCCTTGCGGACACTCCGGAGCTCTGGATTCCCGAGCCGATCACCGAGTTCAGCACCCGCGGCGTGCTCGTCGAAGAGTTCTCTCCCGGCGAACGCATTGACGACTACGCCGATGCGCATCCCGAATCGAGGCATCGCCTGGCTCGGGCAGTGGCGATGCTGGCGCTGCATCAGGTATTTGAGACCGGCTTGTTCCATGCCGATCCGCATCCCGGGAACCTGTACGTGCTTCCAGATAGTCGATTGTGCCTCCACGATTTCGGCATGATCGGGGAAATCGACGATCAGCTGCGCACCGCCCTTGGAGAGGTTCTGGAGGCCACGGTTGGTGGCGACGCGAGCGCGGCAGCCGATGCGTACATCGAGATGGGCATGGCAGCGATTGACGTTGATCGAGACGCACTCGCCGCAGACCTCAAGCCGGTGGTACGACGAGTGCACGATCAGCCACTCGCCGAGATCTCCATCGGCGCAACACTGGAAGCGTTGATCAAGGTCGGCGGTCAGCACAGACTCCGGAATCCCGGCGAGATCCTTTTGCTGACCCGTGCCATTCTCATCACCGAGGCGCTGCTCAAACGGCTCGATCCCGCGGTCAACATCGTCGCGCTGTTCCAGGAGGAGATCCCGCGCATTGCCGCGTCGCGCTTCACGGGATCACGGCTTCTCGCACGAGGCAAGCGGGGGGCGCGCGATCTCGAGCAGTTGCTGGCCGCCGCGCCGCATGATGTGCGGCTGACCTTGAGACGCATCGCGAAGGGTGAACTGGGGCGTGTGCGCGTGCCGGATCTGGAAACCGCTGCGATGCGGGCCGGTCGGGATATCGAGCGGCTGACTGGCGGCGTGACCTCCGCGGCACTGCTCATCGCGGGCGCGTTGCTGGGGACAACGTCAGGATGGCATCGCGTGATTGGAGACACGCTACTCGCGGTGGGAATGGTCGCAACAATCGCCGTCGCGCTCGGCGCGCTGCTCAAGCGACGTGCGCACTGACGCGGTGTATCCAGTCGCGATCGTGTGGGGGGCGCCATGCTGCCACTCGCACATGCCTTGCGGCGGTGGTGCGGAATCTGAAAGCACTCGCGGCGCCATGGACCCTCTCAGCACGTTCAGGTCATGCTAGTGGCTGTAGCCCGAGCCGGTGTCCGTGATCATGACGGAATAGCGGCCGTTGGCAAGAGGTGCGCGCGCGCGTGGCGGGTCGAGTCATGCGACACCCGAGACGGCAGCTGGTTGCGAGACAATCGGGCCCCACGCGTGCCCGCCACGCTCGACCAAGGCGTTCGCTTCCTCGGGCCCATCGCTCCCGGCACTGTAGTTCGGGAACGTCGGCGGCGCCTGCGCTGCCCACGCCTCCTCGATCGGCGTGATGATCCGCCATTCGGCGTCCACCTCGTCGCGCCGCGTGAACCGCGTCGGGTCGCCGCGCATCACGTCCAGCAGCAGTGTCGCGTACGCACTCGGCATCTTCCCCTCGAAACTCTCCGCATACGAGAAGTCCGCCTCCACGGCAATCGCCCGCAACTCGTCGCCTGGCCGCTTCGCCGCGAAACCAATGGTGATCCCCTCGTCCGGCTGGATGCGCAGCGCGATCTGATTGTTTTCGATGTCCTGCTGAGGCGTGCGCGCGAAGAGTGCCTGTGGCGTGCGCTTGAAGTGCACCACCACTTCGGTGCGCCGACTCGCCAGACGCTTTCCGGTGCGCACGTAGAATGGCACGCCCTCCCACCGCCAGTTGTCGATGCGGAAGTCGATGGCGGCGTACGTGTCCGTGTTGGAGCTCTCTTGTACACCGGGCTCGGCGCGATACGCGACGACCGGCTGCCCATCGACCGCTCCGGCACCGTATTGTCCGCGCACTGTTCGCTGCTTCACTTCGTCCACGGTCATGGGGCGTATCGCGCGCAGCAACTGCACCTTTTGATCGCGCAGTGCCTCCGCATCGAGTGCCACCGGCGGCTCCATGGCCGTCAGGGTAAGGAGCTGCAACAGGTGATTCGTCACCATGTCGCGCAGTGCGCCGGTCTCTTCGTAGAACGCCGCACGTGAGCCCACACCAAGCGACTCGGCGGCCGTGATTTCCACATAGTCGATGTAGTTCCGATTCCACACCGGCTCGAGCATCGTGTTGCCGAAACGAAAGACCAGGATATTCTGAACCGTCTCCTTTCCCAGATAGTGGTCGATGCGGAAGATCGCGTCCTCGGCGAACACGTCGTTCACCGCGCGATTGAGCTCCTGTCCCGATTGGAGGTCGTGCCCGAACGGCTTCTCGATCACGATGCGCGTCCAGCCCAGATCGTTCTTTGCCAGCCCTGACGCACCAAGCCCCTCGATGATCGGCCGCGCGAGGGACGATGGTGTCGCGATGTAGAACAGGCAGTTCGCACTCCCGCCCGTGGTCCGCCGCATTTCGAGTTCGGTGGCGAGACGCGAATAGTGTCCGGCGTCGCTGGGGTCGCCGGCAATGTACGAGAGCTGCTGCTCGAATCCGCGCCACTGCGCGTCATTCGTGTCAACCGCATCCTTCGCTTCCGCGAACGCATCACGCACGCGCTCGCGGAACTGTTCGTTGGTGAGGCGCGTCCGCCCGGTGCCGATGATTGTGCAGTGTCTATTCATCCCGCCCGCGCCGTAAAGCTCGTACAACGCCGGAAGGAGCTTACGGCGCGTGAGATCGCCGGTGGCCCCGAAGATAATGAATGTGCACGGGTCCGCTTCGCGCATGGCTGGGCGCTGCAGCTTCTCCGATGTCGAGGCATGCACCATGGCAGTCACCGCGCGGGACTCGTCGTTGCGGCGGCGATGAGTGTCGGCCAGTCCGAGTGCACAAAGCCGGCGTCCGGCCGATCGGTGCGCTGGTACGTGTGCGCGCCGAAATAGTCACGCTGGGCCTGCGTGAGGTTCTGTGGCAGCACTGCAGTGCGATAGCTATCGAAATACGAAAGCGATGCGGACAGTGCGGGCACGGGGATTCCGTGCGCCACCGCCAACTCCACGGTCCGGCGCCATCCCTGTTCCGCTTGCGTCACCTGCGGTTGAATCGCAGGGTCGAGGAGCAGGTTCGTCAGCTCGGGGGCGCGCTCGAACGCCTGCATGATGGTCTTGAGGAGTCGCGCGCGGATGATGCAGCCGCCGGTCCAGATGCGCGCGATCTCGCGCATGTTGACCGACCACTTGTACTCGGCCGACCCCGCGCGCAACAGCGCCATGCCTTGCGCGTACGAACAGATGGTGGCGGCGACCAGTGCATCGCGGATCGCTGCCACGAGATCCTTGGCATCGCCTGCCACGCGCGGAGTCGTGGCGCTCGTGATTTGCGCGCTGGCCGCGACGCGTTCCGCCTTCATGCTGGACAGCACGCGCGCGTCGATGGCTGCCGCGATGGTCGGAATGGGTACGCCGAGGTCGAGTGCCACTTGCGCCGTCCACTTGCCGGTGCCCTTCTGTCCCGCCTGATCGAGGATCATCTCCACCAACGGCTTTCCAGTCTCGGGATCGCGCACGGAAAGCACCTGCGCCGCGATCTCGATCAGGTACGATTCCATCGGCCCACGGTTCCACTCGGCGAAGAGGTTCGCGATCTCCACCGCCGTGAGGCCAAGTGTCCTCTGCAGAAGATCGTACACCTCGGCGATCAACTGCATGATGCCGTACTCGATACCGTTGTGCACCATCTTCACGAAATGCCCCGCGCCATCCGGGCCGACGTAGGTGACAGCCGGCCCCGAGTCTGTCTTCGCGGCAATGGCTTCGAGGATCGGCTGCAGGTAGTCGTAAGCGGGTCTGGCGCCACCGGGCATCAGCGACGGGCCGTGCCGCGCGCCCTCCTCGCCGCCGGAGACTCCCATGCCGACGAAGAGCACACCCCGCGCGCGCATCGTTGCTTCTCGACGTTGCGTATCGGCGAAGAACGAGTTGCCGCCGTCGATGACGACGTCGCCGGGCGCCAGGAGCGGCGTGAGCTTCTCGAGCATCTCGTCCACGGCGTCGCCCGCCTTGATCATGAGCAGGATGCGGCGCGGATGCTCGAAGGCGGCGGCAAACTCCTCCAGTGTTCTCGTGCCGATCCACGATCGATTCGGATCGCTCCGCTCGATCAGGCTGGTGACCTTCGCCTCCGTGCGATCCCAGAGTACCACGCGGAAGCCATGATCGGTGACGTTCAGCGCGAGGTTCTCGCCCATGACGCCGAGTCCGATCACTCCCAGTTCCGCGGAAAACGGTGCATCGCTCGTCGTTGTCATGCCTAACCTCAATCTGGTTGATATTTGCTGGCCGCTGCCGGTGGTCGAGTCGGCGCGGTGGGGAGTCGCCAGCCGGACCGTTCCAATACGTCGACCCACCGCCAGTCGTGCGACGGCGGACTCACGCACGCAGGGTAAGGCGCGAAACTGAGCCGGGCATGAGTCCCGGCTGAACGGTGGACCGTGGCCCGCGGCTGCTCAGCGGCGATCCTCTCGGACGCTGGACGTCTCGCTTGTATCCGGAACCGCCGCCTGTCGCGATACCAATGTTTCCTGCCCCGCGGCGATCTCGACGCCGTCGAACTTGATCTCGAGACGTAACCGACCGAACAGACTCATGTAGACATTTGCGATCCAGACGAGCGAGAACCCCGCGATCGCGTAGCCGCGCCAGTCGTCGAAGAACAGGCGGTACCGGGTGACGACCAGCAGTGCGGCCGTCACATAGTGACTGAAGCAGTACTCGCATGTGAACACATAGAAGAACTTTCGGAACATGAAACGGCGTTCCGACTTGCTCCGCGCCGCACACCATTCGCGCGGCTCGCGCAGGATCTCCTCGTGCGTGACGGTCCACGCAATACATGCCACCGGTATCGCCAGGACGAACAGCGCCACGAGGCTGAACGCTGCCACCGACTCATGCCCCATCAGTGACTGCGTCATGGGCGGACGCCGAGCCTTGAGAGCCGGCAGAGACCTGACACTTCATCGATTCGATCACGCATGCGGTGTCGCATCGGTTCGAATGCAATACTCCACGGGGATGCGAGCCAGTCGGTCGAGCACGGAGTGGTCGAGATGGCTCTCCCAATGGGCGTATAGCAGGATTTCGATCGGACGCCACATGGCTACCCAGCCGAGGATGAGCAGGCCTTCGGCGAATCCCGCGCCCAGTCCCCGCCCGTTCGCATTGCCGAACGTTCCTCGAAGGCGCACGCTGAGCGCGAGCACAGCCACGCCGCCTGCGAGTGCACCGGCTCCCATGCGCAGACGCCGCTTGAACTTGCGCTGACCGAGCGCGTGGGCGCGGCGGAAATGTGCGTGAATGCCGTCGCTGATCTCGGCGCGGTGGGCTTCCAGCGACGCGGGACAGTGGATGCGCAGTTTCAGCGACGCGTTCGCCCTGCGTGCGCCGGCGCAGCTGATGAGGTAGTGCTCCGCGCTTGGAGCGAGCGCCCGTGTGTGAAGCGGCGAGGGATCCAGGGAAGTGAACAACTCGGCAAGAATGTGAACGTGGATTTCGATCGTGCCTGAAGCGTCCATCAGGGATGCTTTCGCCCGTGCTGATTGGGGCAGGACGCGCTCGTTTTCACGTTCACGATGTCTTCTCCGGAAATGGGACGGCGTATGACGACTGCCTCGCCGCGCGTCCACCGCGAAAACACGCGCGGTACGCTGAGGAGCGCCTGAGTCCGAACTGAATCTTGCGCAGACTACCCTGCCTGCGCGCTTCGGAGCGGTCCGGTCTTCATGTGCGCCTCAGCGCACGTTCAGGACGCTGGGCAAAGTTTGTTGGATGCCTCCCGCACGCACGTTGGGCGTGCGTCATCGCGCGCACGATGGCAGGACAATGACGCCGCGGCTCCGCACACTGCTCGTCCTGCTCATCGCGGTCGTGTACGCGCTGTGCTACGTGTCCATCAAAGCCGGTCTCCCACTCGCGCCGCCCATTCGCTTCGCCGGTCTCCGGGCCGCGATTGCCGGGGCAGCGCTCCTGCTTCTGCTGGCGTCATCGGGTAAGTCGTTGCGTCTCACGCGAGCGCGCTGGCCCGGCATTCTGGTGCTGGCAGCGCTGAGCGTCGTGACGTATGGCGCCATGTTTCTGAGTCCCGGCCGCACCGGTGCCGGCATCGCGTCGGTCCTTGGCAACACCACGCCGCTGTTCGCCATCCTCCTCGCCGCCGCAGTACTCCGCGAGCGTATCACGCAGTCCAAGCTGGTCGCGCTCGTACTCGGCTTCACAGGAGTGAGCCTCATTGCCTATCCGGCAATCACCGGACCGGCCGGCGCTGGGATCTTGGGCGCCATTCTTCCGCTTCTAACAGCCTTCGGCTCCGCAACGGAGAGCGTCGTCATCAAACGACTGGACGTCGGGAGCGACATTCTGCGCGTGGCCGGCTGGCAGCTTCTCCTTGGCGGGCTGTCCCTGATGGTCCTCTCGGCCTGGATCGAGCGCGACGCGTCCATACTGTGGGGCACGCGATTCGCCGCGCTCCTCCTGTTCCTCGCGCTCGTCGGCACGGCCTTCACCACGGCGCTCTGGTACTGGCTCCTCCAGCGCGATGAGGTTGGCCGTCTTACGCTGTATCTGTTTCTCGTGCCGGTGCTCGGCCTGGGACTGGCTGCGGCACTCTACGGGGAGCGGCTCGGCGCGACCGAGTGGACGGGCGTCGCCGTGACGTTGGCGGGCCTTGGGTGGATCACGGCCGACATTCGGCGTGAGCACGGGCGCGAACCGGACACGACGCGCATTGCCGCAGCGACTCATCGAGTTGGCACAATGTCGCGCGCGAGCGACGCGCGCAAGCCGACCACGACGTCCAACGCCGACTCGTCGTGACATCGCGATACGTGCGGCGCCCAATGCGACCCTGCATACGGCGCCTGCCCCATCAGCCGCCCTGCGAGAGCCTGGATTCATCCGCCATCCGCCATGTCACCTGTTAACGTCACGTCACCTTCCGCACGACAGTCCCGATTCTGGTGGCTGCCTTTCTTCTTCATTTCCGCAGCCCTCGTGTCGCTGTTCGCGGCACCATTGGTCACCACGCGTCGCCTGCTGAGCGCCCGGGGTCACGTGGCGGACGTGGTCTCGCCAGCACGGATGCACGCGAACGCGCTCGAGGCGGCGCTGGCGACGGAGTTCGCAGCACGCGGCGAGATCGCCCAGGGTGCGGACCAGACGTCATCCGCTGCGAGCGTCGCTGCCATCTCGCGAATGGCGATCATGCAGGCCGAACGTGCACTGGACTCGCTGGTGCCACGCGTTGGCAGCGTGGCGATGGTGCTTTACGACGAGGCGCGTGTCTCGATCTCGTCGTGGCAGCGGGAAGAGGACCGGGTCATCGCGGCAACCCGCGCGACCACGGGTGTCGTTCGGGGATCGGCCGCGAGTGGATCACGCGCGCCGCGCTGGGCAGCAATCACGGTTGCGCTGGCCAACGTGCAACGCCTTGAGGACGAGATGAACACGCGCACGAATGTCGAGCACACCGACATCGAGCGACTGGGGCGCCTTGGTGTCATGGTGCCGGCGGGATTGGTGCCGCTGGCGTTCCTGGCACTTGCTGCCGTCGCGTGGACGGCGCGCCGCACACTGCTCCTGTCCTCAGCCGCGGCAACCGGGCAAGAGAACGCCGAGCGAGCGATGGCGGCAAAATCGGCGCTGATGCGTGGCGTCACGCACGATCTCAAGAACCCGCTCGGCGCCGCATGCGGATATGCGGACCTGCTCGCCGACGGCGCGCTCGGACCGCTACCCGAAGCGCAAACAAGGATGCTCGGGCGGCTCCGCGGTCTCCTCACCGCAACACTGGATACGGTGAATGACCTGGTGGACCTCTCGAGGGTTGATGCCGGCACACTGCGGATTGACAAGCGCCCGTGCGACATCGTGGCGATCGCGCGCGAATGCGTCGATGACTATCGCGCGAGCAGCGACGCGGCGGGCCTGCGATTGCTTCTCGAGGTAAGCGCCGAGGACCACGTCGCAGGATCGGTCGTACTCAGCGACCCGGTTCGGGTGCGGGAGGTGCTTGGCAACCTGCTGTCGAATGCCGTGAAATACACGCCGACGAATGGCACCGTCACCCTGATCGTTGCGACACGAAGTGACGCGGTGCTCGGCAACGTCGTGGCGCTCGAGGTGGCAGACACGGGACCTGGCATTCCGGACACACTCCGGGAGCGCGTGTTCGAGGAGTTCTTCCGCGTTACGGCAACGCGTTCGCTCGCGCAGGGCACCGGGGTGGGCCTGTCCATCGCACGGCGCGTTGCGCGGCTGCTCGGCGGCGACGTCCGGGTGCGAGAGACCGTCGGCGGTGGTGCGACGTTCACGCTCTTGCTCCCCGTGTCAGCCGCGCAGCCATCTGGATCGTCGGGATCGCCGTCGTGAACGCGCCCGCGGAGCTCGTTGATGCCGGTGCTATCCTCACGGTCGCCAACCATACGACGCCATCCGGGGCACCTTTACACCAGTTACTGTGCGGCGAGTCGCGCCAATGACTCGGCCGCTTCCGCATCGGCCCTGGTCCTTCGCGCCGCCGTTCCTGCGGGCTTTGGCGGAGCGTACAGCGTGTAAAGCTTGAGCGGAACTGATGACGACGTGTTGATCACGTTATGCCACGTCCCTGCGGGCACAAGGATCGCGTCCCCATCATGAAGTACGCGATGTTCGGTATCGTTGAACACCATCACGCCTTCTCCCTGCTCGACGCGAAAGAACTGGTCGAGCGACGGATGTCGCTCCTTGCCAATGTCCTCTCCGGGGTTGAGGCTCATCACGACAAACTGCATAAGCGGGCCGGTGAACAGCACGCGCCGGACGTTGCCGTTCTCTATCGTGACGTTGTCGATGGATCCTGCGTAGCCGGTCATGATGCTGCTCATCGTTGCACTGTAATGGAGGACGACGAATGTCCGTGCATTGGCTCGCGGCCCGTCGTCCTTGCGAGAGCTCGTGACGTCTGCCATCTCGCCTCGATGCTGGTGCGTGGCCCGGGCCGCCACTTGCGTTATCGCTCAGCCTGCGCGCTCGCGTCTCTCGGCCTCCAGTGAAAGTCACACCGTGGGGCTCCCGACGCGATCGTTCCACTGCGCCGCAACTCTCCACCCCACTTCTCAGCCAGCGGAAAATCGAGTCGGCAGAAGGTTTGTACGCAGAGTTCAGAGGCGTTGTGGTTACCGAAGAATTCCGCGACGGGGCATTTGGTGCAGTCAAAGGCAATCGCGCCATCATCGCTTGGCACATCGCGCCACTCGTAGCTCGGCGCGCCGAATGGAAAGGTGCGAAACAGGTCCGTGGCGAGTTTGAGACGCTTCCGCGGATCGCGCGTAAACGCGCTCGCGACAAGCAGCGGTGGCTCGCCCATCTGTTCATACAGCCTCCAGCCGATATCGTAAATGAGACGGTACGCCTCGTCCGCCGGAATTCCGTGTCGGAGGAGGACCTCGTGCATGGCGAGCGTGGCACCAGCGAGATGGGTCGTGAACACGGCGCCCAGACTGGGCTCGATCGCAATCGACGGCTCGATCTCGTAGTAGCGGTCCCACACCTCTTTCAGGAGCTCGCCCACCGATACGCCGAGAGGGGTTCCTTTCAAGACCGCCTGCGCGTGTGGCTCCAGGAGTGCCTGCCACACACCGCCTTGTTCCAGTGACTGCTGTAGCACGCCGTCGAACCGCTGCCGCAATTCATTGAAGACCTCAACGGTCGCATCCCAGTCCCACGTCTCGTCCACAGCGGCGGGCGGCAGAAACTCGCCGAGGAGCAGGAGTTCGGGCGCGAGTTGCGACACGCGCCGCTTGAGGAGCCCGAGCGACGTCGTGCGCGCCGCGTATTCGCGGGCGATGAACGGACGAGACAGCTCCTCGAACCGCGCGTCGGGAGCCAGCGCGAAGATCAATGCCTCAGCCGTCGTGAGGGCTTTGGCATGTAACATCAGTTCGCTCGGGAACACGAACCCATACTTGTATCCCGCGGTCATCATCTCGAGGTACACCTTCGTGAAGCTCATCTCACTCAGGCGTGAGGCATAGAACTTCTCCGCGAGCCCGGCGAAGGCTGCGAAGAACGCTTCCTCGTCAGCCCCCGGCAACCTGCGGGTCTGCGCCTTGAAATGGTGGAAGGCGCGGCGGGTCTGGCGTTGAACGACCGCGAACCAGTAGAGGATGAACCGGTCACGTTGCGGCAGCGTGAGTTCACCATACATGCCGAAGTCGAGCAGCGTAAAGGTGCCATCGCGGTGAAAGAAAATGTTTCCCGGATGCAGGTCGGCATGGAACAGCCCGTCGGAGACGAACATCTGGAGCATGACGTCGACGAGCAGCGTGACGAGCCGCTGCCGCTCATCCGCACCGAGTGCACTGACGGCCTCGCCGAGGTGCAACCCCTCCACCCAATCCATGGTGAGCACGCGCTGGCTCGTTGCGTTCCAGTGGACCGCCGGGAACTTGACGTCGGAGCGGCTCGCGAAGTTTGCGCGGAAGCGGTCGATGACGCGTCCCTCCTTCGAGAAGTCCAGTTCCTGGAGTGTGTAGCGCCGGAACTCCGTGAAGAAGTCGAGCAGATTCGTGCGACGCATGCGTCGCGGGAACACGCGATTCAGCCATTGTAGTCCCCATTCCATCGCGTCCAGATCGCGACCGACCAGGCGCTCGAGGTTGGGCCGTTGAACCTTTACGGCGACGACGGTCCCATCCTTCAACGTGGCGCGGTGCACCTGCGCGAGCGAGGCGGCGGCGACAGGCACCTCATCGAAGGTGGCGAATATCGATTCGACAGTCCCGCCAAGTTCGCGCTCGATGGTGCGGCGTATCTGCTCGAGTGAAACCTCCGGCCCCTTCTCTTGAAGGGTCGAGAGCGCTTCGACGTAGGCTGGCGGAAGCACGTCCGGCCGCGTGCTCAGGAGTTGCCCCAGTTTGACGAATACGGGCCCAAGCCATGTCAATCGCGCCGCGAACCTTTCCGGCGCTCCCACGATAGCCGAACCATGAGCAACTCGGCGCAGCGCGCGATACTCCCGTAAGAGCACCCACGAAATCGTGGTCAGCCGCCACAGGTTGTGCATCGCGCGGTTTCCCGGTGGTTTACCCTCTCTATGGGTCATGCATCGGACGGTCGACTGTTCCGCGATGACGATGCCCCTTCCCTGGGCACGCCGCTCGCCACCGCAAGCAGTGAACCCGACTCGAGTTCATTCGCGGTCGCGCCCGTTACGGAGGGCGCCGGCGTACTGTCGCTCGCCAAGCTGAGTCGGACCTGAGTCCCGACTGAACGGCGCGACTTCCTTAAATGCGCGTGCATAGCTTTGACCGCGTCGCCGCGCTCAACCTGTCGTCGACTTCGACGCGATCGAGCAGGGCGCGCAGGCGGGCACGCGGGCAATGCCTCGCGTCTGGTTAACATTCAGGCGATGCCGCAGGATGAGCGACTTACGCTCGTCATGCGTATCACCCGGCCCACCGTCAGGCCCTGGACAAGGATCGAGAACACCACCACGAAGTAGGTGAGGGTCAGGATCAGACTGCGCGAGTCGTTAGCCGGCAGCGAAAGCGCCATGGCCACCGAGATGGCTCCGCGCAATCCACCCCAGGTGAGAACCGGAATAGCACCTTTCGACTGCGCCTTCACCCAGCCGAGGGGTCCGATAATTCCCGCGACACTCACCCAGCGCGCGAAGAGCACGATCAGTATCGCGAGCACTCCGGCCACCAGCCAACCGGGTTCGATCCGCAGCACGAGGAGCTCGAGACCGATCAGGAGGAAGAGGACGACGTTGAGAATCTGGTCGACCAGCTCCCAGAAGGTGTCGACGTGCTCGCGCGTCTTCTCTGTCATGGCGAGTGCGCGACCCTGGTTGCCCATGAACAATCCCGCCACCACCACGGCGATCGGTGCGGACAGATGCAGGGCGTCCGCGAGGGCGTAGACTCCCATGGCCAGGGCAAGCGTGAGCAGCATTTCGACGTGATAGTTGTCGACACGCTTGAGCATCTGATACGTAAGAAATCCCGCAGTCAGGGCCAGCACCAGGGCGCCTCCCACTTCCTCGAGCAGCTGCAGCCCCACCGCACCGATCCCGATCGAGAGCGGTGCCATGGCGCCATTGCCCGCCGTTCCGTCGGAGCCGGAGAGTTGCAGGAGAATCAGGAAGACGGCGACACCCAGCCCGTCATTGAAGAGAGACTCGCCGACCACCTGCACCTCGAGCTGCCGAGGCGCACCGACGGACTTCATGATGCCGAGCACCGCGATGGGATCGGTCGGCGAGATGAGGGCGCCGAACAGCAGCGCATGCATCAAGGGAATGCCCAGGCCCAACCAGCCGAGCACCACCCACGTCGCACCGCCGACGATGAAAGTGGACGCGAGCGTCCCGAAAATGGCGAGCGAGAAAATGGTCAGCCATTCACGGCCAAGGTCCTCGAGATTGACGTGTATGGCGCCGGCGAACAGCAGGAACGCGAGCATGCCGTGCAACACGACCTCGTTGAAGTCGATCCGCGAAATCATCGTCGTCGCCTGCTCGCGGAAGCCCCCGGCATAAGGCCCCACCACCACCAGCACAAGCGACGCGACCAGCGCCATCAGCATGACGCCGACGGTCGTCGGCAACTTGATATAGCGGTAATTGAGGTAGCTCGAGACGGCTGCGAGCGAGATGAGGAGACTGACCATCGAAAAGAGGCTCAATCTGTTCGACTCCAGCTCCAGTTCCGGATCTCCGGCATATCCTGCCCGTATTTGTTGATGTACTGCTTGTGCTCGATCAGCTTGTCCTCGAGCTGTTGCTTCAGGTAAACGCCCTTGTCGCCGGTCTGCGGCAGGCGGTCGATGGTGTCCATCACGAGGTGGAAGCGGTCCAGGTCATTCAGCACGGTCATGTCGAAGGGCGTGGTGATCGTGCCCTCTTCCTTGTAGCCACGCACGTGGAGGTTGTCGTGGTTGGTGCGGCGGTAGGTCAGCCGGTGGATCAACCACGGGTAGCCGTGGAAGGCGAAGATGATCGGCTTGTCCGTCGAGAAGATCTCGTCGAAGTCCCTGTCGCTCAACCCGTGCGGGTGCTCGCTTTCCGGTTGCAGTTTCATCAGGTCAATGACGTTCACCACCCGGATTCTGAGCTCGGGCAGATGCTCGCGCATGATCGAAACGGCGGCGAGCGTCTCGAGGGTAGGGACGTCGCCGCAGCAGGCCATGACCACGTCGGGCGCAACGCCCTGGTCATTGCTGGCCCACTGCCAGATGCCGATGCCTTCGGTGGTGTGCTTCACGGCGGCGTTCATCGAGAGCCACTGCGGCGCCGGATGTTTGCCCGCGATCACGACGTTGACGTAATGGCGGCTGCGCAGGCAGTGGTCCATCACCGACAGCAGGCAGTTGGCATCCGGCGGCAGGTACACGCGTACGACCTCCGCTTTCTTGGTCATGACG
>JALYVY010000244.1 GCA_030852985.1 Gemmatimonadota bacterium | reverse complement strand
CAGCACCATCCACGGATCCTGCTCCGTCTGCTTCATGCCGAGCGAGATCTTCTCCTCGTTCGGGTCGACCTTGAGCACCACCGCCTCGATCATCTCGCCGATGCTGACGAGCTTCGACGGGTGACGGACGTTGCGCGTCCAGCTCATCTCGCTGATGTGCACGAGGCCTTCGATGCCCGGCTCCAGCTCGATGAAGGCGCCGTAGTTCGTGATCGAGACGACCTTCCCCTGGACGCGCGTGCCGACCGGATACTTCTCGGCCACGTCCTTCCACGGGTAGCTCTGTAGCTGCTTGAGGCCGAGCGAGATGCGCTCGCGCTCCCAATCGATGTCGAGAATCTTGACCTCGAGCTCCTGCCCGATGTGCACCAGCTCGGACGGATGCGAGATGCGCCCCCACGACATGTCGGTGATGTGGAGGAGTCCATCCACGCCGCCGAGATCGATGAATGCGCCGAAGTCCGTGATGTTCTTGACCACGCCCTTCCGCACCTGATCCTTCTGGAGCTCCTTCATCAGCTTCTCGCGCTTGCCCGCCCGCTCGACCTCGAGGATCACGCGGCGCGAGACGACGATGTTGCGGCGGCGCTTGTTGAGCTTGATGATCTTGAACTCGAACTTCTGGCCGAGCAGCTCGTCGATGTTCGGCACGCGCCGCAAGGCGATCTGCGAGCCGGGGAGGAACGCGTCGACGCCCATGAGGTCGACGACGACACCACCCTTGATCTTCTTGACGAGAGTCCCTTCGACGGGCTGGTCATTCTCGTAGGCAAGACGGATGCGCTCCCACACGCGCATGAAGTCCGCCTTCTTCTTCGAGAGGACGACAGAGCCTTCCTGGTCCTCGAGATGCTCGAGCAGGACTTCGACTTCATCGCCGATCTTGAGATCGGGGAAGTCCTTGAACTCTTCGAGGGGGACACTGCCTTCCGACTTGAAGCCGATGTCGAGCACGACCATGTTGTCGCGGATCTCGAGCACACGGGCCTTGACGATCTCGCCTTCATCGATGGAGGCCATCGTCCCGTTGTACATCTCCATCATCGTCTCGAGCTCGTCGGGCGAATAGCCCTCGTCGTCTACGAGTTCCGGGCGGAGATTGGCCAGCGGGCGAAGGATGGCGCGCTGCTTGTCACGCTTTTCGCGAGCGGTGAGCGCTGCTGCTGATTCGTTCGGGATTTCGAGCTCAGTCATACAGAAAGGGTTTCTCCAAATCGCGGATATTTTCGCTCGCCGCAACGAGTCAGGAGGGGCGCGACCGGCACTAAGCCGGAACACGGAATGGCCGCACGGACGGATGTCCGGCGGGGATTTTTGGATCGAACCATGTATAATATGCGGTCAGGCTGCGTGAGTCAACCCTAAGTCGCGTCAGGACGGTGACTTACGGCGTGCGCCAGCGCCACGATCCGCTCCACCTGCTCCACCTGCGTCAAGTACGTGGTGTCGAGCACGACGGCGTCCTTCGCCTGGACGGTCTGCGTGGCATCCTTCGCGTCGCGTTGCACGAGCGCATCCACTTCCTCTGCGATCTCGTCGTCAGTTGCCCGGCGGTCAAGGCGCTGCGTGAGTCGGCGTCGCGCGCGCTCCCACGGATCCGCGATGAGAAAAATCTTCAGCGGGGCGTCCGGGAACACGGCGGTCCCCATGTCCCGACCATCGACGACAACGTTCTGGATCTCGGCCGCCTGTCTTACGCGAGCATTGACCCACGCGCGCACGGCAGGCATCCGCGCCGCGTGCGAAACATGGCCCGTCACCTCCGATCCGCGGATCTCGTCCTCGACGGCTTCTCCGTTGATCCGCACCTCGAAGGCGTTCGTTCCCGGCACCATCGAGATCCGATTGCCCTGGGCGATCATCAGCTCCGGCGTCCATTCCTCGGCCGGACGTCCCAGTCGCAGTGTTGCCGCTGTGAGCGCGCGGTAGAGTGACCCAGAATCGACGTGCTGGTAGCCGAGTCGCTGCGCGACCCACTGCGCGGTGGACGACTTGCCGGATGCCGCAGGCCCGTCGATGGCGATGACCATCTGGCGTGCAGCAGCGGGCGCGGTCACGCCGTCACCGCATGCAGGTCATCCCAGAAGCGCGGGTACGACACGGCAACGCAGTCGCGATCGTCGATGGCGATCTCGTTTCCCGGCAGTGCGGCGAGAATGCCGAACGCCATGGCCATGCGATGATCGCCGTACGTCACGACCGTGCCGCGAAGACGCGGGTTGGTGCCCGTGATGACGAAACCATCGGGAAGTTCCTCGGCATCAGCCCCCAGTGCGCGAAGGTTGGACACCACTGCCGCAATGCGATCGCTCTCCTTTACACGAAGCTCCTCTGCCCCGCTAACGCGCGTCTCCCCTTCCGCATAAGCCGCAATGCACGCGAGCAGCGGCAGCTCATCGATGAGCGTAGGAATCGCCTCGCGACCGAGCGTAATGCCGCGCAGGCCAGCTCCGCCGGTGACGCGCACGTTGGCAATCCACTCGCCGCTCGCGAGCACCTTGTCCTCAAGCTCGACCGACGCGCCCATCTCGGTGAGCGCCGCCATGAAGCCGGTGCGCGTCTCATTGACGCAAACACGCTCGAGCAGCAACTCGGCCTTTGGTGCCAGTGCGGCGAGAGCGGCGAAGAACGCCGCCGACGACGGATCTCCCGGGACGTCGATGTCGAGTGGCGTGAGTGACTGTCCGCCGAATAGAAGCACGGCACTCTCGTTCACCCACACCTCGACGCCGTGCGCTGCGAGCATACGCTCCGTGTGGTCACGTGAACGATTCGGCTCGCGCACCGTGGCTTCGACGCCGGAGCACAATGCGGCGAGGAGGATGCAGCTCTTCACCTGCGCACTGGATGTGTCGTTGTTCCATTCGACCTGCGTGAGCGGCGCGCCGTGCACGATCATCGGCAACCGGCCTTGCTCATTCAGCTCGACGCGAGCGCCCATGGCCTCGAGCGGGCGCTGTACGCGCCGCATGGGACGCGTGTGAAGACTCTCGTCGCCGACGAAGCGTCCCTTGATTCCCGAGCCAGCCACGACGCCGGCCAGCAGTCGGACCGACGTTCCGCTGTTGCCACAGTCAAGCTCGCGGTTGGTCGCGCGCAATCCCTGCGGTCCGACTCCGGTGATCTCCATCGACGTACCGAGATCGGGAATGCCCACGCCGAGCAAGCGAAGCACGCTCGCCGTCGACTGCACATCCGCCGAGTGGAGAATGTTGCGCACCCTTGAGGTGCCATTCGCCAGCGCGCTGAAGATGAGCGAGCGGTGCGAGATGGACTTGTCGCCGGGAACGCGTAGCGTGCCGGCAACGCTAAAGCGGGAGTCCGTCAGCGGAGCCACCCTTCGAGCGCGGTTGCAAGATCCGTTTTCTCGTCGCGGTACTTGACGATCACCGGCGTCTGCAGGGAGAGCCCCTGCTCCTTGCCCCAACCAGCGTTCACCTGTCGCGCGCCCGGCACGACCACCGCGCCCGCCGGGATCTCGAGCGCTGTATCCGCGGTTCCGCGGTAGACTCGCTCGTGCACGAGATCGTACACCGGCGTGCCACGCGTAAGAATGACACCGGAGGCCAGCACCGCCTTCGCACGAACGATCGTGCCCTCGTACACACCGCAGTTCCCCCCGACGAGCACGTCGTCCTCGATCACCACCGGCGCCGCATTGACCGGTTCGAGCACGCCGCCGATCTGGGCCGCCGCGCTCAGGTGCACGCGCTCGCCGATCTGCGCGCATGAGCCAACGAGCGCGTGGGAGTCGACCATGGTGCCCGCGCCCACCCACGCTCCGACGTTCACGTACATCGGCGGCATGCAGACGACCCCCGGCGCGAGATACACGCCGCGCCGAACCGACGACCCGCCGGGCACGATGCGCACGCCAGCGTCGAGTCCGAGCGGCCGCGGCGGATAGGTGTGCTTGTCGAAGAAGGCGAATCGTGGCTCGCCGTGATGTCCGCCGAGTGACATGTCGACGATGCGTCCCACGCGGAAACCCAGCAGGATTCCACGCTTCACCCATGTGACGGCGCGCCAGGCACCGTCCTCGCCGCGCTCCGCGGCTCGCACCTCGCCACGCTCCAGCGCGCCGAGCAACGCATCAACCACCTGCTCGGCGTCAGCGGGGAGTGACTCGCCCGCCGGCGTGTCCGCGTAGCGCAGGATGCGCGCAGACAATTCCGCGTTGCTGCTCATGGCACTCGACGTCATGCGAGTGCACCCGCCGTCCGCAGTGCGTCGCGGACGCCCGCGCTGTGCGAGTCACTCATCGGAACCAGCGGCAATCGCAACACGTTCTCGCACATGTCCATCATTGCAAGGGCAGCCTTCACGGGCATGGGATTGGATTCGACAAAGGCCATGCGCATCCATGGCAGCAGGCGCATGTGGATGTGCCGGGCCTCTTCCGTGTGGCCGTCGCGGGCGAGCCGCACGAGCGCGGTCATAAGGGCGGGCACCACGTTCGACACGACGGAGATCAGGCCGTCGCCACCGAGCGCGAGGATGGGCAGCGTGAGCTCGTCGTCGCCGGAGAGAACGGTGAAGCTGGCTGGCTTGCCGCGGATGCAGTCCGTGACCTGCGCCAGGTTGC
Source organism: Gemmatimonadota bacterium (assembly GCA_030852985.1). Lineage (GTDB taxonomy): Bacteria > Gemmatimonadota > Gemmatimonadetes > Gemmatimonadales > Gemmatimonadaceae > AG11. The sequence goes on along the minus strand of JALYVY010000244.1, from coordinate 2,014 downwards.
CCGAGGCTTCCTTTACGCTGACGATGCGCGGATGCCACGCGAGCTCCAGCGTCGTTGACGCTTCGACGTTGCTGCCGGTGCGCCCGGGCACATTGTAGATCACGAGTGGCAGGTCGACCGCCTCGGCGATCGCCGTATAGTGCGCGATGATGCCGCGCTGCGGCGGCCTGTTGTAACTCGGTGACCCGTGCAGCAGGTGCGTTGCGCCAGCCTCGCGCATCAAGCGCGACAGCTCGATCGCCTTGGCGGTGTCATTGGACGCCGCGCCGGCGACCACCGGCACCCTGCCGTTCACTTGCTCGACCGTTATCTCGACCACACGCCGCTGCTCGGCAAGCGTCATCGTTGCGGCCTCCCCGGTGGATCCGCAAGGCACCACGAAATCGATGCCTTCGTCGAGCTGCCAGTCCACGAAGCCCCGCAATGCGCGCTCGTCGATCGCGCCGCCAGTCGTGAAGGGCGTGATCAGCGCAGTTCCGCATCCAGTGAGATGGACGTCGTCGCGCGGTCGTGCATTGGACCTTGGTGTAGTGCTCATGGCTGGTCGCCCTGGCGACTCGTAAGAACGTCCTGCATCCCGTACACGCCGGTCCGGCCGACCAGCCACCTCGCGGCGAGAAGCGCGCCTTCCGCGAACACGCGGCGGTCACGCGCTTCATGCACCAGTCGCACCTGTTCGAACGGCGCGTCAAAGATGATCTCGTGCGTGCCCGGAACTGCACCCACACGCACGCTGGTGATCGGCACGGCGCGCCCCAACGACGCTTCTGCGGTTCGCGCGAGCGAAGCGGCCGTGCCCGAGGGTGCGTCCTTCTTCTGGTTGTGGTGCGTTTCGATCATGTGCGCGTCGAATCCCGGCAACTCCGAGAACAGCCGTGCCGCCTCGGCGACGACGCGATCGAAGACCGCAACGCCCACGGAGAAATTCGGCGCGGTGAGCAATGCTCCATGCGCGGCGACGACTTCCGAGCGAATCGCGGGCAGGTCATCGTACCAACCCGTTGTGCCGACGACGATCGGACAGCCTGCAGCGAGGCACGCGCGGATGTTCCCCGGCGCCGCAGACGGCACGGTGAACTCGATGGCCACCTGCGCGCCCGCAAGCGTCGCAGTCGTCACTTCTCCGTGCGCATCGTCGGACACATCGATCGTCGCAACGATGTCGACGTCGCGCTCCGGTGCGAGCAGTGCGATCGCCTGCCCCATCTTGCCCATGCCGATCAGCGCGACGCGCACGGTGCTCACGTCGCCGCACTCGAGTTGAAGAAGGCAGCGTGCAGGCGCTGCATCGCTGGGTTCACCTGGTTGCCGTCGACGACCACCGTGAGATTGATGCCGCTGGAGCTCAGCGAGAGCATGTGCACGCGCAGGTCGCCGATGGCGGAGAGTGCCGTTGCCATCGCGGACCCGCCGTCACTCAGCCCATTGCCGACGATCGACACGATGCCGCGATTCCGCTCCATCGTCACGTCGCCGAGCACGCGCAGATCCACGACCAGCGCCTCGAGGCGCGAGGCGTCGTCAATAGTGACGGAGACGCTCACTTCCGACGTCGCCACCACATCGACCGACGTATGATGGCGCTCGAAGACCTCGAACATCGTCCGCATGAATCCTTCGGTCAACAGCATGCGCGGACTGCGCACCTTTATCAGCGTGACGCCACTCTTGCCCGCGATGGCCGTGACCGCACGTCGCGGCGCATCGAATGTGATGAGCGTTCCGGTGCCCTCGGGGCGCGCAGAGTTCAGCACCCACACGGGAATGCCGCGCATCACGGCTGGAGCGATCGTATTCGGATGCAGCACCTTCGCGCCGAACGACGCAAGCTCCGAGGCTTCGTCAAAGCCGATGCGCTCGATGAGCTGTGCATCGGGGACAACCCGTGGATCCGCGGTGAGCATACCGTCCACGTCGGTCCAGATCTCGATCGCCTCCGCCTGCAGCGCCGCCCCGACGAGCGATGCGCTGTAATCCGAACCGCCGCGACCAAGGGTGGTCGTCACACTCGTGC
>JALYVY010000243.1 GCA_030852985.1 Gemmatimonadota bacterium | reverse complement strand
GCGTGATGTCGCGCCGGTACCACCACGTCTCGAAGTCCGTATCGGCATCCAGCAGCGAGGTCATGACGCCGAGCATACCACCTGGTCGCAACAGTCCGAACAGCTGCGTAAACAGCGCGGCCGGATGGTGCGCGTGCTCCACTACTTCGGAGCAGGTCACGAAGTCGTACCGGTCGCGGAACACGTCCTCATCTGGATGAAACAACGGGTCGAAGAATTGCGTGGGTCGACCGCCTTCCGTGAAAAGCTCCGACAGCACCGGAATTGGACCACACCCAACATCCAGGCCGCGTGAGCCCACCGGCATGCGTGCACACACCGGATCAGCAAGGCGACGGAGAAATTCGACGTATCCGGCGTCATCCCGACTGTTCTGGTGCGCCAAATATCTCGCGCTTTCTTCCGAAGGACTTGGGCGATCATCGGGATGCACAAAAACGAGATCGCATCCGGTGCACCGAAAATACCGACGTTCGAGATTCTCGGGAAGCGCAACCGTGCTCGTCGCGCCGCACAGCGGACAGCTGGCTAGATGAATCGCAGCGGACATGCCCGAAAATACACCACCCGACCACGCGCACGCTCTGCTACGTCCGTGTTACGCCCGCCAGTATGCGCTGGCAGTCGGAGACTCCTGCTGTACATTCGAAATCCACCCAAGCGCTACCTCAACCGGCTACACCATGCGCACTGCACTATTCGTTACGCTCGCCGCTCTCACATCGGCGATGCCAATCTCCGCTCAGGCGCCCATCATTCCGCCAGCCTCCTGGCAGATCGCAGCTGCCGTGACGCCCCTGCCGGAGGAGCTCAAGTCTGGCGCCACCGTACTTGGCTATGAGGCAGCGGGCAAGCTCGTCACGTTGCGCGCCGGCAAGAACGACATGATCTGCCTCGCGCCCGATCCCGCCGTGAAGAACTTTCACTCGGCGTGCTACCACGATGCGATGGAGCCATTCATGGCGCGCGGTCGCGCGCTGCGTGCATCCGGCGTGAAGGGCCCCCAGGTGGACACGGTCCGCTTTGCCGAGGTGAAGAAGGGCACGCTCAAGGTGCCCGCACAACCCTCGATGCTCTACCAGATCTTCGGCGGCACATTCGACGAAAGCTCCGGGAAAGTCACCGGCGGCTCGTTGCTGTACGTCACGTACGTGCCCTACGCGACCACGGCCTCCACCGGCATCACGAGCAAGCCGTCGGACAAGTCGCCGTGGCTGATGTTTCCGGGCAACCCGAAGGCGCACATCATGTTCTCCGTGTCGATGTAACGCACGATCCCCAATCGCAGGAACCGCGTGATCCATCTCGTCCTCATCGCCCTGCTCCAGACGCAGGCGACACAGCCCATGCCGCAAGTTCCCACGCGCGGCGTCACCGACCCGGGCGTCATCGCCACCGGCCAGCGCATCTCGCCCGCCGGCGTGCAGAGCGTATTCACTGGCAAGGTCGCCGGGGTTCGCTTCGGCAGCACGTCGGACGAGGTGTGGGTCGCCGCGCCGAACTTCACCTATCGCCTCGCATGGCGCGCGAACACGCCGTCCGCGCGCGTGCGGGTCGACGGAACGCCCGGCGTCCACGGCATTGCCGTCGATCCGGTCACGCATCGCGCGCTTGTCTCCTCGGTGGGACGCATCGCGCCAACCTCGATGACGCCCGGCACCACGGCAGCGCGGCTCCCGGTTGCCACGCACCTCAGTGGCCTGAGCGGCACCGCCACCGGCGACGCGCTCGCACCCGTCTGGTACTCGCCATCGCTCGGCGACTACATGGCCGGCTCGCCCGCAATCGCCATCAGGGCCGGAGCGAACGGCCGCCGCGTCGCTGTATTGCCGTTGCCCGCAAACGACGCACTCGCGGTACTCGATGCCGAAACTGGAGTGCTCATCCGCACCATTCCCCTCGGCGTCGAGCCCATCGCGGCCGTGATCTCAACCGACGGCCAGACCGCATGGGTCACCATCCTGGGCGGAGCCAAGCCGACGTCGGGGCAGCGCTCGGCGAGACAGTGCTGCGATCCGCGCGCAGAAGCCGTTCGCGTCGACGCGCGCGGACTCGCCGAGGCGGGCAGCGTGAGCCGCATCGATCTCGTGAAGGGCGTCGTCGACCGCGACATCACTGTCGGCCGGCATCCCACCGCCATCGTGTGGGATGAAGGGCGCGGTCGCATCTACGTTGCCGACGGGAATTCCGACTCCATCTCCGTCATCGACGCGCGGACCGCGAAACTCGCCGGCCACTTCGCCGTGGCGCCGTTCCGCGAACGCCAGTCCGGACTGGCGCCCACCGCGCTCGCCCTCGCGCCCGACGCGCGCACGCTCTACGTCGCGCTCGGCGGCGCGAATGCCGTCGCCGCGTATGACGTCTCCACGCCAAGAGCTCGATTCCTCGGCCTCATTCCCACGGCGTGGTATCCCTCGAGTCTCGACGTCAGCGGCGACGGAAAATTTCTCGCCATCGGTGCGCTCCTCGGCGTCGGGTCGGGCGAAGGTGCCACAGGCGGCGCACCGGGAAAGCGCGGTCGGTATGTGCACGCTGTGCGTGGCGCGGTGAACGTGCTCCCAGTGCCCAGTGCCGCCGAGTTGGCCGCGTTCAGTGTTGCTGTGGCGGAGAATGACAAGCTCACGCTTGCCACGTCGCCCGCGCCGCGCGCGATGGCGCGAAACAACATCGCGAAGGCGGTCCCTGAACGGCCGGGCGACGCGTCGCTCATCAACCACGTCGTCTACATCATCCGCGAGAACCGCACGTACGACCAGGTCCTCGGCGACCTCGGTCGCGGTGCGAGCGACAGCTCGCTCGTGATCTTCGGTCGCGACGTCACGCCGAATGCGCACGCCCTCTCCGAGCAGTTCGTGACGCTCGACCATTTCTTCGCCACCGGCGGCAATTCCGCGGACGGCCACAACTGGGTCACGCAGGCGAACGAAACCGAGTACCCCATGTGGCCCCTCTACTTCGGCCGCAGCTATCCGTCGGAGGGGGTCGATCCGTTGGCCTACTCGTCGGGTGGGTTCCTCTGGGAGAGTGCCGTCTCCAAAAACAAGTCGGTCGCGGTGTTCGGCGAGTACGCGCCGTCGCCTCTGGCGTCACTCGCGAGTGAGCGCGCGAAGATGCTCGACGAATACTTCAAGCGCCCGAACGACTTCGCGCTGCATCGCGACATGCTGCGTTCGCGCTACGACACGCACTCGCGCATCGAGTCGCTCGATCGCCTGCTGGTGCCGGAGTATCCCGGCTGGACGCAGGAGGCGCCGGACGTCGTGAAGGCCGGCGATATCCTGTACCACCTTCAGGAATGGGAGCTCGCTGGGCAGATGCCGCACCTCGTCATGATCATCCTTCCGAGTGATCACACCGAGGGCGCGAATGCCGACTGGTGCACCCCGAAGGCCTGCGTGGCGGACAACGATCTCGCGCTCGGCAAGATCGTCGAGGGCATGACGCATTCGAGCTTCTGGAAGGACATGACGATCTTCGCCGTCGAGGATGATGCGCAGAACGGCGTGGACCACATCGACGGGCACCGCACGGTGGCGCTCGCGATCTCGCCGTACGCGCGTCGTGGCGTCGTCGATTCCACGTTCTATTCACAGCCGAGCATGGTGAAGACCATCGAGCTGATGCTGGGGCTGCCGGCGATGTCGATCTTCGACCTCGTGGCGACGGACATGCGCGCGAGCTTCATCGATGCCGGTGCGCGCTCGGACCTCAGGCCGTACGTGGCGCTGCAGCCCAAGCAGTCGCTGCTCGACAAGAACCTGCGTGTCGGCGCAATCAAGGGCGCGGACGCCGCTGCGCGACGTCAAGCGGCGGTGGCCTCGGCGCGGATGAACTTCAAGGATCCGGATGCGGCGCCGAGTGAGGCGTTGAACCGCATCCTGTGGCATCAGGCGCGTGGCTGGAAGACGCCGTACCCTGCGGTGCGGCAGTCGCTGTTCTTCCCCATGTCGCTCGACGTTGCGGACGAGGATCGGGACGAGAAGCCAGCAACCGCGAAGAAGTGGTAGAAGTGCCGCGGCACTAAACCCGCATTGCCGGCGATGCTCCTCATCGTCGTCGGCCGCGAGCACGTTGCGCGTGGTGGCCATCCTTGATCTTGATTCGACTCCGGGACTCATGACCGTTTCCACCACTCCGCCCGTGTCCGACGCGGTCCGGCTCCTGCGGGATCGCGCGGACCAGGTTCTGAACGCAATCGACGACGGCGTCTACGTGCTCGATAACCAGGGCAACACGAGCTTCGTGAACGAGGCAGCGGCTCGCATGCTCGGCTTCACCGCTCGGGAGATGCTTGGCAAGCCGCAGCATGAGATGATGCACCACCATTACGCGGACGGCAGCGTCTTCCCCCGCGAGGAATGTCCCATCCATCTATCGGCCACCGATGGCGTGCAGCAGCGGGTGGGCGGAGACGTGTTCTGGAAGAAGGATGGGCAGCCGCTGGACGTCGATTATACGTCCATTCCGGTCAGGGAAGGTCGGCAGATCGTCGGCGTGGTGGTGACGTTCCGGGACGTCAGTGCGCAGCGGCAGGCGTCCGAGCAGGCGTCACGACTCGCGAGTGAACGTGCCGCCCGCGCCGAGGCCGAAGCCGCCCGCGCGGCACTGCAGCGGAGTGAAGGCCGCTACCGTGCGCTCGTCGAGGCGGCGGGCCAGTTCGTGTGGACGAACAGCCCGGACGGGCGAATGGAAGGTGTGCAGCCGGGCTGGACGGCCCTGACTGGGCAGAGCGAGCAGGAGTATCAGGGTTTCGGCTGGGCGAGTACGGTTCATCCTGACGACGCCGCGCCGACGCTCGAGGCGTGGAACAGCGCGGTCGCGGAACGCAGGATGTTCCTTTTCGAGCACCGTGTGCGGCGGGCCGATGGGAGCTATCGGCTGTTCACGGCGCGAGCGGTTCCAATCCTCAACGAGGATGGATCAATTCGCGAGTGGGTGGGGGCGCACACCGACATAACGGAACAGCGTGAGGCCTTTGTTACTGCGCAGCACGCCCGAACGGAGCTCGGGCGTGTCCTCGAGCAGGCACCGGCTGCCATTGCTACGCTCGATGCACAGACCCTGACGTTCAAGAGCGCCAATCTCAGATACCGCGAGCTGGTCGGTGGGCGGAATGTCGTGGGGAAGCAGGTACTGGACGCGCTGCCGGAGCTCGCGGACCAGCCGTTTTTCATCGACATGCTCAAGGAAGTAGTGCGCAGCGGCCAGCCATACGTAGGTGAGGCCACGCCGGCCTTGCTCCGGGACCGTGACGGCCAGTTGCGGGAGCGCACATTCGACTTTGTCTATCAGCCGATCACGCTACCGGATGGCACTGTCGGCGCGGTGATGGTACACGCAGTGGAAATCGGCAGGTAACGTGGCACCTCTCCCACGGCGACTAGCGTGCGTCACCATGCGCGCCAGGTGGGAGGAGAGCGGGACAACACATCAGCCCTCGATGAGGAGCACTCGGACGCTAGCATAACCAGCTCCGGCGAAGCTCGTGGCGATTCGCAACGCCGAGCGCGTCGCGGCTACTTCAGCGAGTACAGGTACGCGGCGATGTCGCGCGCCTGGCCGTCGCTCACGCCGAGGTTCGGCATGGCGACGCCGGGCTCGATCGACTGCGGCACCGTGATCCAGGTAATGAGATTCGCCGGCGTGTTAGGCACCTCGCCCGCGATGATCCGGCGCTGCGACCACGACGTGAGCGGTGGCCCCACCATCCCAATGGCGCCCGTGACCCCTGGAATCGTGTGACACGAACCGCAGCCGTACGAGACGATCTGCACGCGTCCCCGCGTGACGTCGCCGCCTTCCACGTGACGGTCGAGGGAGACATCGTCGCTGCGGACGCAGGCACCCGCACCCATCAATGCGAGCCACGCGAGATATCGCAGCCGCCGCGATGCGCGCATCATGCGCATGGCAACCCCGTGAGCGCAGAGACGAGCCGAAGCAGGATACCGAAGCCGGTTATCGCCGAAACAATCAGCGCCGCGGCCGCGAGGAATCGCGTACGCTCCGCGACGAGCGAGATGTCGGCGCCGTCGCGGTCAACACGCTGCCGCACCCGATGCGCCGACAAGGCCGCGAAGGCCACCACGCCGAGCCCCACGAGCGCGACAACGACGGTTGCCACGTAACCCGCCGCGCCGATGCGGGCTGGTCCTCCGCACGTGCCAGCGGCAATCACGAGCGCGATCGATTCGTCCGCCGACCACGCAACCGGACCGGCAAGCAGCGCGAGCCACACCGTGCGCTGCACGTGCTGCGATGCGTGCGCGCTCATCTGAAATGCGGTGCGAGGTACAGCACCACCAGCAGCACCAGCCACACGAGATCCACGGCGTGCCAGTACATCGCGCCGTTCTGCACCGCGAGATGCCTGCGAGCGGTGAAGTGCCCGAGCAGCGTGCGCACGAGGTTCATCGAGAGCATGAGGACACCGACCAGCACATGCGCGCCGTGCACGCCGGTGATGGTATAGAAGGCCGACCAGTAGGCATCGGTCTGCGCCATGTGCTGCTCGCGCGCGTACTCGACGCCCTGCGTCACGAGGAAGGCGACGCCGAGTGCGATGGTGATGAAGAGCGCGATGGCGAGCCGTTTGGAATCTCCGCGGCGGATGCCGACC
>JALYVY010000089.1:640-17342 GCA_030852985.1 Gemmatimonadota bacterium | reverse complement strand
GCGCATATATGCCGGTCGCGCTCGTGCAGAGGCGACGGAAGCCAATCGGCATGGCGATTTTGACCGTGCGCGGCGTGCGCTCGTCGACACGGCCCGCCACATCGACGTCTATTCCGGAGCCGATCCCGAGCTCTGCGCGCTCGCGGATGCATTGCGCGGCGAAGTGCCCCAGTACGCAGAGGCGGTGATGACGCCCATGGCGTTGAAGAGCGCCTTCTTCGTCGCGGAATCGGCGGTGAAGGGACGGACCTTTGAAGGCAAGGCACGCCGTGGATGAACGCATCTTCCGCGCGCTCGAGTTCGCGGCCGAGAAGCACAAGCTCGGCCGTCGCAAGGGCGGGCGCGACATCCCGTATATCAATCACCCCATCGCGGTAGCGAGGCTGCTTGCGACTGTCGGTGGTGTGACGGATCCGGACGTGCTCGCCGCGGCGTTCCTTCATGATACCGTCGAGGACACAGACACCACCCCGGCGGAGCTCGTCGAGCATTTCGGCAGCGAGATCGCTGGACTGGTCGCGGAGGTAACGGACGATCCGAGGCTCGCGAGCGCCGAGCGCAAGCTCACGCAGGAGCGTGAGGCGGCGTCCAAGTCGCCGCGTGCGAAGCTCATCCGACTTTCGGACAAGACCTGCAACGTGCACGACATCACCTTCAACCCTCCGCCCGATTGGTCGGTCGAGCGGCGCATGGAATACTTCAACTGGGCGGAGCGGGTGGTGGGAAAACTTCGTGGAGTTCATCCAGTAATGGAGTCCTTCTTCGACGCCACGGTGGCGAAGGCCCGGCGGGTGACAACGGGCGACTGACACGGCGTCCGTGGTGCAGTGCTTGCAGCGGCGCGGATACCTTCCGCAAACCCCGAGCACCGACCCATGCCAGGTTCACCCGCCGGCCGTCCGACTCTCCTCGCGTTCTTTCCACGAGACTGGGACCCCGCTCGCCCGCATCAGCTCGCACACCTCGAGTCGCTCGTTGGCACCATCTCCGGTGCGGGCGACGTGCTCATTCCCGACGTAGCCGAGCAGGACGCACACGGTGATCTTGCCGGCCGCTACGGTGTCAACGGCGAGCAGATACTCGTTCTGATCGACAGCAGTGGCGTTGATCTTTGGCGCCACGCGGGAGCCATCACGAGAACAGATGAGCGCCGCTTGGTAGCGGCCCTTCTGTCAATCGTCGAATCCGCGCCTCCGAGCGAGAGTAGCCGTCACGGTTGGCTGCCGACCCGAAGGGAGTTCGTTGCCGGCGCGATCGCGGCGGCCATCGTCGCTGCGTTCGCCCCCACATTGGCCAAGGCGCAAAAGGTCGCGGACAAGCTGGCGCCGAGCGACGCGACCACGACAGCCACCTCGGTCGCGCTGAACGTCAACGGCCGCAACGTCGCGCTCGACATTGAGCCACGGGTCACCCTGCTCGACGCGCTGCGCGAATACGCCGGACTCACGGGAACGAAGAAAGGCTGCGATCATGGCCAATGCGGCGCATGCACGGTGCACATCAATGGACGTCGGCAGTTGAGCTGCCTGACGTTCGCGGTAATGCAGCAGGGCGCCAGGATCACCACCGTGGAAGGGCTCGCGCAGGGCACCACACTGCACCCGATGCAGGCCGCCTTCATCAAGCACGACGGCTTCCAGTGCGGCTATTGCACACCGGGCCAGCTCATGTCGGCCACCGCGCTGCTCACTGAGCCCTGCGGAACCGCGGATGCCGACGTGAAGGAGTGCATGAGCGGCAACATCTGTCGGTGCGGCGCCTATCCGGGCATCGTCGCCGCGTTTCAGGAAGCGCGCTCCACCGCCGCACGAGGCTGATCAATGCGACCCTTCGAATATTCCGCCGCGCAATCCACCACCGACGCGGCACACGCCGTGGCCGCTGACCCGTACACACGCTTCATCGCCGGCGGCACCAACCTCGTCGACCTCATGAAGCTCGACGTCGAGACGCCGCGAAAGCTCATCGACATCAACGGACTGGCGGCCGCGGAGCCTGCGCTGAACCAAGTCAGCGTGCTGCCCGACGGTGGTGTCCGCATCGGCGCCCTCGTGCGCAACAGCAACCTCGCCTGGGACACCACCATCAAGGACCGCTTCCCCGTGCTTTCCGAAGCGTTGCTCTCCGGCGCCTCGGGACAGCTCCGCAACATGGCCACCGTTGGCGGCAACCTGCTGCAGCGCACGCGCTGCTACTACTTCCGCGACGTCGCCATGCCGTGCAACAAGCGCGAGCCCGGCAGCGGCTGCTCCGCCATCGGCGGACACACGCGCATCCACGCCGTACTCGGCACCAGCAACAAGTGCATCGCCACCTCGCCCGGTGACATGCCGGTCGCGATGATCGCACTCGGCGCAACGGTGCGGGTGCGTGGTGCCCACGGAGAACGCAGCATTCCGCTCACGTCATTCTACGTTACGCCGGGCCAGAATCCGGAGCGTGAAACAGTGCTGAAGCACGGCGAAATGATCACAGCCGTCGACATTCCGTCGCTCGGCTTCGGTCGCCGGTCGCACTACCGGAAGGTTCGCGATCGTGCGTCGTACGCGTTCGCCCTGGCGTCCGCGGCTGTTGCGCTCGACGTCAGCAACGGAAGGGTCCGCGACGTCCGCATCGCGCTCGGCGGCGTTGGCACCGTGCCATGGCGGTCGACCGCCGCCGAACGTGCACTCAAGGGCAAGCCGGCAACGGCGGCTGCGTTTCGCGCCGCCGCGGAAGTGGCCCTGAGCGGCGCCGTTTCGCATGGAGAGAATGCATTCAAGATCGAGCTCGCAAAGCGCACGCTCGTGCGCGCGCTGAACACCGTCGCCGCGATGGCTTGAGGCCAATACACATGCCGACTCACACACAGGACCAGCTCGACATCGTGACGGGAAAGACCGCTCCCATGGGCGCGCCGCTCGACCGCGTCGACGGACGCCTCAAGGTCACGGGGGCCGCGAAGTACTCCGCCGAAATGCCTGCTGAACGGATGGCCTACGCCGTCATCGTACAGAGCACGATCGCGAACGGTACGATCACGTCCATCGACACTGCGGAAGCACGCGCGGTGCCCGGCGTGATCGACATTCTCACCCACGAGAACGCGCCCCGCGTCGCGACCGAAAAGGCAGGCCGACAGCTGTCGCTCCTGCAGGAAAACGTAGTTCGGTACAACGGCCAGCCGATCGCGCTGGTCATCGCCGACACGTTCGAGCACGCCACCGACGCCGCGCATCGCGTGAAGGCGAAGTACGCGTCCAAGGCGCCCGTTACCGTGATGAAGAGCGCCGCGAATACCGCGTATGCGCCGAATAACCGTGGCGATCCGAAAAAAGGCTCCGTCGACGAAGGGCTCAAGCAAGCCGACGTGCGGGTCGAACAGACCTACACCACGCCCATCGAGAACCACAACCCGATGGAGCCGCATGGCACCATCGCCGTTCCCGATGGCGACAAGCTCACCGTATACGACTCCACGCAATACGTCGTCGGAGATCGCGATGCGCTCGCGAAGACACTCGGAATCCCGGGCGAGAATGTGCGGCTCATCTGCTACTTCACGGGCGGCGGCTTCGGCAGCAAGGGCTCCATGTGGTCGCACGTGCCACTCGCGGCCATGGCCGCGCGCGCAGTCAAGCGTCCGGTCAAGCTCGCGCTCACGCGCAAGCAGATGTTCGGCCCCGTCGGCGCCAGGCCGCAAACGGAGCAGAAGCTCACACTCGGCGCAAAGAGCGACGGCACACTCACGGCGGTGAAGCATGAGGTGATCTCGCACACGTCGCGCTTCGAGGATTTCGTGGAGCCGAGTGCAACGCAGACGCGCATGCTGTACGAGTCGCCGAACATCGAGACCAGCCAACGTCTCGTGAAGCTGGACGTCGGTACGCCGACGTATCAACGAGCGCCTGGTGAAGCGACAGGCACCTTTGCGCTCGAGAGCGCGATGGACGAGCTGGCTGTCGCGCTGAAGATGGACCCGCTCGCTCTTCGGCTGAAGAACTACGCAGAGAAGGATCCCGAGTCCGGGCATCCGTGGTCCAGCAAGTCGCTGCGCGAGTGCTATCAGGTGGCGAGCGAGCGGTTCGGATGGTCGAAGCGCAACCTCACGCCGGGCGCCCTGCGCGACGGCAACGTCCTCATCGGCCACGGCATGGCCACGGCCACCTATCCGACGAATCGGAGCAGGGCGGCCGCCAGGGCCACGGCCACGCTCGATGCGAACAACCTGGTGCACGTCGTGGTGCAGTCGGCCACGCAGGATATCGGCACGGGGACATACACCGTCATGGCGCAGGTCGCGGCGGACGCACTCGGCCTGCCGCCGTCCGATGTTCGCTTCGAGCTCGGCGACTCGCTCTATCCGGTAAGCCCGGTGTCCGGCGGCTCCATGACCGCCGCGTCAACCGGATCGGCGGTGTTCGCGGCATGCAAGGAGCTGCGAAAGCAGGTCGAGGCGCTGCGGCTACCGAACGAGCTGCTGATGAATACCCTGTCACGACAGCCCGGGCGCACCTTTACGGTGACGGTCGATTCAGCACCGGGCACCGAGCGTCAGAACTACTCCATGCACTCCTTCGGCGCCGTCTTCGCCGAAGTGCGCGTCGACCGTGACCTCGGCGAGATTCGCATTGCGCGCATCGTGGCGTCATACGGCGCGGGGAAGATCCTCAACGCCAAGACCGCGCACAGCCAGCTCGTGGGCGGGGTGGTGTGGGGCATCGGCATGGCGCTGCTCGAGGAGACACTCGTGGATGCGCACACGGCCCGGTACGTCAACGCCGACCTCGCCGAATACCACGTGCCGGTGAATGCCGACATTTGTGCACTCGATCTCTCGTTCGTGGAAGAGAGCGACAGCGTAGTGAATCCGATCGGCGTGAAGGGCATCGGCGAGATCGGCATCACCGGAGTCGCGGCCGCCATCGCCAACGCTGTCTACAACGCGACCGGCGTGAGGGTGCGCGACCTGCCAATGACGCTCGACAAGGTGATGGCGGGCATGCGCGGCGTGGCGTAGACGCCGCGCCCTTCGAGTCAGCGTGCCGTTTTTTGCGCCAGTCCGAAACAGCGTCGAGCCAGCCATCCGAACACAACGACCGCAATGGGGAACACAACTGCACCTATGTACGCGCCACCTGCGGCACGCCCTCCACGAGTGGACCAGACGGCCGCCAGACGCACGCAGTAGTACAGAAAGAACGCACTTGCTGCGGCGAAGCATGCTGCCAACGCACCGCTTGCGAATCGGGTTGCGCTGTTCGCCATGTGCCCGTTTGGTGAATGGAAAGCCGAAGGCGAAAACAAGCTTGCATCAGCGACCACGCTCCTCCAGCCTGGTGCAACCAACTACGACAATTGCGCAACCAAGGGCCGTTCCATGCGCTTACAGCTGAGTCGGCCAGGATCACTGTCCGAAATCGAGGACGCTTCCGGGCGTCCGCTTCGCGTGCTGTACACACAAGGGGCAAGCGGACTGTGGAAGCAAGTGGCCTGATATCATCCACTTGCACGGCGGACAGGCGATGGTGCAAAGATCGCCAATACATGAGGTGCAAACACACCTCTCACCAGCCCGCCCATGACCGGTTCGATTGGACATCAGGGCACCACCAGCAAGTGGACAGTCGAAACCGGCCTGATACCCGCGATCTGCTGTGGAGTACGGTGTGAACGCATCCTGTGCGTCGGAACGCGCATTGATCAATTGCTCGAGATACAGCGCCAGCTCGACTGTGACCTCGATTTCGTGATCGCAGTGGGCTCCGGTGAAGGGCTGGCGGCGCTGGCGACGGAAGCACCATTCGACGTCATCATCAGCTGCCTCAGCCTCCTCGGAACGCAGGACGTCATTTTCAGCGACAAGCTTCGAGAGCACTCACCAGACGCGGAGCGGCTCATTCTCACACCGCGCCTCGACGCGAAGTCCCGAGCTGCGGTCGCGAGCGACGCGCGCGTCATGCGGCTCCTCAGGGCGCCGTGCGAAACGAGCGCCATCCGCGAAGCAGTGGCCGACGCACTCCTCCGGCACCGCGCACGCCGACTGCGAGCCGCTGTCATTCCTAGGTCGACGCCTCCAGGCGGAAATCCATGCGCGGGCTAATGCGCGCGACGTAGAGGACATCGAACCTGTTACACTGCGGGGCGCCGTGTTCAGGCGCGGAACACGCGGACTTCCCCGAACGCGCTCATGCCTCGTACGCATTCACTCGATCCGATCATGCGGAGCGCAACTCCCCTGGTCGTCGAATTCCCATTCTCGCAGCTCAGCGACACTACGCCGACTGCGCAGTTTTTCATTCGCAATCACTTCCCCGTGCCGGCGATCGATGCGGCAACGTGGAAGCTGCGCGTGGAAGGCGCAGTGCAGGGCGCGCTCTCCCTGTCGCTCGCCGAGCTCCGCGCCATGCCGTCCGTCACCGTCGGCGCGGTGATCGAATGCTCCGGCAACGGTCGCGCATTCATGGCCGGCAATCCCCAGAGCATCCAGTGGGAGCTCGGCGGCGTCGGCTGCGCGAGCTTTACGGGCGTGCCACTGCGCGACGTCCTCGCTCGTGCGGGCATCAACGCGAGCGCGATCGACGTGGTATTCGAGGGCGCTGACCACGGACCCGAGGCCAAGCTTCCAACGGCCGCAGACATCCACTTCGCGCGCAGTGTGCCACTCGCCGTCGCCATGCGACCGGACGTCGTGCTCGCATTCGAGATGAACGGCGAACCGTTGGACGCAGCGCACGGCGCACCAATTCGCGCCGTGGTGCCGGGCTGGTATGGTGTGACCTCGGTGAAGTGGCTCTCGCGAATCATCGTCACGACGCGACCGTTCACCGGGTTCTTCCAGAGCGCGGAGTACACGTATTGGGACGCCAGCAACGGCGCGTCACCGGAACGAGTGCCCGTGACCACGCTGGAGGTGAAATCGCAGATCGCGCGTCCGTCCATTGGCGAGGAGCTCCCAGCGGGCGTCGAATACTGTGTGTCCGGCGCCGCGTGGACGTCAAACGCTTCGATCGTCTCGGTCGACGTGAGCACCGATGACGGCCGCACCTGGACCCCCGCGATGCTCGGCGACGAACCCGACCAGCACGTGTGGCGACTTTGGGAGCACCGGTGGACTCCCCGCGAGCGTGGAGAGCACGTGTTGCTGGCGCGTGCCACGGACTCGAGCGGCCGTGTGCAGCCGCTGGCGCACGACCTGAATCACGAGAACTACATGGTGCACCACGCCTTCCGGATTTCGGTGCGCGTGGTGTGAGTTGCCCTACTTCACGCCACTCGGTGAAAAGACGAATTTCTGCTGCACGAGTTGACGAACCCTGGCACCGCCGAGCTCCGCTGGCGTGAAGCGCATTTGTGGCAGCGCATCACGAATTGCCTGCGTGAACAGCTCGTGCGGTGACTGCAGCACATGGAAAGTCCCTTCCTCGTAGCGACCGGCCGAGTCGACGACGAACTGGGCGAGGACGTCTCCCTCGAGCTTTGTGGTGCGCAGCGCTTCAGGATACTTCACCCCGCTGGATCCGGGGACCTGCGCCGCCGGCTTGTCGACCTGGAACTCGAAGTACGGGCCGCCCTTGGCGGGGATCTGCCCCACGGCGACGCCCGAAAGCCCTCCCATCATGTCCCGCATCTCGAGCTGCTTCAACGTCGAGATCTGGGCGGGCGTGAGCACGGCGCCCACGAGATGACGGTCGCGCAACAGCCCGATCTGGTACGCGATTGACGTCTCCACCGAGCGCTGCGCCGAGGCCCTGATTGCGTCCTCGTCGATGGTGCCCGTCCACTCCATCATTCCCATTTCCTTCGACGGCGCACGATTTTTCATGCTCTCCGTCTGCGCCGCCAGCATGTGCTGGGCGCGGGCGCGCTCGGAATCAATCTGTGCCAGGGCCAATGACTCGATGAACGGGATCTGTTCCGGGGTCAGCGCAAGCTCTGCACGATGGTCGAGCACGAACTGGGCAGGACGAAGCCTGCGCATCGCCTTGGCCATCATCGTGGACATCTGTGCCGAGTCCGGCATCGCGAAACTTCTGGGCGGAGACGATTGCGCCCGGAGCGGCATCGTGAAGGCAACGGCGATTGAGCAGGCGAGAGCGGTCCGGCGCATGGTCTGATAGGAGGCGGGAAAACTGGACGCGGTAGGTCATAGTACCAATGGCGCTGTCCGAACTTCCACCAAACCGCCGTCGAGGCAAGTAGCGTTCGGGCACGTACAGTGCTTATGTCAGGCTCAGTATTTACTTGGCGAGGCCAGCATTGTCGATCCGCGAATACACCGATAGCCGGCGCGTAGAATGGCGTGTCTGGGACGTGACTCCGTCGCAGATGCACCCACTCACCCGCGACGAGCAGTTCCTGGAGGAGATGCACGACGGGTGGCTCGTTTTCGAATCCACGCGCGAGAAGCGCAGGCTGAACGCGCCCTACCCGCGTGCCTGGCGCACCTTCGACATCCCGCAGCTCGAGGAGCTCTGCCAAAAGGCCACGCCCGTGCTGCGCAGGAAAGCGAAGAGCCCCAGTGGCGAATACCGCGCGATCACTACAGCCGCCATCGAACGCGAAGCCGAGGTCGAATCGCGTTCTCGGCGCACATTCAAGAGTCCGCGAGGCCGCGAATGGACGGTTCGTATTCACGAGTGCCTCGATCGCGAAAAAGCCACGCAGAAAGTGCTGAGGTTCACCGCTGGCGATATCGTGGTGGAGTTGCTCGAATGGCCCGACGACTGGGAGACCCTGTCCGTAGTGGACTATGGCGTGCTGCTCCTCGATGCCGAGCCGCCGCGACGACGGCCGAAGGGGCAGGGTCCGCAACGGAGGCATGAAGACATGGCGGATACCGAGGAGAAGGCCGCCACTCGCCCATGAACTCGCACTCCTTTCGCTTCGCGGCAAGCCTCTTCCTCGTCGCCGGCATCTCGAAGGCCCAGGCCCCGCGCGCAGCCGTGATCGCGACAGACACCACCACGCGAGTGGCGCGCTCCGCCTTTTCCAATCTCCGCTGGCGCAACATCGGGCCATTTCGCGGTGGTCGTTCCGTCGCCGTCGCCGGGTCTTACGTCGAACCGCGCACCTTCTACTTCGGCGCGGCTAACGGCGGTGTATGGAAGACGACGAACGCCGGGCAGAGCTGGGGCAACATCACCGATTTCCGCGTGAAGGGAAACGCACCCGAGATATCATCGGTGGGTGCGCTGGCCGTTGCCCCGAGCGATCCCAACGTAATCTACGTCGGCACGGGTGAATCGGGCCTTCGCGAAGACCTCACCTACGGCACGGGCGTCTACCGCACTACGGACGGCGGCGACACCTGGACGCATCTCGGCCTCGAGGACACCCAGCAGATCGGGGCCATCAGGGTGCATCCCACCAATCCTGACGTCGCCTGGGTTGCCGCGATTGGACACGCATTCGGCCCGAACAAGACGCGTGGCGTCTACAAGACCATCGACGGCGGCAAGTCGTGGACACAATCGCTCTTTGTCGACGACTCGACCGGTGCCGTGGACATCGCACTGGATCCCGGCAATCCGCGCATCCTTTACGCGGCCATGTGGCACCTTCGCCGCACCCCATGGGGAATGACTTCTGGTGGCGGACGGTCGGGGCTTTACAAGTCGACAGACGGCGGAGATAGCTGGACCGACATCTCGGCGAATCCGGGTCTTCCCGTCACGGCCCTCGGACGCATTGGCGTTGCGGTGTCGCCGTCCAATCCGCGTCGCGTGTACGCCACCGTCGAAGCACCTGATTCGGCGGGCACACCGCGTGGTGGAATCTTCCGGTCGGATGACGCGGGCGCGCACTGGCAGCGCACCAGTGGCGATCAACGGTGGCAGGTGCGTGCCTGGTACTACTCGACCATCACCGCCGACCCACAGGACGAGAACACGGTCTACGTCAACAACCTCGGCACCTGGCGTTCGTCCGACGGCGCCAAGACGTGGACACGCATTCAGGTGCCGCACGGCGACACGCATCTGCTCTGGATCGATCCGAAGGATCCGAAGCGCATGATTCACGCGAATGACGGCGGCGGGACCATCAGCTTCGACCGCGGCGCGACATGGTCGACGATCATGAATCAGCCGACGTCGCAGTTCTATCACGTCATCACCGACAACCAGTACCCCTATCGCATCTACGGCGCGCAGCAGGACAACTCGGCGGTTTCCATTGCGAGTCGGAGCGACGGCGGATCGATCACGCGCGAAGACTGGTACGCTCCCGCGGGCGGAGAGAGTGCGTACATCGCCGTCGATCCCGTAAACCCCGCCATCACCTATGGCGGCGGATACATGGGCGAGATCTGGCGCCAGGACCGCAAGTCGCAGCGCGAGCGCAACGTCGCCGTCTGGATCGACAACTACGACGGCTACGGTGCGAAGGACGTTCCCTATCGCTTCGCGTGGACCTTTCCGCTCTTCTTCTCACCGCACGATCCGAACACGCTCTACACCGCGGCGCAATACCTATTCAAGTCGACGAACGGGGGCAACTCCTGGACGAAGGTCTCACCCGATCTCTCGCGTGCCGATCCGCGAACGCTCGAACGGTCTGGCGGTCCGATCCATGGCGACATGACTGGGACCGAGTGGTACGCGATGGCGTTCGCGGTGGCCGAGTCGCCACTACAGAAGGGGTTGATCTGGGCAGGTTCGGATGACGGGTTGATTCACGTGACGCGCGACGGAGGCACCACGTGGCAGGACGTGACGCCACCAAACCTCCCGCCATTCACCAAAATGAGCATCGTGGAGCCGAGTCATCACGATGCGGGCACCGTGTACGTGGCGGCAAATCGTTATCAGCAGGACGACTTCAAGCCGTACCTGCTGAAGACGTCCGACTTCGGTAAGTCGTGGACGCGGATCGATGCGGGAATTCCCGGCGGCGCCTATACCCGTGTCATCCGCGAGGATCCGATACGGAAGGGGCTGTTGTTCGCCGGAACGGAGACGGGCGTCTACGTCTCATTCGATGATGGCGCGCATTGGCAGCCACTGCAGTTGAACCTCCCTCGTGTGAGCGTGCGCGACCTGGCGATCAAGGACGCGGACCTCATTGCGGCCACGCATGGCCGGTCGTTCTGGATCATGGACGACATCTCGCCACTGCGTCAGATCACTGACAGCGTCCGTTCCGCGCCACTGCATGTCTTCTCGCCGGCAACAGCGGTGCGCTGGCAGGGCGGGCGAGGGCGCAGCGGTGTGGAGTCCGGGGAAAATCCTCTGCCAGGCGTTGCGGTCGACTATTGGCTCAAGCAGCGGCCGAAGGGCCCGGTGAAGATCGAATTCCTGGACTCCCGGGGCACAATGCTGCGCACGTTCACGTCGCCGGATTCCAGTGCGCCGAAGAAGGACACCACGCTGCAGGCGTTCAGTGCCGCGGATTCGCTGAAGCGATTGACCGCCTATGACACGACGGGTCAGTCGTCGATGCGGAAGCGCATCGAGTCAGATAGCAATGCGTACCTGCCGGCCGACTCGGTGGTGCACGCGCGCGTTGGGTTGAATCGCTTCGTGTGGAACCTGCGGGAGGCGGGCGTCAAGGAGCTGAAGGACATCATCAATGATGAGGGCACGACGGATGGCCCCATGATCGTACCGGGCACCTACACCGTCCGCGTCTCTGTCGATGGCATGACACGTTCCCATGCGTTCACCGTCGTGGACGATCCGCGTGTCGGCGCGACGCAGGAGGAATTGGTCGCCAGCTATGACATCGCGAAGCGCACTGTGACCAAGCTGAACGCGCTGGTCACCGAGGTGGAGCGGATCGCGGAAATGAAGACGCAGATCTCCGCAGCCTCGGCGCGCGTGAAGGACAACGCTCGCGTCAAGTCGCTGTCAGCGTCCCTGCAGGCGCGGCTCGAGGCCATTCGTGGCGAACTCGCCGACGTCCACTCGCAGGCCGACCAGATCACGCTCCACTATCCCGTGAAGCTGTACAACCAGATGTTGAACGTGAACCGGATGGCGCAGAGCTTTGAGAAGGGGCCCACGTCGCAGGGCGAAGCGATCTACCGGGATCTCTCGGGCAAGATCGACGCGCAGTTCGATCGCGTACGCGCGCTCGAGGCGGGCGACCTCTCAGCGTTCAATGTGCTGCTGAAGGAGCTGGGCATACCGGCCGTGGAGATCAAGCCGGTGAACCCGATCGCGTAGGCGCGAATCGTTCAGTCCAGGTTCAAGTCGCGTTGAATGGTTGCTGGTTGACCGACGTTGTTCGTGGGCATCGCGAATCCAGCGAATCGCCACGAATCCGCGCGAATCTTTCCCGCATTGACGTTCCGCCCTTGCAAAAGGATTCGCTGAGATTCGTTTGGACTGTCTTTTCGGATTCGCGCTGCCAACGAACAACGTCTTTTTAAAACAAAACCATCACTAAATCGCAGATTCATGCTCCGTTTCGTTGATTTATTATAGTTACAAGCTATATGTTATAATAACAAGCCTTGCTATTATACCCAGTGAAATAGGCGCATCCACGTGCAGCGAGGGCCCACCGGCACCTACGCAACCATCTCCACCGTGGGCGACGAGCGCGTCAAGGCTTTTGTGCCCCATGCGCTTCCACCGAGCCCTCCGCTCGAGATCAGCGCGTCGCTCCGCGCGCTGATGGATGACGCAATGCTCAATCTCGGGCGGCTCGACAGCGTGAGCGCGTTGCTGCCGGACACGCATCTCTTCCTCTACATGTACGTCCGGAAGGAGGCCGTGCTCTCCTCCCAGATCGAGGGCACCCAGTCATCGCTCTCTGACCTGCTCCTCTTCGAGGCGGACGAGCTACCGGGCGTCCCGATGGACGACGTCGTCGAAGTGTCGAGCTATGTGGCTGCCATGCAGCACGGGCTCTCGCGCCTTGCGGCGGGATTTCCCCTGTCGAACCGTCTGATTCGGGAAATGCACGAGGTCCTTTTGGCGAAGGAGCGTGGTGCCGACAAGGATCCGGGAAATTTTCGACGATCACAGAACTGGCTCGGCGGAACCCGCCCTGAAAACGCGAAGTTCATTCCCGCACCCTCCGGTGACGTGCCCTCGCTCATGAGCGAGATGGAGCTATTCCTCCACGACCATCGCGAGCGGACGCCCACGCTCCTCAAGGCAGCGCTGTCTCACGTCCAGTTCGAGACCATTCATCCATTCCTGGACGGGAACGGGCGCATCGGGCGACTCCTCATTACGCTGCTGCTTTGTGAGGAGAAAATTCTCAGCCAGCCGATGTTGTACCTCAGCCTCTACCTGAAGCGCAATCGCACTCGCTACTACGAGCTTCTCGATCGCGTACGTCTCGAGGGTGATTGGGAGGCGTGGCTCGAGTTCTTCATGGAAGGCGTGGTGGAAAGCGCGCGTGGCGCGGTGCTGGCAGCACAGCGGCTTTCACAGATCGCGGCCGGAGACCGGGACCGCCTGCGCGGAACGGGGCGCGGAGCACTGACGCTGCTCGAGGTACAGCGGTGCCTTCAGGAGCACCCCGTCACCACCGTGACACACATGGCAAAGCGCGCCAACGTCACCTTTGCGACGGCGACGAAGGCCCTGGCGACGCTGGAGACGATGGGCATCGCCCGCGAGACCACCGGACGCCAGCGGAATCGCGTGTTCAGCTACGAGCGCTACCTGCGCGTGCTGAGTGAAGGCACAGAGCCGCTGTAGACGTCGACCCTCTCACGCAACCGCTAAGGCGGTCACGGACGGCCTCGCCGCGGCGGCTCGACCACCATCGCATCGGCCGCGACGGCACCGGGACGAACTTCCGTATGCCGTACCCGTCCGCCAAGAAGGGCCGTATAACCCATTGCGCCACTCAGGAAGGCCGAGGCGAGCAACATGACCACCGTGACACCGGTTGGGATGGTCATGCGGCGCCAGCGTATCAGCGCGCCGATCGCCAGCACGCCCACCACGATCGAGATCGTATACGCCTTGCCCGCCATGTCGGTATGCGCATGCACCACCTGACGACTCACGCCAGGCAACCCTTCCACGGCATGTTCAGCCGGATCGCCCGTGAGGTCGCAGGCGGCCGCCGCAAGCGCTGTCCCGACGAGCACCACGAATGCAGTGCGACGAAGTACGTCGGGGGCAAAGAGCCAGGACGCCACCAGTAGGGCCAGGGCGAAGAGTGCACCCATGACAGGCGCGTGATTGACAAGCAGGTGCGGATGCGCGCCTGAAAAAAGACCTTCCATCCGATTACTCCTCCACAAGACGCGCCCGACACAGGCGAATTTCTTCGCACGAAGCTCCGCCACGATGCCTTGCGGCCCCCCTGTACCGCAAGCAACATGAGACATTCCCGCCCGCAGAGGCCCTTCGCGCATGCCCGGTCCTACCGACGTCAGCAATCCGCACCATTACCACAAGGTGGTGGACTGCCAATATGCCTGCCCGGCGCACACCAATGTGCCGGAGTACCTGCGCCTCATCGCCCAGGGCCGCTACACGGAATCGTACCTCCTCAACCGCGAATCCAACGTCTTCCCGGGCATCCTCGGCCGCACCTGCGACCGCCCGTGTGAGCCTGCGTGTCGGCGAGGCCGAATAGACGGAAAACCCGTCGCCATCTGCCGCCTGAAGCGCGTTGCCGCCGACCTGCGTGACGACGTCAGCGCCTATCTCCCCAAGGCGCCCCCCATCCGCAACGGAAAAAAGATCGCGCTCATCGGCGCGGGCCCCTCGTCCCTCACCGTCGCGAACGACCTCCTGCCGCTCGGCTACGAGGTCGTGATCTACGAGAAGCAGCCGACCGCCGGCGGCCTGATGCGCTTCAACATCCCGTCGTTTCGCCTGCCCGTGAGCGTCCTCGACGAGGAGACCCAGTGCATCATCGACATGGGCGCCGAGGTGCACTACAACACGCCGGTGAACAGCCTGAAGGGGTTGCTCGAGGAGAACGACTACGACGCAATCTTCGTCGGCAGTGGCGCACCGAAGGGCAAGGAGCTCGACATCCCCGGCCGCTGGGAAGACGGCGCCCGCGAGCACATCCACATCGGCATCGAGTGGCTCGGCTCCGTCCACTTTGGCCACATCGAGAAGATCGCGCCCAAGGTACTGATCATCGGTGTCGGCAATACGGCCATGGATTGCTGTCGCACCTCGCGCCGGCTCGGTGGTCTCGACACAAAGGTCGTTGCTCGTCGGTCGCGGCCGTACTTCAAGGCGTCGCCGTGGAAGCTCGAGGACGCCGGCGAGGAAGGCATCGAGGTCGTCGAGAACCATGCACCAAAGCGCTTCGTGGTCGAGGGCGGCCGGCTGGTGGGTATGGAATTCGAGCGTCTCGCCTGGAGTGAAGAGGGCGGAAAGCAGACGAGCACCGTGATCGATACTGTTATCCTCCCGTGCGACGAAGTCATCCTCGCCATCGGGCAGGACAACGCGTTCCCGTGGATCGAGCGCGACATCGGCATCACGTTTGACAAGTGGAACATGCCGACTATCGACAAGGTCACGTTCGAGTCCACGCGCAAGGGCGTGTTCTTCGGCGGCGATGCCGCGTGGGGACCGCAGAACATCATCTGGGCCGTCGAGCACGGCCATCAGGCGGCGATCTCGCTGCACCAGCACTGCCAGGACCTGCCGGTCGCGGAGCGTCCGCCGCAGGGCATGCACCTCGAGAGCACGAAGATGGGGCTGCACTCCTGGGCCTACTCGAACGACTTCAATCCGTCGCCGCGGCAGAAGATGAAGCACGCGGAGCTCGTTGAACGGTTCTCGAAGCTGAGTGCGGAAGTTGAACTGGGATTCACCCCAGAGCAGACGGCAACGGAAGTGGAACGCTGTCTCAACTGCGACATCGAGACACACTTCGAGAATTCGCTCTGCATCGAGTGCGACGCCTGCGTCGACGTCTGTCCCGTGAGCTGCCTCACGATCACGCCGAATGTCGAGAATGAAATCGACCTTCGCGCGATGCTCTCGGCGCCGGCAGTTAACCTCACGCAGTCGATTTACGTCTCGGAGGTACTTCCACAAACGAAGCGCGTGATGGTGAAGGACGAGGACATCTGCCTCCACTGTGGATTGTGCGCCGAGCGTTGTCCGACGGCGGCGTGGGACATGAAGAAGTTCGAGTTGGTGCTTCCTTACGCGTCGGCTCCGGCCGGTGAAGGATCGGTGGCGTTCGTATGAGTGGCGTGAATGATTTCGCCTTCAAGATGGCGACGGTGAACGGCACCGGATCGGCCAGTGCGAACAGCCTGCTCATGCAGGCGATCTTCCGCATGGGCATTCCGGTCACGGGAAAGAACATCTTTCCGTCGAACATCCAGGGCTTGCCCACGTTCTATGAGATCCGCGTGAGCCACGAGGGCTACACGGCGCGTCCGCAGGAAGTGGATCTCATCGTCGCGCTCAATCCGGCGACGTATGCGGGCGATGTCGCCACGGTGAAGCCGGGCGGCTACCTGATCTATGACTCCACCTGGCCGCTGGAGCCCGAGCTCGTGCGGGAGGGGATCACGATCCTCGGCATTCCGTTCGGCAAGATGTGCGTGGAGACATTCCAGGGCGATCGCAACCGCACGCTGCTGCGCAATATCGTGTACGTCGGCGCACTCGCCGCGCTGCTCAAGATCGACATGGACCTCGTCGGCGAAATGCTGATCGAGAAGTTCTCGAAGAAGAAGTCGCTGCTCGAGGCGAACAAGACGGCCATTCGCCTGGGCTACGACTACGCGATGGAGAACTACGAGTGTCCGTTACCGTTCCATCTCGAG
>JALYVY010000089.1:0-630 GCA_030852985.1 Gemmatimonadota bacterium | reverse complement strand
TTCCATCATCATCGACGGCAACGCCGCCGCGGCGCTCGGCGCTCTTTACGCCGGTGCGACGGTGGGTGCCTGGTATCCGATCACGCCGTCGACGTCGCTGATGGAAGCGTTCACCGGCTTCTGCAAGAAGTTCCGGACTGACAAGGAGACCGGCCTCGCGAAGTACTGCATCATCCAGGCGGAAGACGAGCTCTCCGCTGCGGGGATCACGATCGGGGCAGGGTGGGCGGGAGCACGTGCGTTCACGAACACGTCGGGGCCTGGTATCTCGCTGATGCAGGAGTTCATAGGATTGGCCTATTACACAGAGATACCGGCCGTCTTCTTCGACATCCAGCGCACGGGCCCGTCCACGGGTATGCCCACGCGCACGCAGCAGGCGGACCTGTTCTCGCTCGCGTACGCGTCGCACGGCGACACGAAGCACATCGTGCTCTTTCCTGCCAATCCGGAGGAGTGCTTCTACATGAGTGTGGAGGCGTTCGACATCGCGGATCGGTTCCAGACGCCGGTGTTCGTCGCGAGCGATCTCGATATCGGCATGAATGACTGGATGTGCAAGCGCCTCCAGTGGGACGACAGCTACAAGCCCGATCGCGGCAAGTGTCTGACGGCGGCCGAGCTGGAGTC
>JALYVY010000242.1 GCA_030852985.1 Gemmatimonadota bacterium | reverse complement strand
GATAGGAGGATAGGAGGATAGGAGGATAGGAGGATAGGAGGATAGGAGGATAGGAGGATAGGAGGATAGAGAGGATAGGAAAAACGCTGTTTCTATCATCCTATCTTCCTATCATCCTATCATCCCATTTTCCCCCAGGCTCTTGCGCAATTCGACAGTCTGCCCCTATCATGACCAACCTGCACCGAATCACCAGCCCGCTAAAATGATCCTCGCGTCGCTCGTCCTCCTTTCGATTATCGTCGTACTCTCCGTATCGCTTACGGAGCTTATTGGCGTGCGAGAGGGTACAGCGGCGTAATCAACAAACGACCGCGACCCCTCTCGAAAACGGGAGGGGACGCGCAGAACGATCGCCGCGGCCCGTCCCTGATCGGACGGGCCGCTGTCGCATTCTCCCCAGAGAGACGACATGCGATCGGACACCATCAAACGCGGTATGGAGCGCGCGCCCCACCGCAGCCTGTTGCGCGCCACCGGACAGGTAAAGGACGGCGAGTGGGAACTGCCGTTCGTCGCCGTGTGCAACTCGTACGTCGACATCGTGCCTGGCCACGTC
Source organism: Gemmatimonadota bacterium (assembly GCA_030852985.1). GTDB lineage: Bacteria > Gemmatimonadota > Gemmatimonadetes > Gemmatimonadales > Gemmatimonadaceae > AG11. The sequence goes on along the minus strand of JALYVY010000242.1, from coordinate 6,090 downwards.
CACCTCCAGGCATTCGGCAAGGTGGTGAAGGAGGCCATCCGCGCCGCGGGTGGTATTCCGTTCGAGTTCAATACCATCGGGGTGGACGACGGCATCGTGATGGGGCACGAGGGCATGCACTACTCGCTGCCCTCGCGCGAGATCATCGCCGATTCGGTGGAGACGATGGTGCGCGCGCACTGCTTCGATGCGCTCATCTGCATCCCGAACTGCGACAAGATCGTGCCCGGCATGCTCATGGGCGCCGCACGCGCCAACGTGCCAACGGTCTTCATCTCCGGCGGTCCCATGGAGGCCGGTCGCGACTCGGCCGGCAACAAGGTCGACCTGATCACGGTGTTCGAGGCCGTCGGTCAACGCGCGGCTGGCACCATCGACGATGCGCGACTGCTCGACCTCGAGCGCAATGCGTGTCCCACGTGCGGAAGCTGCAGCGGCATGTTCACCGCGAACTCAATGAACTGTCTCTGCGAGGCGATCGGTCTCGCGCTCCCAGGCAACGGCTCCGTGCTCGCGACCTCACCCGCGCGTCACGACCTCGCACGCCGCGCGGCGCAACACCTCATGCGCTGTGTGCGCGACAACCTCTCCTTCCGCGACATCGTCACCCCCGACGCAATCGACAACGCCGTTGCACTCGACGTCGCGATGGGCGGATCGACGAACACGGTGCTGCACGTCCTCGCCCTCGCGCGTGAGGCCGAAGTCGATTACCCGCTTGCCCGCTTCAACGAGGTGGCCGAGCGGACGCCGCATCTCGCGAAGGTGTCACCGGCGTGGGATGGGGACCGGCAATGGCACATGCAGGACGTACACGCCGCGGGCGGCATCCCGGCCATCCTCGCCGAACTGGCGAAGAAGCCCGGCACCCTGCACCTCGGCGCATTGACCGTGTCGGGGCAGACACTGGGCGACTCACTCGTCGGTGTGGCGAATGAGAATCCGGAGTGCATCCGCCCAATCGACAATCCGCACACGCAGCGCGGTGCACTGGCCGTGCTGTTTGGCTCCCTCGCGCCGCTCGGTGCGGTGATCAAGGTGGGTGCGGTGTCCCAGCACGAGATGACGTTTCGCGGACCGGCGCGCGTGTTCGACAGCGAGGAAGCCGCGACGGCCGCAGTGATGGACGGGTCGATTCGCGAAGGCGACGTCATCGTCGTCCGCAACGAAGGACCGCGCGGCGGACCAGGCATGCGTGAGATGCTGTCGCTCACAAGCCTGCTCAAGGGAATGCCGATTGGCGAATCCGTCGCACTCATCACGGACGGACGATTCTCCGGCGGCACGCGCGGTCTCTGCATCGGTCATGTGTCACCTGAAGCGGCCGAAGGTGGAACCATCGGCCTCCTGCGCGACGGTGACATCATCGCCATCGATCTCGCCAAGCGTACGCTCAATGTCGAGGTCGCAGCAAAGGAATTGGCGCAGCGCGCCACGTCGTGGAGCCCACCAATGCCAAAGTTCACGCGCGGCTGGCTCGCACGGTACGCCGCCATGGTGACGAGCGCGCATACAGGTGCCGTGCTCGAAGTGCCAGCGGCGCGGCCTCCAGCGCGTCCGATGGCCGAGCGGGCGCGCGCATGGGGAACGCCGGCGTACGGGAGTGCGGCCTACTCGGGAGACAAACGATGAGCACCGCGAGAGATCCGGCGCTGCGCAGCGGCGCGCAGATCATGTGCGAGGCGCTGGTGCGCCAGGGTGTCGACGTGATCTTCGGCATACCAGGCGGCGCGATCATGCCGTTCTATCACGCGCTGCCCGAGTATGAAACGCAATTGCGCCACGTGCTCTGCCGCCACGAACAAGGAGCGGGTCACGCGGCTGAGGGCTATGCGCGCGCGAGTGGTCGCGTGGGCGTGTGCATCGCGACGAGCGGTCCGGGCGCGACGAACCTCGTTACGCCAATCGCCGATGCCTGGATGGACTCGTCGCCGCTCGTCGCCATCACGGGGCAGGTGTCGAGCACGCTGCTCGGCACCGATGCCTTTCAGGAAACCGATATCATCGGGATCACCATCCCGATCACGAAGCACAGCTACCTCGTGCGGGATCCGCGCGACCTGCCGCGAGTAATCGCGGAAGCATTTCACATAGCGTCGACTGGCCGTCCGGGTCCGGTGCTGATCGATGTCGCGAAAGACGCGCAGCAGGCAAGCGTCATCCCGGACTGGAACGTTACGCTGGACCTGCCCGGCTATGCAGATCACCGGACGAGTGCTCACGACACAGAGGCGATCGCCGCTGCCGCCGCGCTGCTCGCCAACGCACAGCGGCCACTCATACTCGCTGGCAATGGAGTCATCCAGTCGGGCGCGGCGGCAGAACTGCTCGCACTCGCCGAGCATACCGGCATTCCCGTCATCACGACGCTGCATGGACTCGGTGCATTTCCCCAGGACCACGCGCTGAGTCTCGGCATGCCCGGCATGCATGGGTGGGTGCACGTGAACCGCGCGATCCAGCGCTGCGACGTGCTGCTCAACATCGGCAGCCGGTTCGATGATCGCGTAACGGGCAAGGCGTCGACTTTTGCGCCGAACGCATCGGTGATTCACGTCGACGTTGATCCGTCGGAGATCGGGAAGCTGGTGCCAGTGGCCATCGGCATTGTTGGTGATGCGCGCGAGGTCGTCTCTGCGCTGCTCGCGCAGTTGCCGCAGTGCGACGACGACGTGAGCGACGCATCGGCCGACGTGTGTGCCGCGCGCCGGCTCTGGATCGATGAGATCCACCGGCTGCGCGAGCAGTTCGAGCCGCGACAGGAGTATCGTCGTCGCCCGGACACGGACGCGCTGCAACCGCACGACGTTTGCGCCGCGCTCAATGCGGCCCGCCACGCGCGGGGGAACTGTCGCGTCGTCACCGATGTCGGCCAGCATCAGATGTGGACGGCACAGTTGCTCGACTGGAGCAGGCCGCGCTCACACATCACCAGCGGCGGGTCCGGCACCATGGGCTTCGCCGTCCCCGCAGCACTCGGCGCCGCCATGGCGCATCCCGATGAGACGATCTGGGTGGTCGTTGGCGACGGCGGCTTCCAGATGACGAACCAGGAAATCGCGACCATGGTGCAGGAAGGCATCACCAACGTGAAGATCGCGATCATGAACAACGGCTATCTCGGCATGGTGCGGCAGTGGCAGCAGCTCTTCGAGGGGCGTCGCTACAGTGGCACGCCGCTCACCGGTCCGGACTTCGCCAAACTTGCCGAGGCGTATGGGGTACGCGGCATGACGGTCGACAAGGCATCGAAGGTCGATTGGGCGATCGAGGAGGCGTGGAATCATCCGGGCGTGGTTGTGCTCGACTTCCGCGTGGAGCGCGAGGCCAATGTGTTCCCGATCGTTCCGCAGGGGCGCAGCATCGGCGAGATGATGACCGATGCGGACACGCATGCCGGACCTGCCTTGGCGGTGCTCGCATGAGCGGCGCACATGCCGCTGCCCGCCGGCATACGCTCGTGGTGCAACTCAATGACCGGCCCGGCGCACTCTATCGCGCCATCGGGCTCGTGCGGCGGCGCGACTATAACGTGTCGAGCCTTGTCGTGGGGCCGATCGACGCCTCGGGCACGAGCCGGATGGTGCTCGTCGTGGAAGCTGTGGACATCCGCCAGATCGTGTTGCAACTGTCGCGGCTCATCGACGTGCTCTCCGTCGCCGAAGTGGCACATGAAGAAGGACTACTCGATCGTTTCGCCGACGCGATGCGCGGCTTCGCCTTTCCCTCACCTTCGAATATCCAGGAGCTGGTGCAATGACGACTCTCTACTACGATGCCGACGCACACCTCGAGCGCTTGACCGGTCGCCGTGTAGCGGTGATCGGCTACGGCAGCCAGGGGCACGCCCACGCCCTGAACCTTCGCGCAATGGGGGTCGACGTACGCATCGGACTCCCCGCCTCATCGCGCAGCCGAGCGTCGGCGCAGGCGGAAGGGCTACGCGTCGTGACGGCGGAACAGGCCGCGCAGGAAGCGGACTTCATCGTCATCCTTACGCCGGACCACACGCAGCGGGACGTCTATGAGCAGTCGGTGGCGCCGCACCTGACGCCGGGAAAGACACTGCTCTTCGCGCACGGATTCAACATTCGCTTCGGAGAAATCGCGCCGCCGAGCGACATCGACGTCATCATGGTGGCGCCGAAGGCGCCGGGACATCGCGTGCGCGAACTGTTCGTGGAGGGAGCGGGTGTGCCGGCTCTCGTCGCGGTGCACAACGATTACAGCGGCCACGCGCTTGCGGACGCGTTGGCATACGCGAAGGCCATTGGCTCGACGAGAGCCGGCGTGCTGCAGACGACGTTTGCGGAGGAGACGGAGACTGATCTCTTCGGTGAGCAGGCCGTGTTGTGCGGCGGTGCCGCTGCGCTGGTGAAGGCCGGCTTCGAGACACTGGTGAAGAACGGCTACCAGCCGGAGATCGCGTACTTCGAATGCATGCACGAGCTGAAGCTCATCGTCGACCTGATGTACCGCGGTGGCCTCAACTACATGCGACACTCGGTGTCGGACACAGCAGAATACGGCGACTACACCGCGGGCGATCGCATCGTCACGGCCGAGACGAAGCGCGAGATGCAGCGGTTGCTCGACGAGGTGAAGGATGGGTCGTTCGCGAGGAAGTGGATCGACGAAAATCGATCGGGACGTGCAGGCTTCGAAGCGCGCCGCGTTGCAGAGTCGTCGCACCAGGTGGAATCGGTGGGAAGGGCCATGCGTCGCATGATGCCGTTCCTCGACGCCAAGGAAGTGCTGCCGGGTCAGGTGGCAATGTCGGCACCCGTTGCTGCGGGCGCCGGCGCGCTTGGGACTGCGCCGAGAGACTTGGCAGGAGCGACAACGTGACGACCGCTGCGAGGCCGTCCGGCCATCACACGGCGTCGTGCGCGACGCCCGCCGCCTCACCGGCCAACGTTGGTATCACGACGACGCCAGAGCTCATCTGGTTCAACGGCGCGCTCGTTCCGTGGGCGTCGGCGACGGTGCACGTGATGACCCATGCGCTGCACTATGGCTCATCGGTCTTCGAGGGCATGCGCTGTTACGAGACGCCACGCGGGCCGGCGCTCTTCCGTGCGCGCGAGCATCTGCGCCGGCTGCGCGAGTCGGCACGACTCTACCGCATGACGTTGCCGCTCGATGACACGGAACTCCTGGATGCGTGTCGCAGCGTGGTACGCGAGAACGGCTTCAGGAATGCGTATCTCCGTCCGTTGGCGTGGCGTGGTGCTGGCAGCCTGTCGTTGAGTGCGACGAAGCATCCTGTCGAGCTCATGATCGCTGCGCTGCCATGGGGCGCCTACCTCGGGGAGGAAGCTCTCGAGGCGGGAGTCGACGTGGGGATTTCGTCGTGGACGCGTCCCGCGCCGAACACCGTGCCCACCGGCGCGAAGGCGGGCGGCAACTACGTATCTAGCCAGCTCATCGCAATGGAAGCGGAACGACTCGGCTACGCGGAAGGCATTGCGCTCGATACAACGGGAACTGTGAGCGAAGGGTCGGGAGAGAACATCTTCCTCGTGCGCGACGGTGCGCTCATCACGCCGCCGACGGCATCATCGATTCTGCCAGGCATCACGCGCGACACGATCATCACGTTGGCGCGGGACGCGGGCATTGTCGTTCGGGAGGAGCGTGTGCCGCGCGAGGCGCTGTATGCGGCGGATGAGGTGTTCTTCACCGGCACGGCGGCGGAAGTGACACCGGTGCGGTCGGTGGACGGTCTCGGCGTCGGGAACGGTTCGCGCGGGCCGGTCACCACGAAGCTTCAGCGGGCGTTCTTTGCCACGGTGCGCGGGGAGACTGACGACGCGCATGGATGGCTCACGCTCGTCTGAGGATGGCGTTGTGATCGGATAGCAGCGACGACAGTCGGCGGACAAAACGGAAAGAACGGACAACGGACTTGGATATCGGATGATCTTTCCGAAGTCCAAGTCCGTTGTCCGTATTGTTCCGTATTCCGCCAACTGTCGTCGCTGTTCTGCGGTTCAGTCAGTTGTACGTGTCAGGAGCAGCTCAGTGCTCCGCGTGGAAGGGCCGCGTGCAGTTCTTGGTCGTCCCATTCTCTCATTCGAGGAGGATCCA
>JALYVY010000241.1 GCA_030852985.1 Gemmatimonadota bacterium | reverse complement strand
CACCTGGATCTCAGTATTGGCCTGCGCTCGAGCATTACCAGCGACCGTCATGGCCAGAGTCACCGCCGCGGTGATCGCACGCGGTAGTGCACTCACGTGCGATCGTATCATTGCGTCGCCATTCGGTACGACCTCCTGAAGTTGCCCGTCCGAGCTCTACCAATATTATCGCGCTGATGCGCGGGCCGCCGACAGTTGCGGAGGGGGAATCAGCTTGAGACCGATCCCGCATCCGCGCACATCAGACGTGCAGCTCGTCGTGCTCGCGGGAGACCATCATGTACAGCACTGGCATGAGGAACACGCTGAGCAACAGTCGCGAGAACAGGCCGCCGACGATCACCATGGCGAACGGCCGCTGCGAGTCGGAGCCCACGCCCGTCGAGAATGCCGCCGGCAAAAGTCCCAGTGCCGCGACGAGGGCAGTCATCATGATTGGCCGAAGTCTCAGAAGCGCTGCGTCGAGCGTTGCCTGATTGATCCCGAGCCCTCCAAGTCGCAGCTCGTTCGCGTAGGAGATGTACACCACGGCGGTCTGCACCGAGACGCCGAACAGTGCGAGGAAGCCGATGCCGGACGACACCGAGAACGGCGTATTCGAGAGCCAGAGCGCTAGCACGCCGCCGAGTGGCGCAGAAAGCAGCACACCTGCGACCGTAATTGCCGGAAATTTGAAATTCTGGTACAGGGAGAAGAGCAGGATGAAGATCAGCGCCAACGTTACCGGTATCACGATCGCGAGCTGTCCGCGCGACGCGGTGTACTCCTCGTACTCGCCGCCCCACGCGACGCGATAGCCGGAGGGCAGCTTCACCTCGTCGCGCACACGCCGCTGGGCCTCCTGCACCGCGCCAGCGAGGTCCCGGCCTTCCACCGAATACTGCACGCCGATGTAGCGCGAGTTGTCCTGCCGGTAGATGAACGACGCGCCTGTGCTGACGCCGATCTTCGCGAGCTCGCGCAACGGCACCTGCGCCCCGCCTGGCGTCGCCACGAGGATGTTGCCGATCTGCTCGGGCGTCTGCCGGTACTGCTCCTTGAGCCTGACCACGAGGTCGAACGTGCGTTCACCCTGCACCACCTGCGTCGCGGCCGAGCCGCCGACAGCAGCCTCGATCAACCCGTTCACGTCGGCGACGTTGATGCCGTACCGCGCGATCTTCGCGCGATCGATATCGATGGTGAGGCTCGGCTGGCCAAGCTCCTGCACGAGCGTCACGTGCGTGATGCCGCGGACGCCGTCGAGGACGCGCTTGATCGCTTTCCCGCGGTCCTCGAGCGTTGCGAGGTCGGTGCCAAACAGCTTGACGTCGAGTGAGCTCTTCAACCCGGTCTCGGCTTCGTCCACCGCATCCTCGGCTGGCTGCGTGTAGTTGAAGTTCACGCCGGGAAACGCCGACAGCTTCTTGTCGATCGCGTCGATCAGTTCCTTCTTCGAGTGATGTGCGCCGTTCCACTCCCCGTACGGCTTGAGCCCGACGTAGAACTCCGCGTTGAAGAAGCCCGTGGGATTCGTGCCGTCGTCGGGACGACCATGCTCGGACGTCACGATGGTGACCTCCGGAAAGGATCGCAGCGCGGCGCGAATCTGCGGCACCAGCTTCGACGACTCGTCGAAGGAGATGGTGTACGGCATCGTCGCGCGTACCCATAGCGTGCCTTCGTCGAGCTTCGGCATGAACTCCGCGCCCACGCCCGCGAACACGAGCACCGAGAGCGCGAACGACACGAGCGCGCCACCCATCACGAAGCGCGGATGCGACATACTCCACGCAAGCCCGCCTTCATAGCGGTCCTGCACCCAGCGGTACGCCCCGTTCTGGCGCTCCGTCATGCCGACCTTCAGCAGCACGGCGCACAGGACGGGAATGACCGTGAGCGTGATGATCAGGGCGCCGATGAGCGCGAAGATGGTGGTGTCCGCCATCGGCGTGAACAAGCGTCCCGACGGGCCCGAGAGCACGTAGATGGGAAGGAAGCTCGCCACGATCACGCCCACCGCGTACACAATCGGCCGGTCCACCTCGGCCGCCGCCGACGCGATGACCTGACGGATCGGCACATTCTCCCGCCCTCGCATGGAGAGCTGACGGTAGATGTTTTCCACCATCACCACCGCGCCGTCAACCAGGATGCCGAAGTCGATGGCCCCGATGGAGAGCAGGTTCGCCGGAATGTGCTTGAGGTCGAGGCAGATGAACGCGAACAGCAGCGAGAGTGGAATCGCTGCCGCGACAATGAGCCCCGCCCGGATGTCATACAGGAAGAAGATCAGCACGACGACCACGAGCACGATACCGTGCAGCAGGTTGTCGCGCACCGTGTGTGTCGTCAGCGCTATGAGCTCGCTGCGGTCGTAGTACGGACGCACCTTCACGTCGGCGGGGAGGATGCCGTTGTTCAACTGCGCCGTCTTCTGCTCCACGCGCTTGAGCACCGTCTGCGCCTGCTCGCCCACGCGCATCAGCACGATGCCCTCCACCGCGTCGTTCTGGGTCATGAACCCGAACTGCCCCAGTCTCGGCGGATGGCCAATGACCACGTCGCCGACGGTCTTCACGAACACCGGCGTGCCGTTCTGCACCTTCAGCACGACATTGCCGATATCCTCGAGCGTGCTGATGCGCCCAAGGCCGCGTACGTAGTAGAATTGTCCGCCCTCCGAGTAGAAGCCGCCGCCCGCATTCGAGTTGTTGGCGCCGAGTGCGGTGGCAACATCACCGGCGGACAGCCCCGCGCCCGCGAGCTTCGTCGGGTCGAGCAGCACCTGGTACTCCATCGTCTCGCCGCCGAGGGACGAGAGATCGGCCACGCCGGGCACGGAGCGATACTGCTTGTCGAGCACCCAATCCTGGATGACCTTGAGCTCCATCGCGGAGCGGTCCGGGCTCTCCAGCACGTAACGGTAAACCAGCCCCGACGGCGACGTGAGCGCCGTGATGCCGGGCGTCACACCGCTGGGCACGGCAATGTCGGCGATCCGCTGGAAGGCCTGCTGTCGCGCGAAGTAGTTGTCCGTGCCGTCCTCGAAGGTGAGTCGCACGTCCGAAAGACCGTACAGCGACACCGAGCGCGACACCTTCAGCTTCGGCAGGCCGCTCATGCCATTCTCGACCGGCACCGTGATCAGCCGCTCGACCTCCTCCGCGGCGTGACCCGGCCACTGCGTGACGATCTCCACCAGCGGCGGCGAGATGTCGGGGTACGCGTCAACGGGCAATCGCGACAGCGACCAGACGCCCGCCGCGATGATCGCCACGGTCATCAGCAGGATGAGGAGCGGCTGTCGAAGCGACGCACGGACGATGCGGTGCACCATGGACGGCTTGGAGCGCGCCTCGAATTCCTCCGCGACGTTGCCCGTGTGGGCGTGGCCGGGTGGCCCGGGTGCGTTGGGGTCCTCCACCGGCCCCGTCATTGATTCCCCGCAAACTGGAGGAAGAGCGACCCATCGACGACGATCCGATCGCCCGCGGCAACCCCCGCCTTCACTTCATAGCTGTCGCCGACGCGCGCACCGATGGTGATGGCGCGTCGCGCGAAGTGGTTGTTCGGGGCGGCGACGTAGACGAATGGAAGGTTCTGGTCGTCGCGCAATACGGCGGATGCCGGAATCAGGATGCCGTTGCGCGACTGCGTCGCCTTGATCGACACGTTCACGAGCATGTCGCGCTTCAGGAGGTCGCGCGGGTTCGGTGCGACGACCCGCACCGCTGTGGCTTTCGACGACGGATCGACCAGCGATCCCACGTACGACACGCGGCCGATGATCGGGGTCGGTTGCGCCTCGGTCGTGATCGTGGCCTCCTGCCCCGCCGCGACAGCCGCCAGGTCCGATTCGAACACGTTCGCCATCACCCACACGGTGGAGAGGTCCGAAATCGTGAAGCACTGCGTGGACCCCGCCTGGATGAGTTGCCCCAGGTTGCAGAGTTTCTCCACGACGGTGCCGTCGATCGGTGCGCGGATCACCGCCCCGAGCGCGGAGACCGGTCGATTGTCGCGCACCGCGGCGATACTCGCGGCATCCACACCGAGGGCGCGCATCTGCTCCCCGGCCGCGTCGCGGTCCGCGAGCGCCGCAGCGGCGTCGGTCTGTGCCTGCTCGAGCTCGCGCCTGGGAATCGCGTCGTTCTTGAAGAGTTGGTCGTCGAGATCGGCGATGCGCTGCAGGTTGCGATACGCGGACTGCGCCTTGCGGTACGCAGCCGAGGCCGTGGCGAAGTCGGGCGAAGTCACCGTCGCGAGCGCCTCGCCCCGATGCACCACGCTGCCAGGATTCACGAGGATCTTCGTGATTGGTCCCGAGACAGGCGCGAGCACCCCAGAGGAACGATCGCCGTTGAACGCAACGGTGCCCGTCGTCGCGATGGACGAGCGGTACGACTTCACATCGACGGGAGCCACCCGAATGCGCGTGGCCTGCGCGGCCGTCAACACGACTTCACGCGCCCGCGCACTGGTGTCGCTCGCGACGAGCGGCCCGGTGCCGTCGGTCGCCGGCGAGGGCGCGTCCTTGGAACAGGCGGCGAGCGCTATACACACGACGATGTTCGTGATCCGGCGCGCAGAATTCATGCGGATGGTCATGGGTTTCTCCGCGAGTCGATTCGCGCAAGTGGGGTGGCAGCGGCGCGCTCGAGATCGGCGCGGGCGGAGTTCGCGGCGGCAAGGGCGTCGGCGTATTGCGTTTCTGCATCCAGGAGATTCCTGCGTGCATCGAGGACGTCGAGCGCCGACGACCCGCCCAGCCCGTAGCTCACCGACGCGACGCGATACGCCTCGCGCGCCGCGGGCAACAGGGCATCACGGATGAACACCGCCTGGCGCAACGCGGCGTCCGCCGCGGCGTACGCGGCGCGAACGTCTTGCGACACCGCCGCGCGTTGGTCACGATACGTCGCACTCAACTCCTTCTCGCGATGCTGGCTCTCCGCGATCTCACCCTTGGCGTGCTGCCAGTAGAACACCGGCAGTGGAAGCGCGATGCCCGCCGAGAAGAGCGCGCCCGAACCATCCGGTCCGTAATCGCGCTGCGCTGAGAGCGTAAAATCAGGGAGCCAGAACTCGCGGGCGAGGCTCGTGTTCGCGCGCGCGCCCGCCTGCAGGCTCGCGAGCGATGCGAGTTCGGGCCGCGTATCGAGCGCCGCCTGCTCCACGAACGCGACGTCCGGCAATGTTGGCGGAAACTCCAGCGAATCGCGCGAGGCGATCGGCGTGCCGAGCGGCTGCCCGATGAGGCGGTCCACCGCGTCGGCCGCGGTCACGAGGTCACGCTGCGCACCAATGAGCTCGTTGTCGGCCTGCGCGAGCGCAACCTGCGCCTTGAGCACATCGAGCTTCGCGGCCGTGCCCCCCTGGAAGCGCGCCTGTGTCTTCGAGAGGAAGTCTGCGGCCAGCGCGCGATTCGTCTGGAAGATCTCGCGATGCCGCCCCGCGACGAGCAGCGTGTCGTAACTCCGCGATGTTTGCGCGGCCAGCTGTTGCCGCATGCTCGTGAACCCGTACTCAGCGACGCGCACATCGGCCGACGCAATGTTGTTGCGCAGCCGGAACTTGTCAGGGAACGGCACCGCGATGCCGAGCGCCGCGTTCTTCTGCTGTGCTCCGCCGACGTTGAGCAGCCCGGGCTGTCCGTCGAGTGAGTAGGAGAAGGCCGGATCGGGAATCGCGATCGCTTGCACGCGGCGTGCGCGCGCCTGGGCTGTCTGCTCCCGTGCGATGTCGAGCTGCGGGTTGTTGGCGAGGGCCGCCGCGATCGCCGCGTCCCTCGTCAGGATCAGGGAATCGCGGCGCATGACGCCGGGTGCCTGCGCCACGAGCGTGGTGGCATGCGCCACCACGACGAGCGCTGCCGTCGATATTTTCATTGACTCTGCCTGTGAGGTAAGGCGCCGACGCGGCAGGAGCCGCGCGTCGCAGTGCTAACGGCTCACACGCAGGTGGGCGGGGCCCTCGAGCTGTTGGAGGGTTCGCGTGCGATGCCGCCCGCAAGTCTCGCCGCGTCCATATGCGACACGCGCCGCGCGCGCGCCGGCTCGGGCAGGCGCGACCGCTCTTCCACTCGGCCGTGCATCGTGAGCAGCACGCACTCCGCACACGTGCTCGGCTGGTGACCTGGATGTGCCTTGGTGCGCGGCGCCTCCACGTGCGGATCCATGGGGCGATCCTCACGACCTTCGGCAATCGGCGCGAACAGGAACACCAGCTGTGTGACCACGGCAAACGCGCGGCCCAGCCGGTGTAACCAGTTTCTACGTGCGCGATTGCGAGTCGGGAGCGTCATGGGTGCACCAGTAGCATACCCCGCTGATCCTTTATGTGCCAGCGCTGCGTGCCGCACGCCCTCCACCGGTGCGCCCCTGCCGACTACCTTTCTCCTCTGCCCATGACCAAACGCGACGAGGCTCTCGACTACCATTCGCGCGGACGACCCGGCAAGATCGCGGTCGTCCCCACAAAGCCGCTCAACAACCAGCGCGACCTCTCGCTCGCCTACTCGCCAGGCGTCGCCGAGCCCTGCCTCGCCATCAAGGACAACCCGGACGACGTCTACAAGTACACGTCCAAGGGCAACCTCGTCGCCGTCGTCACCAATGGCACGGCCGTCCTCGGGCTCGGCAACATTGGCGCGCTGGCCGGCAAGCCGGTCATGGAAGGCAAGGCCAATCT
>JALYVY010000088.1 GCA_030852985.1 Gemmatimonadota bacterium | reverse complement strand
GCGAAGGGTTGGGTGCGAGCAAGGGGTGAACGTCTCGATCGGCCAGCACACGCGCGCACACCTCGGACGAAAGCATGTCGCCGTTCGTGCCGACGAGGTTGACGGAACCCACGAGTCCCTCCCGGTCGATCACGATCTCGATAAGGTCATCGTCGCGCAGGCGCCCTATCGGTCCGCCCTGGAGAGCCTCCGGTCCAATGTGACCGACGCACGCGCCACTCGAGAAGCCGGAGAAGCGTCCATCCGTGAGCAACGCCACGTGCTTGCCCCACGGCAGGTACTTCAGCGCGATCGTGATCTGCGCCGTCTCCTGCATCCCCGTTCCGGATGGACCGTTGCCAATGAGCACGATGACGTCGCCCGCCTTGATGGGTCGGTCGCCATTGCCCTTCACCGCGCTGATCGCATCGCGTTCGTCGGCGAATACGCGGGCGGGCCCGACGTGCCGGTACACGTTGTCCGACCCAGTGACCGACGCATCCATCGCCGTCGCCTTGATGACCGAACCCTCGGGCGCAATGTTGCCGACGGGAAACACCACCGTGCTGGTCAGCCCCGCGCGACGCGCCGCGTCCGGCGACATGATCACGTTATCGGGCGAAACGGCAGCGCCGGATGCGAGCCGTTCGCGCGCCGCGCCGCGCCGTTCGCTGTTCTCCCACCAATCGAGCGTGGTGTCGAGCGTATCGCCCGTCGCGGTAATGACGTCGCCGTGCAGCAGTCCCATCCGACGCAGATGCAGCATCACCTCCGGCACGCCGCCGGCCATGAATACCTGCACCGTCGGATGACCACGCGGACCATTGGGCAGCGCATCCACCAGTCGCGGCGTCGAGCGATTCACCCGGATCCAATCCGCCACGGTCGGCCGCGGTAGCCCCGCCGCATGCGCTATTGCAGGAATGTGCAGCAGCAGGTTGGTCGAACCGCCAAAGGCCGCATGCACGAGCATCGCGTTCTCGATTGCCCGCTGCGTGAGTATCGCCGAGATGGGAAGCGCGAGTGCGCGCAACCGCATCAGCGCGGTCGCGGATCGTCGACCAAGCTCGTACCACGACGGCTCACCCGAGGGCGCGAGCGCACTGTGCGGGAGCGCGAGGCCAAGGGCCTCCGCGACCACCTGCGACGTCGCCGCCGTGCCGAGGAACTGGCAGCCTCCTCCCGCCGAACCGCACGCGCGACAACCCATCTCCGCCGCGTAGTCAAGCGACACGAGATCCTGCGAGAATCGCGCGCCGAGGCTCTGTACCTGGCCGGCATCCTCGGCGTCGCGTGCAGGCAGGGTGACGCCACCCGGGACAATGATGCCAGGCAGATGCTTGACTCCCGCAAGCGCGAGCATCGTCGCCGGAAGTCCCTTGTCGCAGGTGGCGATGCCCATCACACCCGACGCCGTGGGCAGCGACCGGATCTGTCGCCGCATCACGATGGCGGCATCGTTGCGATACGCGAGGCTGTCGAACATGCCGGTCGTGCCCTGCGTTCGTCCGTCGCACGGATCGCTGCAGTACGCCGCGAATGGAATCGCTCCTCCGGCACGCAACGTCTCCGCTGCTTCACGCACCAGGAGCCCGATTTCCCAGTGTCCGGTGTGATATCCCAGCGCTATCGGATGTCCGTCGTCCGCGCGCAGGCCTCCGAGCGTGCTGACGATCAGGTATTCCGGACCTTGCAGTTGTGCAGCGCTCCATCCCATACCAACGTTCTGCGTCAAGCCGAACAAGTCACCACTGGGCCGGTTGCGCAGCATGTCCGGCGTAAGTGGAAGCGCACCCGCCGGACCGTCGCCCGCGATGCGATCGGCCACGACGAATTGCGCGGCGCCGAGTACGTTTTCGATCGGCGGAACGACGGGTGTGCGGGTCATGCTACAACCTTGGCGGGCCGAGGGCGGTCTCGCCAGTCGGCAGCCGGAATGCGAACGGAGATGATGTGAACATCACGGGCGAGAATCTGATTGGTGGCGCAGTGAGCGCCGAAGGTGGCATTCGCTTCCGGGGCGTCGACCCGCGCACGCACGCCGAGGTCGAGCCGTCCTTCACCGAGGCGACAACAGCCGAGGTGGATCGCGCCGCGGTTGGGTCGCGCATGGCTTTCGAGATGTACAGTCGTTCACCGGCCTCCGTGCGCGCCGCATTCCTGCGCGCCATCGCCGATGAGTTGATCGCGTTGGACGCCGAGCTCATTGACCGCGCTCATCTGGAAACCGCCCTCCCGATTGGCCGCCTCGAGGGAGAGCGTGGGCGAACCGTGGGTCAGCTCCGCCTCTTTGCGGCTCTGCTCGACGAGGGGTCGTGGGTCGACGCGCGCATCGATCGGGGTGACCCGGCACGCACGCCTGCTCCTCGCCCCGACTTGCGCAGGATGCTCGTGCCCCTTGGCCCGGTCGCGGTGTTTGGGGCGAGCAATTTTCCCTTCGCGTTCTCAGTCCCCGGTGGCGACACGGCCTCGGCGCTCGCGTCGGGATGCACGGTCGTATGCAAGGGACATCCCGCGCATCCGGGCACGTCGGAGCTCGCGGCGCGCGCGATCGACCGTGCGGCGATCTCGTGCGGCATCGATCGGGGTGTCTTCTCGCTGCTGCACGGGTGGTCACACGAGGTTGGACTCGCGATGGTTCGCCATCCCGCAATCGCGGCAGTGGGATTCACGGGTTCTCTCCGCGGCGGCCGCGCACTGTTCGACGCGGCCGCCGCGCGCCGCGATCCCATCCCCGTGTACGCGGAGATGGGAAGCGTCAATCCAGTGTTCCTGCTCCCGTCGGCGGTGAAGGAGC
Organism: Gemmatimonadota bacterium; assembly: GCA_030852985.1. Classification (GTDB taxonomy): domain Bacteria; phylum Gemmatimonadota; class Gemmatimonadetes; order Gemmatimonadales; family Gemmatimonadaceae; genus AG11. The sequence continues at coordinate 14,640 of JALYVY010000088.1, read as the reverse complement.
GCGGCGCAGCCATCGCGCAGGGGCTCGCGACGTCGATTACGCTCGGCACGGGTCAGTTCTGCACTAATCCAGGGATCATCGCAGGCGTGCGCGACGCTGCATTCGACAGTCTTGAAACGGCGCTGGCGGCGCGTATCTCTGCCGCGGACGCCAGCGTGATGTTGTATCCGCAGCTGTTCACCAGCTACGGAGACGCCGTCGCGCGAGCGGAAGGTCACGGTGCCACGGTGCTCGCGCGCAGCGTCACCGACGACGCCCGCCGCGCGACACCCGCACTCCTCCGTTTGGACGCCAGTCAATTCGTGGAGCAGGGCGAACTGCGCGAAGAGATGTTCGGACCGGTATCGGTCGTCGTCGGTGCCGGAGACATCGCAGAGCTCGAACGCGTCGCGGAATCGCTCGAGGGGCAACTCACCGCCACGATCCACGGTACGCCCGCCGAGCTGCGCGAGAATCACCGGCTGGTCGCGATACTCCAGCGCAAGGTTGGACGCCTGCTCTTCAATGGCTATCCCACTGGAGTCGAAGTGGGTCATGCGATGCAGCACGGAGGTCCCTACCCCGCGTCGACAGATGCTCGGTCGACATCCGTAGGCAGCGCGGCGATCGACCGCTTCGTGAGGCCGCTGTGCTATCAGGACTTTCCGGACGATTGCCTTCCCGTGGCGTTGCGCGACTCGAACGCGCACGGCATATGGCGATTGGTCGATGGTGCGCGTACGCGGGAACCCATCCGCTAGCCCTCCAGTAGCGGACCCAGAAAGGCGTAACGGCGGCGCAGAAAGGCACTGACTGACCTCTGCGTCCGCCGTTGCCGTTGCCGTTGCCGTTGCCGTTGCCGTTGCCGTTGCCGTTGCCGTTGCCGTTGCCGTTCCTCGAGTCTGTCACGACCCGAGACCAAGTCGGGTCACCGCAGCGGCAGCAGCGTCGCGAGCCTCAGCGTTGTCACCAGTGACGTACAGCCGACGATGGCGACGAGCGGAGTCCAGGAGCGCAGCGACTCGACTTCGGTGACGCCACCAATCTTGCTGAACACCCAGAATCCGGCGTCGTTCATCCAGCAATCTGATAGCCTTTCAGCTTCCTCGACTAACGCGCAACCGCGAGCAGGCCCGCGCGCAGGGGCTCGCTCCACACCCGGGCCGTTATGATCGTCACCACGCCGGCTTGCACCCTCACCTTGCCAAGATCCACCTGCCCCAACCCTTCACCGACGTCGAGCAGTAACCGCCGTTGTCCCGCTGGTGCGCGGACGCGCAGGAGCGTGACCGTCTGCGGCAGGACATGCCATGAGCGCACGTCCGCACGTTCCAGGAGCGCGGCGCCGATGTTGGCGATCGAGCCGGCGACCTCGCCCTTGCTGTCCTTCACGGCCCTTGTCACGGCGTACTTCGCCGCGCTGCGTGCCACCGCTCGCGCGATCAGGGCCGCGCGCTCACGGTCCTCGTCCGCACTGACGGCATCGTCCAGCACCGAGCCGACCCGCGCGCCCATCAACTGCTCTCCATCGACGACGAGGCTTGGCTCACCTCGAATGAGCGGCGCGCGGCGCACCGATGGAAAGGACACGCGGAGCCAGTAGCCGTCATCATCGTCGTGATGCCCGTACTCCCAGCGTGGCTTCCGCGTGCGATCGCTCCGCACGGTGCTGCTCTCCGAGCGACTCGAGCTGGACATCGCCCCCGCGATCGCGCGCACGGTTCCGGCGCCAGATGCGCGCCGAGAGTCGGCGAGCGAGTCCCCATCCGAGTCGCCCAGAAACACACTGATCGACTCCGTTGCCCGATGCGCTACGAAACCACGCTCGAGTACGACGAGCATCTCGCCTTCGCCGCGCGCCGTGCGCCCACGCACGCTATCGACCTGCGTTGGCAACAGCGCGCGCGCGAGGCGATACGCGACTTGCGCGTCGTTCTTCTCACCCGCTCGTTCGAAGACGGTGCCGCTGAGATAGTGCAGCATCGCGTGCGTCGGCCGTTCGGCGTCGGTGCAGTCCGCCGCATATTCCGACAGCAGCCCACTCAACCGCCGTGCTTCGACCGCCGCATCTTCCCACTGCTCCAGCCGCGCGAACGCAAGCATGGCGTAGTACGGTATGAAGAGGCGCTCCGTGCGTCGCGCCTGGTACGGACGGGCGAGATCGCTGCTCACGAGAGCAAGCGCGTTGGCGCTCAGGCTGTTCGTGATGCGATCGTCAGCCATGAGTGCAGCGGAATCGAGGATCGCGGCGCTGCGCGCGAACCGCGAGGCGTAGAAGCTGGTTGCGCCAACGTCGAGCGCACGCAACAACGCGTCGTCTTCGGGCCATCCCAATGCTGTCGCATAGTCGGCGTGAACGAGGGCCTCGCGCAGCTGCTGCTGGGACCGAATGATCCCGTTGGGACCGGTCTCATAGGCACCGATCGTCGAGCGCAACAGGGAGCAGCCAGGCGCCGCCAGCAGTATGGCAGCCATCGCCACACTGCTGGCCGTGCGCCGCGTGGTTCGCGCTGTGGTGGGGGAGCGCATGGATCGCGTGGTGCGCGTCTACTTCTTGTCGAGCACGATGATGCGCTCACGCGCATGCGCGATGGCGTCTGCCAGTTTCGCGTATGCATTCCCTTGTGCATCGATTCGCTGAATCTCCAACTGGTTCAGGAACATCTTGTAGCGCAGCTCCGCTTCGATGGGCCGCAGCAGCTTGTCCAGCGACGTCGCCATCTTGTACTGTAGCTCGGCATCGGCGCGGTTCACCACGCTGGCGCGGTCGTACCGATCGAGCGCGGCAGTGAAGTCGCCGGCGGCGGCGAGGGCGTCGCCTTCACGCACCAGCGCGACCGCACGGACGCGGTTGGCGTCGCTCGCGTCCGATGCAGCCGTCACGGTGCGCAGCCCCTGCGGTTCGCGATAGGTGATGCTTGCGACGGTGCCATTCGAGAGCTGTACCAGCGCGAGAGAGCCAACGGCGTCTCTTGGCATCGCATCCACGTCGCGCGGCGTAAGCACCGTCACGCCAGATGCCCCACGCATGGTCCACGCGATCTCGGTGGAACGCGATGCGGCGAGCAGCTGAGCCTCCGTCATGCCAAGGGCGACTTCTCCGCGGCCGAGCGCGGCGCAGATGGCCGGGGTGCAGCTCGCGACGGCAACGGCACTCAGCGAATCGCGACCATTCCGGCCCGCGACCTGTGATTCCAGTGCCTGCGTCGTCGCCGCATCCATCGCACGCGTCGGTGCGCCGACGCGGTCGCCGTTCCGCATCACGGTCATGGGCCCTTCATCGATACGCTTCGGGTTGGCGCACGCCGACGCCATGAGTGCCGTGATGAAGACCGTGGGCGCGAGTTGGGGGATCCTGTAGCTGGACATGGGTAATTCTCCGAGGTGGGGGTCAGAGTCCGAAACGGGCGCGCTCGACATACTTCTTGATCTTGTGCTGACCGACCCAGACCTTCGTGTTCGTCTCGAGGTCCGTGATGGAGGCATCAACCTGGTAGAACACGATGCGCTCCCGGCCGTCGACGTCCTCGATGGACTGGACCTCGCCGGTGAGTGCGTAGCGCGCGCCCTGCTCCTGCCCCACGCGAGACCGCGTATCGGCCCGCGCATTCTGTTGCTGGTCTTTCCGCTCGGCCCGTAACTCCTGTCGCTCCCCCGAAGACGCGACGACGCGAGCGGCCCCCGTGCTGACCAACGCACTCTCGATGTCCTTCACGAACGTTCCCACCGCGATGTGCTCCATCGACCGATTCGCGAATGTCCCGACGATGACGGTCGGTGCCTCGCCACCGTGGAGGTCCGTGTATCGCTTCGCCCAACCGGCGGCGAGCGTCTGCTCGACGAGCTGGTTGGCGACGAGTCGCGAGTCCGTATCGTTCCACCGGCCAGACAGGTCGGTTACGGCACTCGGCTCGATCCGCGTGACGCGCTTGCTGTAGCACGCGCCAGCAGAGAGGAGGAGGAGAAGGGCGCTCGCGGCGAAGCGTGCCTGAGCGGGGATCCAGTGGCGAAGCGACATGGTGGGCTCCTGGGAAGTCGGCGTTCGGACACCCAGCGAGGCATCGTGTGCGCCGTGTCACGCGCAGGAACCAACTCGTTTGCCAACAAGCACTTGGGATTCATGTATCCAAAACAGTGTCCCCGGTTTCGGACGCGCGTGTTTCAGTTTGCGAGGACAACCCTCACCGCGGGTGGTCTCGGCGCTATTTTGGACGCCATGAGCGAGCGCGAAGACGAGGACTGGTCAGACGAAGACATCGAGACCGAATTTCCCCGCGGCGATGGAACGGCCGAGACGGAAGCCATCGTCTATTGCCCAAGCTGTGGAGAGGCAAACGAAGTCGCCCTCGATCCGGGTAGTGGGAGCGACCAGGAATACGTGGAGGACTGTCAGGTCTGCTGCCGCCCCTGGCTTATGTACGTGAAGTACGGGCGCGATGGCTCAGCCGAGGTCGAAGTGTACTCATCCGACGGGTAGCACTCGTACGAGCGTACCAGGTACGCCGTACGCTGGTACGAAGAATGGCACCCAAACCACTGGGTGTCATGGACCCACTCCGCCGCGAACAGAGGTCCTTTTCGCCTGCAGCGGTGTGTTCTCATCAACGCTGTTTCGTGCGGCAGACTAGTGCGCTGCCGGCCCGTGTCCGCGCGATTTGCCCGACCTGAACAGCAACAGCAGCGGCAGCGACGCCATCAAGGCCATACCGCTCAGCAGGTACAGCTTCGAGAACGCCAGCACACTCGCCTGTCCCTGAAGCTGACGGTCGAGGATCATCAGCGCCTGTTGCTTGGCCGACAGCACGTCCGCTCCCTTTGCGATCAGCGCACGCGTGAGCCCGTCCAGGCGCGACGTCGTCAGCGGATCACCAACCACGACATGCTCGGCAAGCAGCGCCCGTGACTGAGCCGTAAAGCGCGACAGCAGCGTCGCGCTGATGGCAATGCCGAGCGACCCGCCAAGCTGACGTGTGAGGTTGAACATGCCGGTGCCCTGCGCCAGTTCCTGCGGCGCGAGCTCGGCCATCGTTGCACCCGTGAGCGGCACGAAGATCAAGCCAAGTCCCACACCGCGTGCAACCAGGGGCCAGAACAACTCGTGCGCACCGCTGTCGAAGGTCAGCCGCGACAGGCTCCACATGGAGAACATGAAGAAGCTCGCGCCAATCGGCACCGTCACGCGCGCATCCAGGCGCGCCGAGTTGCGACCGACGAGTGCCATGGTGAGTGCAGATGCCAACGCGCCCGGAAGAATGATCATCCCGGTCTGGTTGGCGGTCATGCCATGTAACCCCTGGAGGAACACGGGCAGCACGAACACCGAACCGTACAGCGCGAACCCCAGGAACGCGCCCATCATCACACCGCCCGCAAGCTGGCGATTCTTCAGCACCCGCAGGTCGATCACCGGCTCCCTGATCGCCAGCTCACGAATGATGAGCAGGACGAATGACACCACCGCAGTCACACCGAGCAACGTCACGAAACGCGAATCGAACCAGTCCATCCGTTCGCCGCGCTCCAGCATCCACTGCAGTGACCCGACACAGAGGGCGAGTAGCAGAATTCCGCTGCCGTCAATCGTGGAAGCCTTCTTCTGGTGCGCTGAATCGCGGACGTACGTGTACACCATGAACGCCGCAAAAATGCCGAGCGGAATATTGATGTAGAAAATCCAGGGCCAGCTGAGGTTGTCGACGATGTAGCCGCCAAGCGTCGGGCCAATGGTGGGTCCGACCATCACGCCGACGCCGAACATCGCCTGCCCGATGCCGACTTCCTTGGGCGGAAATGCCTCGAACAGCGTCGTCTGCGCGGTGGACAGCAGTGCACCGCCGCCCAATCCCTGCACCACGCGCCAGAAGATCAGTCCACCCAGTGATCCGGCGGCTCCGCAGAAAAAGGATGCCGCCACGAACAGGAGGATCGATCCGGTGAGATAGCGCGTGCGTCCGAAGAATCCCGACAGCCAACTCGACATCGGGATCACGATCACGTTCGCGATGATGTACCCGGTCGACACCCACGAGATCTCGTCGAGCGTGGCGCCGAGGTTTCCCATCATGTGCGGGATGGCCACGTTCACGATCGACGTGACAATCAGCTCGAGCACCGCCGCGAGTGTGACCGCAATGGCGATGAGATACTTGTACTTGTATTCGTCCTCGGCCACCGCCCTGGCCGGCACGTACACGCGCGCCGTGCCCCGCGCGCCCGACGCAATGATCGCCGTGCCCTGCGCCATGCTACTTCGTGCTCACATGCGCGAACACCGACATGCCCGGACGCAGCGGATGATCCTTGCCGCACCCTTCCGTAATCCTGATGCGCGCGGGAACTCGCTGCACCACCTTCGTGAAATTTCCCGTGGCGTTATCCGGCGGTAACAGCGCGAACTTCGCACCCGTCGCCGCACTGACGCTTTCCACCACGCCCTTCGCCTGACATCCGCCGTACGCGTCGATGTCGAGCTCCGCCGGCTGCCCGACCTTGAGATCGGAGAGTTGCGTCTCCTTGAAGTTCGCCGTGATCCACACGCCGGTATCCGAAACGACGGCGAGCAAGGGTTGCCCTGCCTGTACGAGCTGCCCCACTTCAACCTGCTTCCGTGAAATCACCCCCGACACCGGGGCCGTCACCCGCGTGTACGAAAGCTGCAGCTGCGCATTGTCGCGCGATGCCTGGGCGCCTGCGAGCCGCGCCTGCGCGAGCCGCACGCCCGCTTGCGCGTTCACGATACCCGCGCCCGCCGCACCCGCCGACCGCTGCGCCGACGCAAGCTGCGCGCGTGCCGCGTCTGCTGCCGCCTGCGACGCATCCAGCTGCTGGCGTGAGACGATCTGCTTGGCCACGAGCTCGCGCATGCGCGCCAGGTCGGCCTCCGCCCTGGTCGCGTTCGCCCGCGCCGCGGAGATGTTGGCGTCGAGCGCCGCGCGCTGGCTCGTGGCGTTCTGTACCATCGCCTCGGCCTGGCCTTCCACGCCCCTGCCACCGGCAGCCGCACGCGCGGCGCCCAGGTCAGCGTCCGCTTGAGCGAGCTTCACCGCGAGTTCCCGCTCGTCGATGCGCACCAGCGTCGAGTCGGCGCGCACCTCGTTGTTCTCGGCGACATTCACCGCGGTGACGTACCCACTCACCTTCGCGAGCACGGGTACGATGTGTCCGTCCACCTGCGCATTGTCCGTCGACTCGTGAGCGCGGCCGTAGAGCCACTGCTTCACACCCCACGTTACGGCGAGGAGCGCGGCGATCGCGACGATCACGAGAACGATTCTCCGTCGATTGCTCGGCGGCGCCGGTTCCGGCGCGGGGGAGATCGATGGACGAACGGTGGAGTCCTGAGGTTGCGTTGCGGTAGCCATGGTCTGATCGAGCGTGCGAGTTGATTCGGAAAAAGAAAGGCGAATGAAAGGTCGGTCAGTCGAGCGCGGCGATGGATCCCTGTGCCCTGGCGAGCGACACGCGCGAGGCCTGATACGACGTCAGTGCGTCAACGAGCTGCGTTCGGGCCGTGTTCAAGGTGATCGAGGCGGTGATGACATCGGCATTGCCGGCCACACCAGCCTGGAACCGCTCACGTGCTTGCGCCACTTCCTGCTCGGCGAGCGTCTCGCGCTCGCGGGCAGCGCTTACCGCCTCCGCGGACGACCGAAGATTCAGCGTGGCGGAGCGAACATCCGCCTCCACCTGCGCGCGCAGGTCGCGAGCCCGGATTTCCAGGTCGCGCGCCGCTGACACCTGTTCGGTCACGCGCGCCTCGCGACGGTGGCCGTCGAAGATCGGCAGCGACAGCTGAATGCCCCAATCATACGTGGGGAGGAAGCTGCGACCGTTGCGCTGGCTCAGCCCCTCATCAGCGAACACGCCGATCGTCGGCAGGCGCTCGGCGCGAATCGCATCGGCCTGCTCGCGGGCGGCACGTACCTGGAGATCGAGTGCGTTGACGTCCTTGCGACTGCGGATCGACGAGTCCAGCGACGTGGCCGCGCCCGCGTTGCCGGGCGACGGCAGTGATGCGAGAGCGTCCGCCAACTCGAGCCGCACCAGCGGCAGCCCGAGTGCGCGCGCGAGATCTACACGCGTGCGATCGCGCTCATTGCGGGCGACGATCAACTGCGTTCGCGCACCGGTGAGTTGCGAGCGTGATCGCGTGACGTCGAGAATGATGCCGGTGCCGGCTTTCAGTTGATCCTGCGCTATACCGAGTAGCTCGGCGGCCAGCGTCGAGTCTGCGACGCGGGCGGTGTAAACGGCATCCGCGCGCAACACCGCGAGGTACGCATTTGCGGCCATGACGGATGCTTGATCGGCAAGGCTCGCCACATCGGCATTCGCCGCGGCGACACCCGTGCGCGCGGTCTGCACCCGGGTGCGAGCGGCCGGGTCATAGAGCGACTGCGACACACGCGCGCGTGCGTCGAAACTGTTCACCGGACCGAGAATAGATCCGTTGGGATCAAAAAGCGGCGGCTGGCCGGGTACGGATGGAAAGTCGATCGGGAACGTCGCGCTGTTGGTCGTCGAGCCGCGCTCGGCCACCGCCCCCGAGATGTTCGGCAGCAGGTCGGCGCGACGTTCCGTCACGCGTGCGTTGGCGGCATCGACGCGAGCGAGTGCTCCCTCCACCGCGGCATTCCGTCGCGCGGCCATGCGAACCGCTTCACCGAGCGTAAGTCGAATCGTGCTGTCCGTCGCCGGTTGCTGCGCACCGGCGCTGCGCGCGACAAATGCGAGCAATGCAACGACGACGGTGAGAATCGCGCCAGCGGTGATGGGGCGGCGGATCGGATGGTGAGTCATGTCAGGCAAGTGCGGAAACTCCCGTTGAGCTCGGGCTCATGGCATTGAAGAAGAAGTCGCGGATCTGCTGGAGCAGGACCTCTGCGGGCACATTCTGGATGTTCTTGAAGCATCGGCGCTGGTGAAACCAGAGCGCGTGCGTGACGAAGATTGCGCTGAGCATCCGTGCGCCAACGAGCGGGTCCATCCGGCGAAAGACGCCGGACTCCATCCCGCGCTCGAGGATGCCGCAGATGAGCCGCTGCGCGCGTTCGATCACCTCCGTCGCGTAGAACTCCGCGAGGTCCGGAAAGTTGTTCAGTTCAGTGCCGATCAGGCGGTGCATCGCGGGAAAGACCGGCGACCGCAGCCAGCTCCAGTAGCCCTCCATCCAGAACAGCAGCGAGGAAACCGGATCGCGATCGGTTTCGAACGCGGCTTCCGCTCGGGCGATGTACGCAACCACCGTTGAACGGACGACTTCGCGAAACAGCTCTTCCTTGTTGGGGAAGTAGAGATAGATGGTGCCCTTGGAAAGTCCGGCTCTCTTTGCGATGTCATCGAGCCTGGCTGCGGCGAGGCCGTGCTCGGCGAACACCGCGAGTGCCGCATCCAGGATCTGCTTCGGGCGCTCCTCCGGAAGTCTGCGCCACCGTGGTTCAACAGCCGTTTCGGACATTTAGATAACTTACTGGTCAGTTATGTAAGCCTCCTCGTGGCTTTGGTGTTCCCGAAGAGGTTGCGTCTTTATTAATGACTGGTCAGTAAGTTACTTGGCATGAATGGGAAGTCAAGTTCGCAGAATGCATACCTACAGCGATCTTACCCACCGGTACTTCCTTGAATCGCTCCTCTTCGCTGCTGAACCACGTGGCCTCTCTCATAATGGGGGTCATTCGACTCGCCCATGCCTTGCCGGTCAGCCCCGAAAAAACTCCTGACCCGCGGTGATGTCGGCTTGGGTGAGTCCGTGCGAGGCGGGTTGCCAAGCGAGTGTTACCTCCGCACCACCAGCGCGAAGTAGCGTCGCCAGTCGCTCACTCCCGGAACGCGGAATCATCGCGTCGAACTCGCCAGCACTGATCAGCACGCGCTTGCCGGATACATCCACCGGGCCTGCGGGCTCGAAGGGTACCATTGCGCGGAAGAGTACCGCGGCAGCAAGCGCCCCGGGGCGTGAGAGCAGGAGGCTGGCTGCCACATTCGCCCCGTTCGAGTAACCGAGCGCGTGCAATAAGGTTGGGTCGAAACCATACGCAGTCGAGGCGGCAGCAACGAAGTCCGCGAGATCCGAGGTACGGCGATGCAGATCCTCGATGTCGAAAACGCCCTCGGCAAGGCGTCGGAAGAATCTCGGGGCACCATTTTCGAGCACGTTACCCCGTACGCCGAGCAGTGCAGATCCCGGCGAGAGCATACGGCCCAGTGGCAACAGGTCCGTCTCGTCACCACCTGTGCCATGCAGCAGCAGGATCGTTCGCGCGTCAGGACGCGTGGCTGGCTCCCAACGGTGGACGTGCAGTTCGAGCGCGGTGGTCATACTGTTCACGGTGAATGCTCCGGCGGCATCGGCAGATGCACGTCCTCCCAGAACGCCGGCGTAGAAGTCACGTTCTGTTGCAGGTCACCCGCAATCGCGCTGACGTGATGGATTCCCAGTGCGGCGTCCATTTGTCCTGAGGCGCAGCGCGATCAGCGAAACTCGACCAGCGAGTCGACATCGAGACGATGGGGAGCGAACCCCTCCTCGGCAGGATATCCAATCGCCACGAGCGCAGGAATCCGCACGTGCGCCGGCAGGCCGAGTAGCTCCATCACCTTTTCCGGCTCGAATCCGAGCATGGGCGAGGTCGCGAATCCCTTCGCTTCCGCAAGGAGCAGGAGGTAGCCGAGTGCGATGTTGCTTTGGCCAACGCCCCAGCCTTCGCGTTCCTCCACGGTCTGGTTCGCGAACGTGGCGCGGAATCTCGCCACCCCGGCATCGCGTTGATCGCTCGGCAATCCGGGGTGCATCGACTCCGGCATGCGTTCGAGCGCGCTCTGCATGTCGCTGTAGATGACGATGGTCGCTGGGGCGCGGACGATCTGCTGCTGGCCGTAGGCGGCCTGCGACAGCTTGCCCTTGAGCGCCTCGTCGGTGACGACCACAAACCGCCACGGCTGGGCGTTGAAGGCTGAGGGCGCTCTAGCGGCAAGACGGAGGAGCTCGCGGAGGTCGGCAGTCGGGATCGGTGCTGCTTCGTACTTCCGGATGGAGCGACGCGATTCTGCCGCATCCGCTGCGGTGAGCGTCGCGCTGGAAACGTGATCGATGACATTGGTACGCATTCTGAACTCTCCGTATGAAAACTTTGCGATGTCGAAGCATTAGTGCCACGAGAACCGCTTTGTTCCTCAGTCGATCTCAGTGCGTCCGAGCTTGCGGCACATCCGGCCGAGTTCGCGTTGTTCGTTAGTGGTAAGCGCCCGCATCAGATCGGCTACTCGGGCTACGTGGGCCGGAAACGCCCTTGTCACCAAACCGCGTCCTTCATCCGTCAATTGCACAATCTGCACTCGGCGGTCCGCCGCATCCCTCACCCGAGTCACCAAGCCGGCGCGCTCCAGATTATCGACCACCGTGGTGAGGTTGCTGCCACTTCGAAGTATTTTTTGGCAGAGCTGTCCCTGCGAAAGCGGCCCGAGGTGCAGCAGCGCCTCGAGGACGCCAAACTGACTTTCGGTAATACCGAAGTCCTTCTGCAGGTGCGGCATGAGCCTCGCCTGGAGCGAGTTGAGGCCCCGGGTCAGCTTGATCACCGTATCGAGCGCGAGAATTTCTTCTGGGTTTCCCCGATAATGAGTCGGCATCATTCGTCATCCAATCTTTCGATATCGAAATATCGCTCTTCAATCGACCGACTTCAAGGCGGCAGGATGAACCGCGCTCATTATTTTCAGTAATGACAGACGCCGCTCATAAAGTCCGCCTCGACAAATGGCTCTGGGCCGCGCGGTTTTTCAAGACCCGCGCACTTGCTGTCGATGCGATAGGCGGCGGCAAGATTACGGTGAATGGCGACCACGTGAAGCCGGCAAAAATGCTCCAGCCCGCTGACGAGGTGAGCATCAGGCTGGGACCCTACGAGCACGTGGTGGTCGTGCGCGAGTTGAGCGAGCGCCGAGGGCCCGCGTCGGTCGCGGCGACGCTGTACGAAGAGCGCCCCGCAAGCATCGCGGCTCGCGAAAAGCTGTCAGAGCAATTGAGGATGGCCCCCGCCGCCTTCCTGTTCGAGGACAAGGGCCGCCCTACCAAGAAGGACCGCCGCGACATCGAACGCCTGCGCGACGCACGACGCAACTGACCTGCTCAGCTTCGCTGAAAGCCCTCGGCGAGGGCCGCGAGCGCACCGGCATCGATCGTGTGCCCTCCCTCGAACTTGTGGACGTGGAAGGCCACCCCCGCCGACGAGAGTCGCTCCGCCTCGTGCGCGATCGCCTCAGGCGTCACCATCTCGTCAGCGTCGCCGGCAACGAGGCTGATCGCCGCGCCACGCAGGGTGCCCGCCCAGTGCGCGAGATCCAGCTCGGGCGGAATGCCACCTGACCACAGCACGAGATGATCCGCGCGGAGGTCGCTCTCGGCAAGCCACCGGCTCACGGTCGCGGTCCCCTGCGAAAACCCGAGCACCACGATCCTCGGCGAGGCCCCGGTCAAGTGATGGCGGACTTCGCCCGCAACCAGATCGAGATAGCCGACGTAGTCCCCGATCTCATCAAGGCGATCCTCGCGTGTCATCCACGTGGCGCCCACGCGTGGATCGCGTTGGCCTCGCCGCTCGGGAAGCGGATCGAGATAGAAGCGCGATAGCGCTTCGGGCGCCACGATCAAGCGCGTACCATCGTCGAGCGGGGCGAAATGGCTGATGAACCGCGCCGCGAGCTGCCCGTATCCATGGCACACGATCCACAGCTCGCGCGGAAAGCCGTGGGTCGGTCCCAGCGTGTAGTAGCGAGCGGTGCGCGGTACGACGATCGAGTGCTGGGTCAACGCGACGCAGTCTTTAAGACGGCGGACTAGTGCTTCATCGGCGTGTTGCTCGCGTTGGCCGACGAGGTCCGCCCCGCGGCGAGCAATGCGTCCTGGGTATGTGCGTTCGACAGGAGCTGGATGGCCCGTGTCAACTGATGATCCTCGTCCAGGGCGCGTTCCTTCGCACCGGCATCACCCAGCACGAGGCGAGCAACGCGGCGATCAAGGTCGCGGTCGAGACTCTTCGTCGCGACCGGCTCGTACTTCGCGTCGATCACCAAGCCAGCGCTCGTCAGACGACGACGCAGCTCGGCGCGCCAGGCGGGAGTGACGGTGAACGTCTTGGGCGATCCCTTCAGCTCGAACGCGTACTGGTTCATCGTCGTGAAGTACGCCTGGGCCTTTGGTGCCACGACAGCCTTGTAGAACTCCTGCTCGGGCGTGGACAGCGTATCGTCTGGCACGATGACGTCGGGCGTGATGCCACCGCCGCCATAGATCGTGCGGCCGGCGTCGGACTTGAATGCGGGCCTCGCCTTCTTCTCGGCTTCTGTCTCGAGGGAGTCCGGCTTCGTCTCGACCAGCCGCCCATCGATCAGCTTGCGCTCGCGATGGATGCTGCGCCCGCTGGGCGTATACCACTTGGCCGTGGTGATCTTGAGAGCATAGCCGCCGTCGAGCGGGAAAACCGACTGCACCAATCCTTTCCCGAAGCTGGTGGTGCCGACGACCAGGGCGCGGTCGTGATCCTGAAGTGCACCGGCGACAATCTCGCTGGCAGAGGCCGTGTTACCGTCGGTAAGGATCACAAGCGGCGGTTGCGCCGAGAGGTGATCGCGCGACGCACGTGCGATCTCGTCGGGCGTGTTGCGACCCCGGACGTTGACGATAGGCTGGTTGTCCTTGAGAAAGAGCGAGCTCACCGCCAGCGACTGCTCGACGATGCCGCCGCCGTTGTCGCGCAGGTCGAGCACGAGTCCCTTCGCGCCATCAGCCACCAGTTTTGCCGCCGCGGCCTGTACTTCCTCGGCAGTGTTTTCGTTGAATGTCTGGAGCGGGATGTAGCCGATATGGTCTCCGACGATCATGGAGAATGGAACCGCGGGCACGTGGATCAGTGCACGCTTGAACGACAGCTTGATCGGCACGGTGACACCGGGTCGCGCGTACGTCACGTTCACCGTGGAGCCGGGGGTGCCGCGCAGTGCATTCGACACACTGTCGATCTTGGTTCCACCGGTGATGGGAAGCGTATCGACCTTGATGATCTGGTCGCCCTCGAGCACGCCGCCCTCTTCGGCAGGCGTGTGCGGAAAGACACGCGCGACCGCTATGCGCGTTCCGCCGGCGACGGGCTGCGCCTCGAGCAACATTCCAACGCCGCCGTAGCGCCCTCCGACGTTGCGGTTGAAGAGCTCATTCTCCTTGGGAGGCAGTAGTTCGCTGTACGGATCGTTCAGCTCCTTCACGAGCCCGCTCGCCGCCTTCTCGAAGATGGCCGAGCTCTGAAGGGAGTCCACGTATCGGTTCGCCACGATCGAAAGCACCTGCTCGAACAGGCGCGGGGTCGACCGCGTAGGGCCGCCCTGCAGCAGAAAGCCTCCGGCAGCCATCGGGAGCAGCAGCAGCGATGCGACAGCCGCGGTACGTGGGCGAACCATCAGGACAACCTCGGAAGGGGGCAGCGGGGCGAGACGCGCTCGGCGTCACCCCGATAATGTAGCAAAATCACGACAAGTGCGGCGCCTAGGGCCGCGTGACCGGTGCGAGCTTCCACAAACCGTTGAGCATGTCGGAAGCATAGAGCGCGCCGTTCAGGTATTGGACACCCCATACGTACACCGCGTTGCCACGATCGGTCAGGCCGATAC
>JALYVY010000240.1 GCA_030852985.1 Gemmatimonadota bacterium | reverse complement strand
AGCCGTTCGGTGTCCCGGTCCCCGAAGCTTTTGATCACTTCGGAATCTAGCCGCGGCAAACCATAACGTCAAGCGTTACTATGGACGCCAGCTAACGCTCAAGTTCTGCTGCAAGCGAATCAAATAAAGCGAGCGGAGCGAGCAATCCTTAGCTCGCTTGACTGCAGCAACGCACGTTCTGTGGCCGCCACGCGATATCAGCGGGGCAGGTGCGAGGGTAAGTCTTGGCGACCATGGATGACGGCGAGCACTTCAATCGTCTCGTGGTGCACGCGATAGATGATACGATACGGAAACTCGATCAGTTCTCGAATGTCGAGCGCTGATGCCTCGGGCACGCGGCGACCGGACTCGGGAAAGTCTTGCGCATGGCGCAATCGCATCACGATCCGGTCGATGGTCTGGTCGGCATAGATCGGCGAGACGACAGCGACGTACTCGGCAATCGCCCCGAGCTGATTGACCGCATGCTCCGTCCAGCGGAGCGTCAAGCTCACGAGGCTCGACGAATTCGACTACGAATGCGCGCGATCGCATCCTCATGCGAGACCGTTCGGCCAGACTCCGCGTCCGCGATTCCGCTTGCAACTGCTTGGCGCACATAGACTTCGTAAGCTAGATCGTCCCACGTCGCCGACTCAGGCAACGCCTCGACGAGCTGGAGGGCGTCTGGTTTGATGTTTGGGTGATCGGCCATGCTCGAAAGGTGCCGCAATAGTGGAATGTGAGCAAGCGGCGCGGGCGACTTGTGACGCATAGATGGCGACGGATCTGTACCGATCCAGAAGTCGGATGGCCACAGAACGCATATTAGACGGTCACGTTATAAAGCGAAACCGGGGAAAGCCAGCGTGGCCACGCTCGATAAGCCGAAACGGATGATATCAACGTCGCGAGCGATCTATCGTCATCGCATGGAGTTGAGCGCTCCAAGCTCAGGATCTCCATTCGGTATTAGACTGCAAGACCAAGTTCGATAATACCAATAGACCGTCGTTTGTTGCAGAGCATCAACAAAGGGGAAAGGGACGCCGCCCAGAACGCAAAAGCTCGCCAGCCTGTCTGCAACTACCGCGCGAAATCCACCCCCGGCTCCTCCCCTGGCAGGTGATGCACATGCACTAAGAGATCGGCCCGACGCGCCCGGTAGTCGCACACCTGCGCCTCCAAGCCCTCACCATCTAAGTTCACGCTGAGCGGCTGTGCCCCCGTGACCTTCATCCACGGAAGCTGCGCGTAGTGCACACCTGGTAATCCGAGGTGCTCCCCCCGCTTTACCGCCAACGAGAGCCGCGCAAACTGCCCCCTCGACATCGCCTCGATGACACAGAGGTCCAGCAATCCATCTGTTACAGATGCGTCAGGCGTCATCATCGTGCCTCCGCCCGTAACTCGCGCACTCCCAACAGCAAACGCGAGAAAGTCCACGTCCAGTCCAAAACCATCGCTCGCAAACGACGCATGCCGAATCTTGTCCTCGGCAAACTTCCGTACCGCTGTGATGGCATACGCGAGCGGCCCGAGCGAAGCTTTGGCGTCCGCCGGAGTCTCGGCAGTCGCCTCAGCACCAACCCCCCCCGTCGACACATTCAGAAACCGCCGCCCATTCATTGACGCGGTATCGATCCGCACCGGGTTGCGACGAAGTATGACGTCCATCGCATGGTCCGCCTCCTCGGGAATCCCCGTCTGCCGCGCAAAATCGTTGGCGGTGCCGAGAGGGATGACGCCGAGGGGCGTGTCGCGTCCGTCGAGCCCGTTGACGACTTCATTGAGGGTGCCGTCCCCACCACAGGCGATGACGACATCGGTGCCGCGGTCGGCCGCGCGCGCCGCGTGTTCCGCAGCGTCGCCTGCATCCCAGGTGGTGAACACCTCCACCGCATGCCCACGCGCCCGCACCCACGACACCATGTTGCGCAGGTCCAGCCGATCGGCGCGGGCGCCATGGACGACGTACGTGAAATGCTTACGAATTGGCATGACGCTGTCGTCGTGAAGCAGGATGATAGGAAGATAGGATGATAGGATGATAGGGCCCGCAGTCGTATCTTCCTATCTTCCTATCATCCTATCATCCCGCAAGTGTTCGCCGCTTCGCCAACCAACCGCTGGCAGTCCGACTACCACGCCCCCGCACTCGTCGACGACATCATCGAGCTGCTCGGCCACGCCTCCCTGGTCCTCGACGGGACACTCGGCGGCGGCGGCCACTCGGCGGCGCTGCTCGCGGCTGGGGTGGGGAAGGTGATCGGCATTGATCGCGATCCCGAGGCCATCGAGTCAGCCCACGCACGGCTCGCGACGAACGCGGAAGAGGGCCGCTTCGAAACGATCACCGCCAACTACAGTGAGCTCGGCGGCATCGCGGCGCTCGAGCACCTGCGCTTCCAGGGCATCCTGCTCGACCTCGGCATCTCCTCCCACCAGATCGACGACGCAGCCCGCGGCTTCTCCTTCCGCGAGGGCGCCCCGCTCGACATGCGCATGGGCACGGACGCGACCATTCCGGCCGCGGACATATTGAACGAGGCGGACGACGACACCCTCGTGAAAATATTCCGCGACTACGGCGACGAACCCCGCGCCGCGCGACTGGTGCGCGAGATCGTCCGTCGCCGCGAGAACAAGCCGTTCGTCATCAGCGACGACTTCGTCGGCGCCATTCGGGCCACCTTCGGCGCACGCAGCGGCCCGCCTGAATTCGCGCGACTCTTCCAGGCAATTCGCATCGCCGTGAACGATGAACTGAACGGCGTCGCACGCGCGCTCCCCGACCTACGCGACCGTCTGGCGCCCGGCGGCATCCTCGCGGTCATCGCATATCACTCGGGCGAGGATCGCCTGGTGAAGCACGCGTTCCGCGATTGGAGCGAGGACTGCATCTGTCCCCCGAAGCACCCGATGTGCACCTGTGGCGGCAACCACGCGCTCGGCACACTGCTGATGCGCCGCGCGATCACCGCGAGCGCGGACGAGATCGCACACAACCCGCGCGCACGCAGCGCAAAGCTCCGGGCATGGCAACGCGCAAGGTAAGCTCCGGCGGCGGTCGCGTCCGGATCGTCCTCCTGATGCTCGCGTTCCTCATGATCGCGGGGGGCGTGATCCTCCGTCGCACGTTCGGCATCTCCGCGGCCAGGGAGTTGCTCGACCTCGAGGCACGACGCACGGCGACGATCAACGAGAAGCTTCGTGTCGAAGCGGAGATTCGCTCGGCGTCGAGTCGCGCGCACCTGCTGCCCGTGGCCGAACGGCTCAACCTGCACGTGCCGGCCGACAGCATGGTGATCCCCATCTCTCGAGGAACGCCATGAGGCAGCCGAGTCGCGTGGGCACGATCCATTTGCTCCTGGCGGCGTTCGTCATTGCGCTGCTCGTGAAGACGGCGCGCGTCCAGCTCGTGGACGGCAAGCGGTTTGCCGCGAGCGCCGCACGACAGCAGAGCACCACGAGCACCACACCCGCGCCGCGCGGCGAGATCTTCGATTCGCGCGGCGAACTGCTCGCGCAGAGCAGGGAAACGGTGAAGCTCGAAATCGCACCGAGGGAGATCCGCGACCTCCACAAGCTGCGCCTCGCGCTGGTCCGCGCGCACATTCCCGCGGAGTGGGTGGCGCGCGCGACGGATTTGTCGCGTAAGTGGGTGACGCTGCCGAGCCGCTACCGCGCAGTCGACGTCGCCTCGATCAGCGCCATGCGCGGCGTGACCTCCACGCCGGTCATCGAGCGGGCGTACGCATTCGCCGAGGGAACGCGCCGCATCGTCGGTCGGGTGGATGCCGACGGCAATGCTGTCGACGGCATTGAGCTCGCGCTCGATTCCCTGTTGAAGGGAAAGGCCGGCAGCACGACCATGATGAAGGACGTCCGCGGCCGGCGCTTCGACTCACCCGATGCGCCGGCGACGCCCGCGGTGCAGGGCAACGCAGTGGTCCTCACGATCAACGAGGAGCTGCAGGAGATCGCCGAGCGTGAGTTGGCGGACGCGGTGAGCCGGATGGGGGCGGAGGGCGGGGATGTCGTCGTCATGAATCCCGCCGACGGCGAAGTGCTCGCGATGGCCAGTCACCGGTCGAATCCACTGAGCACGTCGAGCACCGCGCTCACCGAGCCGTACGAGCCCGGCTCCACGATGAAGCCGTTCATGGCCGCGCTGCTGCTCGAGCATGGCCTCGCGCGCGAGACGGACGTCATCCCCACGCACAACGGAAGCTTCACGATCAACGGGCGCACCATCACCGACGAGCATCCGTATCCGCAGCTCGCGCTCTCGGACGTCATCCGGTTCTCGAGCAACATCGGCATCGTGCAGTTCGCCGAGCGACTCCAGGCACGCCAGGAGTATGAAGGCTTGCGGGACTTCGGCTTCGGCACGCCGACGGGCGTGGCGTATCCGGTGGAAGCGTCAGGGACACTGCGGCCGCCGGTAAAGTGGTCGAAGCAGTCGGCGAACTCGTTGGCCATGGGTTACGAGGTGGCAGTCACGCCATTGCAGCTCGTGGCAGCGTACGTCGCACTCGCCAACGGCGGTGAACTGCTGGAGCCGAGCCTCATCAAGGAGGTGCGGGCGCCCGACGGGACGGTGCTCTATCGGCACCAGCGGCGGGTGGTGCGACGGGTGGTGTCGCAGGCTGTGGCGCGCCGTGTGCGTGACATGCTGCTCGGTGTCGTTGAGGCCGGTGGCACGGCGAAGCGAGCGGACCTCGGTGCCTTCTCCCTGGCGGGGAAGACCGGGACCGCACGTCGCACCGTGCATGGCAGCTATGCGGCGGCCGAGCACATCCCGACCTTCGTGGGGCTGTTTCCGGCGGACAATCCACAATTCGTCATTCTCGTGAAGATCGACAATCCCAAGGGCGACTATATGGGTGGGCTCACGGCGGCTCCGGTGACGAAGCGGGTGCTCGAGGCGGCGCTGGCGTCGCGCGATGCGTCGCTCGACCGGCGCAGCCTTGCGGCCAGTCGTCACGAGCGGCTGCCCGATTCCACCCTGCATCCGCTCGACCTCACGGTGGCCACACAGGCCGTGCGCGATACTGCGCCTCATGCCGATACGGTTGCCCTGGCCATCGACGACACCATCGCGCCGCGCACCTTTACCGCCACGCTTCCGTTGCGCGCCAAGGCGAAGCCCGCGGTGCCGCCGCCGCGCGCGGTGCCGGATGTCCACGGCTTCTCGCTGCGACAGGCGGTGCATGCGCTGCATGCGGCCGGCTTTCGCGTGCAGCTCGACGTGAAGGGCACGGGCGAAACGCAACCCACCGCGGGCTCGGTGCTACCCGTCGGTTCGCTCGTACACCTGTCCGGCACACCGTGAATCCGGTTCGCGTCGACACGATCGCCACGGCGCTCCGCCACGCAGGCCTGCTGAGCGGAACGAACGGCGCATTGCCGCAGTCGATAGAGTCGATCACGGACGACAGCCGCGCCGTAGCGGCTGGCGCGCTCTTTCTCGCCGTGCGTGGCTCCGAGCGTGACGGCCACGAATACCTCGATCGTGCCGCGAGCAGCGGCGCCGTTCTCGCCGTGGTGGATGATCCGTCGCGCTGTGGTTTGCCGTCGCTCGTGGTGAGCGACTCGCGCCGCGCGGCGGCCGTCGCGGCGGCGGCGTTCTACGGTGAGCCCGCGAAGGAACTTCGCCTCGTCGGTGTCACGGGCACGAATGGCAAGACGACCACGGTCGGCATGCTTCGCCACCTTCTCGACGAACCCAACGCCCGCTGCGCATCCATCGGCACGCTCGGCGTATTGATCGGCAGCGAAGGCGCGCCGCTCGACGGTGGCGGTGGTCTCACGACACCCGGTCCGGTCGAATTGCAGCGGCTCCTCCGCACGTTGCACGACAGCGGCGTGCGCACGGTGGCGATGGAAACGTCGTCCCACGCATTGCATCAGGGTCGGGCGGAAGGACTGCGCTTCCAGGCGGCGGTGTTCACAAACCTCACGCGCGACCATCTTGACTACCACCAGACGATGGACGCGTACCTCGCCGCGAAGGCGATGCTCGTTCCGCTCATCGCCAGCGACGGCGCCGCGATCATCAATGCCGATGACACCGCATGGAGCGCACTGCCGAAGGCGGCCCGGACCGTCACATTCGGGCTGAACGGCGATGCCGATGTGCGCGCCGCCAACATCCACTACGGGCCGCGCGGCAGCGAATGGGACCTCATCGTCGACGCGCAGCATCTCGAAGACGGCATCGTCGCGCGCTATCCGGTGACGCTCCCACTCATTGGCGACTTCAACATCGCGAATGCCCTCGGTGCCGCCGCCGCGGCGTGGTGCACGGGCATGTCCCCCGACGAGATCGCGCGCCGGCTGTCCACCATGCCGCAGGTGCTCGGCCGCCTCGAGATCATTCACGACGACCCGGCCGTGTTGCGCGACTACGCCCACACGCCCGACGCACTCACCCGCGCCCTCGATGCCGTTCGCCCGTTCACGACGGGGCGACTGATCGTCGTCGTCGGCTGTGGCGGCGATCGCGACAAGGGGAAGCGACCCGAGATGGGTCGCATCGCCGAGTCGCATGCGGACGTCGTGTACGTGACGAGCGACAATCCGCGCACCGAGGATCCCGAGCACATCATCGACGACATCGAGGCCGGGATGCAGAAGCCGCACGAGCGCGTCGAGAACCGGCGCGCGGCGATCGCGCGCGCCATTCATTCCGCGGTCAAAGGC
>JALYVY010000239.1 GCA_030852985.1 Gemmatimonadota bacterium | reverse complement strand
GCGTAAAGCCCATGCTGGTGTCGATGCTCTGACCGCCGTTGACCGCGGCCAGGCTCGATCCATGCCCCAGATGCGCCAGAACGACGCGGCCGTGCGCCGCTTGAGTGCCGACAAGGCGGGTCAATTCTTCCATGAGGAACGCGTACGACAGCCCGTGAAAGCCGTAACGCTCTACGCCGGTCGTGTAGAACCGGCGAGGGATCGGCACAATCTTGGCGACGCGCGGCATGTCGCGATGAAAGGTCGTGTCGAAGCAGACCACTTGCGGCAGCCTCGGTGCCCGTGCGCCCATCAGATCGATCAACGCAATTTCAAATGGGAGGTGCTCCGGCGCGTAGGCGCTGATCCCGCGCAATTCTTCCAGTAGTTGCGGCGTGACACGCTGCGCCTCGCGGTATTTGGGCCCTCCGTTCACCAGTCGGTGTCCCACCGCGCTGATCGAACCGAGACCCATGCGTTGTTCGAGCCAATCGATCAGGAAGTTCGCGGCAGCACCGTGATCGAGGTTGCCGATGCCGCGCGCATCTTCTCGTTCGTTCTGCACGGGATCATCGAACGTCAGGGTGGTGTCAGGTGTGCCCACGCGATCGACTTTGCCGTGCAGCTGTAGTGTCGGTGTTGGGCCTGATTGATAGGCCGAGAACCGGATGCTTGACGAACCGACATTGAGCGCGAGGACGAGCGGTGTTTTTTGTTCTGCGCGATGGTCTGTCACTTTCAGAGCTGCCACAAAATGTGCGAGGCTTCGGCGGAAACGGCCACACCAATACGCTGCGGTATCAGGCCCCTCATGTTGACTGCCGGCGGCATGGTGCGCTCGCGATTCCCATGCGCTTGCGCGCAAGAGGCCGAGTTTTTTGCGTCTCAGGCATCAACTATTTTCCTTGTCTAAAAGATCGTGCGCTTTGTTTCAGACGTCGACTTAAAACCGCCGTCATCAAAAAGTGTGAGTACGTTTGCATGCGCGACGCTCGCTTCGTGGCTGCTCTCTATCAGCAGTCTTCGGGATCGACGTTGCGCGTGTGTTGCGCTAAATCGTAGTCGTTCACGTTGGATCGTAGTCAATGCCGCCACTTCGACATATCGCTCCAAAGAATGAGATTCGTACAAGCATTCGCCGTTCTTCACCGCGCGAGCCTGCAGTGTTCCCAACGCTGGCGTAGCAGACGGACTTGTGACGCGCACACAAAAGTTTTGATCTCAACTCATTCTTTAGAGCGATTGGCGCTGCGAGCGTGCCGCCGTACCGTGCAATGGAATACCTGCGCTGCGGCAATGTTCGTGAACTCCACTTAAGTAACAGAGGACAAAACCATGGGTTGTTGCGGAGATGTGATGAAACCGATCGAGGCCGCGGGATGCTGCGGCCCAAAAGACACTGCAGCAGATGCGGCCAAGGCGATGCGAACTTCGGGCTGCGGCTGCGCGCCAGTGGTTGACGCGGATACGCGCAAAGTCGTGGGTGTTGTCACCGAGCGCGATGTTTGTTGCGGCGTGGCTGCAGACGATCAGCGAGCGTCAGAGGTCGGCGTTGCGGAAATCATGCGCTCGGCCGCCGCGTGCTGTGCCCCTGAAGATTCGATTGAGGCAGGGCGCAAGAAGATGCACGAACACCAGGCGACGAGTCTCCCCGTCGTCGATAAGTCCGGTTCTTGCTGCGGCACCGTCAGCGTTCATCACCTGCACGCATAATCTGTTTCCAACATCTCTCGCCGCGGCACATCGAACGTAGCAGCCGGTGCTCGCATAACGGGAAGACGGGGCGTTGCGCGAAACCGCATTCGCGCTAGAAGAATCACCATGACTGAACCCCGCACGGTGCGCGTCGCAGTCAACGGTTACAGTGTCATCAGCAAACGCGTCGCCAGGCAACAAATGCAACAGCGCGCTACCGGCTGTGTTTGTACATCAATTCGACGAGCTCGTCGTACATCGCCTCGGCTTGCTCCGGCGTACCGCGCAACGCCGAAGAGGCGCAGTGCTTGAGATGGTTGCGCATCAGCTCCCGGCCCACCGCGCGCAGTGCTTCGTGCACCGACGAGATCTGCGTCAGGATGTCGGCGCAGTAGCGATCCGACTCCACCATTTTCTGGATGCCGCGTACCTGTCCCTCGATGCGACGCAGGCGCTTCCCGTTTCGAAGCTTGGCGTCCGCGTCGACGGCGACCGCTTTGCGGCCGTTCTCGTCGGCGATGCCGCAGCCGCACGCGACGGTGGCGGTGTCGTCCTGCTGATACGGTGAATCGACGTTGGGTGCTGCGACAGTGGATGTCATAAGTAGAGTCGAGGAAAATCCATTGTAAGATGGCAACGCGGGCCGGCCGAGCGCATCAGGCAGTATCGGTTACGCAATGCGCGCCCGCCGCAGGCGCAGGCTGTTCGACACGACACTGACACTACTAAACGCCATCGCCGCGCTGGCAAGAATTGGGCTCAAGAGCAAACCGAACGCGGGATACAGCACGCCGGCCGCGACCGGGATGCCGACCACGTTGTAGACGAACGCCCAGAAGAGATTCTGCTTCATCGTGCGCATCGTACGACGCGACAGCTCGATGGCTTGCGCGACGCCCGAGAGATCGCCGCGCATGAGCGCGACATCGGCCGCCTCAACCGCGACATCGGCGCCGCTGCCGATCGCGATGCCCACGTCGGCCTGCGCGAGCGCTGGCGCGTCGTTGACGCCGTCCCCGACCATGGCGACGACCTTGCCCAGCGCCTGCAGACGTTTGACTTCCGCGACTTTGCCATCGGGCAGTACATCGGACACGACACGGTCGATGCCCGCGGCACGCGAGATGGCCTCGGCAGTGCGGCGGTTATCGCCGGTGAGCATCACGACCTCAAGCCCCATGCCCTGCAGCCGTTTGACCGCTTCCAGCGACGTGGCTTTGATTGGATCTGCTACCGCAATGAGTCCGGCAATACGGCCATCAACGGCCACATACATCGGCGTCTTGCCGTCGCCAGCGAGTCGCTCGGCGTCGTTGGCGAGATGCGCTACGTCGACCGACCGCGCGTCCATGAGCGCCCGATTGCCCACGGCCAGATCGCGTCCTTCTACGGTGCCCGTCGCGCCCCTCCCGGTGTCGGACGCGAACGATGCCGGAATCAGCAACGGGACTTTTGCGTCGCGAGCCGCGCGTACGATCGCGTCGGCGAGCGGGTGCTCGCTCATCGTCTCGAGGGAGGCGACAAGGGAGAGCAGGGCATTTTCCGTCATCGCGGCGTCCGGCAGCACGAGCACATCCGTCACCGTCGGGCGTCCTTCTGTGACCGTGCCCGTCTTGTCGAGCACCACCGTGGTCACGTCGCCGGCGCGCTGCAGGGCCTCGCCGCCCTTGATCAACACGCCGAGCGAAGCGCCTTTCCCGGTGGACACCATCACTGCGGTGGGAACCGCGAGCCCCATGGCGCAGGGACAGGCGATAATCAGCACGGCGACAGACGCCGCGAACGCGCGCACGGCCGCTGCGCCGGCGGGTGCGCCGCTGACGTGCGAGGCGACGAACCAGATGGTGAACGTCACGATGGCGAGGGAGAGTACGACCGGTACGAACACCGCACTCACGCGATCGGCCAACGCCTGGATGGGGGCACGAGACCCCTGCGCGTCGTGCATCAACTTGACGATCTGCGCGAGCGTGCTATCGGCGCCAAGCGACGTCGCGCGGAACCGAAACGCGCCAGTGCGGTTGATGGTGCCGCCAATGACGCGATCACCCTCGTGCTTCTCGACCGGCAGCGACTCACCGGTGAGCATCGACTCGTCGACGGCACTGGTGCCAGACAGCACTTCACCGTCAACCGGCACGCGTTCACCCGGGCGGACGATGACGGTGTCGCCGGCGCGCACATTCTCGACCGGGACATCAATTTCGTCCGTGGCGCCGTCGGTGGTTGGGCGTACGACGCGAGCCGTGGCGGGCTGCAATGCGGCCAACGACCGCAAGGCGGCTGACGTCTGCCGCTTGGCGCGGGCCTCGAAGGCGTTGCCCGTGAGGATGAGCGCAATGATGATGACGACGGCTTCGTAGTACACATCGGGCGCGAGGCCTGCGGCGCGGAAGAGACCGGGTGCGACGGTCGCAACGGCCGAGTACAGGAATGCGGCGCCGGTACCAACGGCGACGAGCGTATTCATGTCCGCGGCGTGATGCCGGAACGCGGCCCAGGCACGCGTATAGAAATGCCGTCCGGCCCACGCCATGATCGTCAGCGTGAGCGCGAGAAGCGTCCACGAGATCAGAGGCAATGAAATTGCGTACAACCACGGCGCGGCCGATCGCAAAGCCGGCGTCAGCGATTGCATCGCCCAGCGCATGAACGGATCCGCGACGACGGTGCTGGCATCGTGCGCATGACCACCCGCCATCAACGGCATCGACAGCAGCATGGCGATGACGCCGACGACTCCACTCGCAATGGCTTTGCCGCGCAGGTCTTTGAACTCCTCGTCCTGCGCTCGGTCCCGTGCGGTTTGTTCCTCGAACGCGGATTGATCCGGCACGGGGAGCTCCGCGCCATAACCTGTGCCGCGAATAGTCTCGACCAGTGCATCGGCCGTGGTTGTCGCCGGATCGTACGAAACCGTGGCGTTGCCCATCATCAGATTCACCGACGCGTCCGTGACGCCCGGGGTTTTGCTCAATGTCCGCTGAACGCGTCCCTGGCAGGCCGCGCAGGTCATTCCCGTGACCGGGATGACGACCTTTTCGGCGGAGGGCCGATTGGCGGCGGGCACTGGGAGCGTGGTATTCGCGGTCGACATAGGTCGCTCGTCTTTAAGTGAGTGGTGGTGCGTGGAAGCGACTACTCGGCGACGAGCTTGCCGCGGAGCATGCCCATGCCGCAGGTGAACACGTAGGTGCCCGCCTTGGGCGGCGTTACCTCGACCACGGTTTGCTGATGGGCGGGGAGGAAGCGTCGGATGCCGAAATCGGCGAAGACGACTTCCTCAGAGCAGCCCGAGGTCTCCTGACGGTCGAATATCAGGCGGACGGGTTGTCCAGCCTTCACCCGTACCACGGACGGTTCGTAGCCGCCCTGCACGATGATGGTGGCTTGAGCGGGTGCTCCCTGACCGGGCGTTGCGCCACTTGGCGGTGCGCCGCCGGACGTTGACCCACCAGACCCGCGCGGTGTTGCTGGGTTCGGAGCCGCGCTATCGGAAGCCATTGCCATTGCGACGACGCCAGTGCGGTCCGCGAAGAAGTACCAGTTGATCCAGGCGACGGTCGACGCTGCGACGGCGATTACGGTCCAGTCGATGGTGGTCATCTGGGTCGTCCTCAGGCGTGGGCGCGGGTCAACGGCGTCGCGGCAGTAGCGGAGGTCCCGCAGCCGCAGCCGCAGCCGGATTTTTGGCTAGCGGCAGCCGCTGTCGGCGCTGTCGGCGCTTGTGGCGCTTGTGGCGCTGTGGCCCGAGGCGTCTGGACGGAGCCGGGATACCCAGCATCTGTAAGCGCCGCAAGAATGGGGCGAATCGTGGCCGGCGTTGTGTCCGCCACGTGTAACTGCGCCGAGCCAATTTGGACGTCCTGCACGTTCACGTTGGGCAGCGCCTCTAACGCACGGCGAACGTTGGCCACGCAATGGCCACAGGTCATGCCGTCGATGGACAGAGTCAGACTAGTCATAAATACTCCTGAAAACGAAGTTTGAATAGATACCCCTAGGGGGTGTATGGAATAGTAATATGCCCCTAGGGGGTATGCAAGGAGGGCGGTGGCGGATAGCAATTCCTTGAGCGGCAAGAAGACGATCACGATCCCCGACACCCGTCCACCACACGAACCAGGCGCAGTGATTCGGGCTCATGAGCATGTTTCGCCTGCGTTACAACCAGCCATTTTTGAATCCCGCCCGCCGCAGGCCGGCCACGATATACGGGCAACTCCGCATCAGCCGCCAGACCAAACCCGACCGGTAGTTCTCGATCATCGAGATGTTGGGTGCCTGATTGAGGGCGAAATGCACGCGGCATACCCAGCCCGATGTGTCTCCGGATTGCGATGGGTAGGTCGGGTTGAAGCTTGCCACGAAGCCGTAGGCGGTTCGCGTCTGCGGATAGACGTCTTGACAATGGCGAATCGCCGCGAGGGCAATCTCCGGCGCGAAGGGCAACGAGGCGACGACGCCCCACGGAGCGAGCGTGCCATCGTCAGGACCATAAGGCACGCCGCGCGCCTTGTATCCGTAAAATCTCCTCTTCACTCCTTTGCGCTGACGTGACCCCGGACCGGGGCCGTCACTGGCGGTGAGGCCCCAAGCCGATTCGCCATAGCCCTCAAACCCAAGTGGATTGCGCACCGCGTATTCCTGCTGCACGTAGATCGCTCGCCGGCTGTTCTCGAAATAGTCGAGACCCCTGTCGCGCATGTACGCGTCTTGAATGCCGCGAAAATCAATCCACAGATGCGAGAATTGATGGATGAACAGGGGTCCGGCGTAGAGGTATTCGCGCCCGTAGACGGTCGTCCAGTCATAGGTCGACGTCCACGCCGCGTAGCTCTCTTCCGGCAGCGGGTACGTGGGTGAGCCGAGGCCCAGCACGTACAGGAGTAGCGCCTCGTCATAACCTTCCCAGCGGTACTTGAGGAAACCGCTCTCCGGCTTCCATCCGTGTGTGACCGTTGCCTTACCGTTTTGCGCCCACTGCCAATCGACCCTGCGATAGAGCGCGTCAGCGAGCGTTCGAATCTCCGCCTCATCCTTGACCTCCCGGTCGAAGTAGGCCGCGAC
>JALYVY010000087.1 GCA_030852985.1 Gemmatimonadota bacterium | reverse complement strand
GATCAGGAATTGCGCGTGACCCTGTGCCTGCATGCCGCCACCCATCAGGCCAAAGCTCATCCACGGCGTGTCGGTGCTTCCGTCGGCGGTCGGGGTCGCGCCCGCCTTCGTGACGAAGCCGGGGATGAGCGTATGAAAGGGCCGCTTGCCGGGCGCTATCGTGTTCGGCAGGCCGGGATCCATGGTGAATGCAGCGCCGCGGTTGTGCAGCACAAAGCCGGTACCGGGCACCGTGATGCCCGAACCAAAGTGATCGTACAGGCTATTGATGAACGACACCATATTGCCGGCACTGTCGGCGGTCGTGAGGTAGATCGTCTCACTCGCCGTGCGAGCGGGCCCGGGCTCGACCTGCGCCTGCGCCTTCGTCGCATCGAGATGGCTGCGTCGCTCCGCGATGAAGTCGTCGGACAGCATGCGCGACACTGGCATCGCGAGATGATCCGCGTCACCGACATAGCGGGCGAGGTCGGCGTACGCGAGCTTCTTGGCCTCGATGAGGTGATGCAGGTACGTCGCTGAATTCAGGCCCATCGACTTCAGGTCGTACGGCTCGAGGATCCGTAGCATCTCCAGCACGCCGATGCCCTGGTTGTTCGGCGGCATCTCCCAGACGCGATAGCCCTTGAACATCGTCGAGATTGGAGTCACCCAATCCGGCTTGTTCGCCTTGAAGTCCTCAATGGTGAGGAAGCCGCCAAGCTCTTGCGACCGCTTCACGATACGCTGGCCGAGTGAGCCGCCATACATCACACCGATGCCGCCCTTCGCGACTTCGCGCAACGTCGCCGCGTAGTCCGGATTGCGAAACCACTCGCCACGCTCGAGGGGATGACCGTTCGGCATGTACGTCGCCTTCGTAGCGGCATCGCGGCCGAGCAACACCTCCTCGCTCTTCCACTCGTCCGAGATCACCGGCGTTACCGGAAATCCCTCCTCGGCGTAGCGGATCGCAGGCGCCAATGCCTGCGCCAGCGTGTAGGTGCCGTACTTCTTCAGCAGCGCGTCCCAGCCGGCCAGCCCGCCCGGCACCGTGACGGCCTCGATGCCGCGCGACGGCATGCGCGTGCGGCCGCGCCTGATGAGTTCCTCGCGCGTGGCGAGTGCGCCGGCGCGTCCACTCGCGTTGAGCGCGACGAGCCGGTGCTCCTTCGCGATCCAGACCATCGCGAACATGTCGCCGCCGAGGCTCGTCATCATCGGCTCGGTGACGGTGAGGACGGCGGCCGCAGTGACGGCCGCGTCGATCGCGTTGCCGCCATGCTGAAGCACGAAGAGGCCCGCCGCGCTCGCGAGCGGTTGGCTGGTCGACACGATTCCGTGCGGCGCGTAAACGACCGAGCGGCCAGCGAGCGACAGCGGTCGCTGTGCGCCGCTCACGCTGGCGCATGCCAGCACGAGGGCGGATGTCGTCAGGGTGAGCATGCGCATGCGGTGTGCGTTCCTGGGGAGGAGAGTGGACCAGCGCTACTTGAGCGCCGAGTAGACCAGTGCCTTGAAGGGATCGCCGAGTGAGGTCGTCTCGCCGGTCGTGTTGGTGAAGATCAATCCGATGAGCCGTTCCTTTGGGTCGGCCCAGTACCATGTGTTGAATGCGCCGCTCCATGAGAACGAGCCGATCGTAAGCGGAGTGCGATAGTCTGTTTCCGGGATCTCGAGCTCGAAGCCGAGGCCGAATGCCGGTCGCAGTGCGCCGAGCTGGTTGGTGAGCATCATGTCGACTGTCTTGCGGCCGAGGATGCGGGTGCCGTCGAGCTCACCGTGGTTGAGCACCATCTGGAGGAAGCGCGCGTAGTCGGCGGTTGTCGATGAGAGGCCGCCGCCCCCCGAGAAATACGTGACGTCACGCGCAGGAAAGTCCGTGTGCAGCTTGCCCTGCATTTCATGCGTGGCCACGAGTGTGCCGTCTTTCTTCATCGTGTGCAGCGACGACAGCCGAGCGCGCTTCGCGGGCGGGATGCCGAAGAACGTGTCGTTCATCCGCAGCGGTGCGAAGATGCGAGTGCGGAAGAACTGGTCGAGCGGCATGCCCGACACCACCTCCACGAGCCGCCCCAGCACATCGACAGAGAGACCGTAGGTGAAGCGTTCGCCGGGCTCATGCTTCAGGGGAAGTGCGCCGAGCTTGTCGATGCTCGCGCCGAGCACTTCGCCCTCCGAGCCGATGGCATTGAGGCCGGCCTTGGCGTAGATGGCCCTGAACTCCTCGCTGCCGATGCCGGCATAGTCGATTCCGGATGTGTGCGTGAGGAGTTGCCGGATGGTGATGTGTCGGCGGGTGGGCTTCGATTCGTACGATGAGTCGGCGGGGTTGAACTTCGT
Organism: Gemmatimonadota bacterium; assembly: GCA_030852985.1. GTDB lineage: Bacteria > Gemmatimonadota > Gemmatimonadetes > Gemmatimonadales > Gemmatimonadaceae > AG11. The sequence goes on along the minus strand of JALYVY010000087.1, from coordinate 15,325 downwards.
CAGCACCGCCTGGTCCTTGAATGCGGGGATGTATTTCCCGATCGGATCGTCGAGCGCGAAGCGGCCCTCTTCCCAGAGCATCATCACGGCTGTCGACGTGATGGCTTTCGTTTGTGAGGCGATGCGGAAGATGTCGTCGCGCTGCTGCGGCGCGCGGGTCGTCATGTCGCGGAGGCCGAATGCCTTGTAGTACGCCACGTGGCCATCGCGGACGATCATGACGACGGCGCCAGGGATTTTTTTGGCATCGACTTGTTGCTGCACCCAGGTGTCGATGCGCGCGAGGCGATCGGGGATGAAGCCGACGGTGGCAGCCGTCGGGCTGCGTGCGGACGTCTGCGCAGGTGCGAGACCGGGACAGAAGAACGCGGTGGCAATGAGGACGCGGAGCAGGCGCATGCGAACGTGGCTGGTCGAATGGGGTATGATTACGGCTGAAGTCGCGTCCGCATATCATATATGTCCGGGCCGACTCGCGCTTCACCCCTATCCGATAGACATGACAAGACACTCACGCGTTACCGCGCGCTTCGCGACCGCCGCTGTCGTGGCTTTCGTCGCGAGCGCGACGGCTGCTAACGCGCAGGCACTCAAGAGCGGGATCGATACCGCCAATTTCGACCACAGCGTCCGTCCCCAGGACGACTTCTACGGCTATGTGAATGGCGGTTGGCTCAAGAAGGCGGTCATTCGCGGTGACGCGACGTCGACTGGCGCCTTCAATGAGCTCGCGGATAGCAGCCGGAAGGGCATGCACGAGCTCTTCGAGGAAGCGGCCAAACCCACACGACCCATGGCCGACAAGCGAATGGCGGTTCCGCTTCGCTCGGCGGCCGGCCCCAGCGAAGCGGAGCGTCGGAAGATTGGCGATCTCTATGCGAGTTACATGGACAGCACACGAGTGGAACGGCTCGGGCTGAAGCCGCTCGCTGGGGAAATGAAGACGATCGCTGCGCTGAAGTCGAACACGCAGCTCGCGGCGACGTTCGCGCATTTCGCGAAAGTTGGCGTGGGCAGCCCCATCAGCGTCGGCGTGGGTCAGGACGCGAAGGCGTCGTCGGTGAACATCGTGCAGATCGGCCAGTCCGGACTCGGACTTCCCGATCGCGACTACTACCTGAAGAACGACACGAAGTCGGTCGCGATCAGGGCAGCGTATGTCGACTATCTCACGAAGATGTTCGCGCTCGCGAAGCAGCCCGATCCGGCCGGCGCGGCGCAGCGGGTGCTCGGCCTGGAAACATCGCTGGCCGCGAAGCAGTGGGATCGCGTGCGAAGCCGCGACCGCAACGCCACCTACAACAAGATGACGGTGGCGGAGCTCGCACAGCTGACGCCGTCGTACGACTGGAACGCGTACCTCAAGGCTTCGAAGCTCACGAAGGCGACAGACGTCATCGTACGGCAACCGGACTACCTCCGGGCGGTTGACACCATCATGAAGGCGACGCCCGCGTCGACCTGGCGCGAATACCTCACGGCGAAGCTGCTGGATTCGAACGCCGAGGAGCTTCCGTCGGCGTTTGGAGAAACCCGTTTCGAGTTTCGGGGCAAGACGCTCACCGGCCAGCAGGAGCAGACGCCGCGCTGGCGTCGTGCGGTGGCCGGCACCGAAGGCATCCTGCCCGATGCCACGGGCAAACTGTATGTCGAGCACTTCTTCCGCCCCGAAGCCAAGACGCGGATGGATGCGCTCGTGAAGAACATCCTCAACGCGTATTCCGTCGGCATCGACAGCCTGGAGTGGATGAGTCCCGCCACCAAGGCCGCGGCCAAGGAGAAGCTCGCGCACTTTACGGTGAAGATCGGCTATCCCGACAAGCCGCGTGACTACTCGACGCTCGTCATCAAGCGTGACGACCTCCTCGGCAACCGCATGCGCGCACGCGCCTTTGACTACAACGACGGCATCGCGCGACTCGGCAAGCCCGTCGATCGCACGCGCTGGGGCATGACGGCCCAGACCGTGAATGCGTACTACAACCCGGCGAACAACGAGATCGTATTTCCCGCGGCGATCCTCCAGCCACCGTTCTTCAACGTGGCCGCAGACGATGCGGTGAACTACGGCGGCATCGGGGCGGTGATCGGCCACGAGATCGGGCATGGGTTCGATGATCAGGGGCGCAAGTCGGATGGCGCTGGGAACCTGCGCGACTGGTGGACTGCGAGCGACGCCACGGCGTTCGACGCACGCACCACGAGGCTCGGCGCGCAGTATGACGCGATCAACCCGATCGATGACCTGCATGTGAATGGGAAGCTGACGATGGGCGAGAACATCGGCGACCTGAGTGGATTGGCGCAAGCTTACCGCGCCTATCGTATCTCGCTGAACGGCAAGGAGCCGCCGGTGATCGACGGCCTTACGGGCAACCAGCGCTTCTTCATGGGCTACGCGCAGGTCTGGCGTTCGAAGATGCGCGACGAGGCGCTGCGCCAGCGCATCCTGACGGATCCGCATTCCCCGGGGCCGACGCGCGCATTCGTGCCGCTGGTGAACAACGACGTGTTCGCGAAGACGTTCAACCTCAAGCCGGGCGACAAGATGTACGTCGCGCCTGCGGACCGCGTGAAGATCTGGTAGGCTCTCGCGGTTCGGGCGATTGAGTTGTCAGTCAGGGACGCTCATTCCAGCTTTGGAATGAGCGTCCTTTTTTTGTCGGCGACTCTGCTGCGCGCCATCGGAACGTCAACCTCGTCGCGCCTGCACCGCGGCAATGGCTGCGACGACAGCCAGCACCACCCATGAGGCGAGTGGCACGAGGATGAACGTGGAGGCCGGTTGGGATTTCAGTGGCCGCGCCACGGCCGAGATGTACATCGTCAGGGCGCCGAGTGAGATGATGAGCGTTCCGCCTTGCAGTATGCTGCGCGTGGACGCGCGCCACTTCTGCGACCGCACGTGCGCCAGTGTGAGCGCGGCGAACGGCGAAAGCACCCACCCGGTGAACAGGACCATCAGCAGGATCGACCGCTGGCGACTCCTGACGATGAACATGGCCGTCAAGCCCACCACGGCAGCAGTGACCATCACGACCCAGATCAGCAGCGTCGTGATGCCTGAGTAGGGCGATTCGCCATCCATGTCACATCCTCCGCTCCGTGAGGAACAGGAGAAATGCGACGCTCACGGCAGCCGCGCCCGTCAGCATCGTGGCAAGCCAGCCGCCACCGATCAGGATTACCGGCGCCATGGACGACCCGATCGCGCCGCCCACGAACACGGTGGTCATGAAGATCGACGTGATGCGTCCGCGGGCCTCTGGCGCTATCGAGTAGATGACGCGCTGACTCACCACCTGATTGAATTGGGTGGCGCCGTCGAGCAGGATCGCACCGGCCGCCAGCACGACGAGCATCACCGCCACGCCTGACCACCCGGCGATGACGAAGGCGAGGATCGCCGCCAGCAATGCGTTGGCGTCCGTCGCCATGTGCGCGGCGAAGGGGACGAGGATCTGCGCGCCGACGCAGCAGAAGCCCGTGAGGAACGAGAAGATGAGGAATGTCGTCGCGGAGTGCGCCGTCGCGACGCCGACCAGGCTGGCGATGACACCGGCGAGCATGGTGAGCGCGAGGCGCCGGTTCTCGACCAGGTCCGCGAGCGAGACGATCAAGAGCAGCCCGGCGCAGTAGCCGAGCTGCGTGAGGGTCACGGTGAAGCCCGCCATGCGCGACGCAAGCCCGATGGCTGGCGCAATCAGGCCGATGAGCGCCTGCGCGTAGTAGAGATTGGCGACTATCGCTCCGCACGCGACCGCGAATACCGCGATCAGCGCTGGACTCATCCGGGGACCGCTACTTCGTGGTCGCGGCGGCCTTGAAGCGCGAGCGGATCAGCAGCAACTCCTCGCTCGTATCGTGGTTCTTCTTGATGATGTCCTCGAGCAGCTTCAGGATGGCGTGGTTGTCCTCGACCACCGCGGGGGTGCCGCTCAGGCGCGTGTTGAATCCGAAGTGCTCGCCGGGAATCAGGACGAGCTCATTCGGCAGCACGACATCGCTCTTGTCGTCGGCAACGCGCACGGCGACGAATTTCTTGCCCGCCTTTTCCATGAAACTGATGCGCACGCCGTCGGTGTTGTCCGGCCAGGCGGGATATTCGTGCGACTGTCCGTCGCTGCCCTCAAAGGAGGTAGAGGCGGTGGTGAGGCTGCGGCGGTTGCGTTCGAATCCGCCGACGTACATGAGGGCGTGTTGCACGGTGTCCGTTGAAGCGTGGTGATGGGGCAAGCAGCCGGGCGGTCTGCGCGCTCGGGAAAGGTGCACCCGAATCGCTCACACCTCAAGCACGCCCGCTGTTTGGCTTCTTATGCGCCCTCGCTGTCCGTGCGCAGGCAAGGTCGAAGTACGATTGATGCCTTCCACCAGAAACCACGGTCTTGCCACGACGTACGAAATCACAGCAGCACGCAGCCTTCATGCATTGCCAAGGAGTGTCATGGGAAAGAAACAGCGACCGGATCGTCCGCAGCCCGCACGACAGAAGGTGCCAACGCAATCCGGAGTGCTGGCCAGCCTTCGCGGAGGTGCACTCGGAATGTTACAGGTGCTGGCAATCTTCCTGGGCACGCGGGTCGCGCTCGCGGAAGCGTATCGGATTCCAAGCGGAAGCATGGAGCCGACGCTCCAGGTGGGCGACTGGCTCTTCGTGAACAAGCTCAAGTTCGGTCCACACATTCCGTTCACTCACAGCACCTCCCTGCCAGGCTACTCCGCACCGGCTCGGAACGACGTGGTGGTGTTCGTCTCACCCGCGCAGGACCCAGCCATACGCATTTCGCCCGATGATTCGACGCCGACGCTGGTCAAGCGAATTGCCGGCGTAGCCGGCGATACGCTCATGATGCGCCACGGCGAATTGCTCGTGAATGGCGTCGTGTCGCCGCGCTACAACGATGTGTTCGTCCTGCCGGACAGCATCGGCGACCAGCCACAACCACTCTTCCAGTGGCAACGCTCGCTCGCTGTTTCCGGGTCGCGATTCGGCGCGCCAGTGGCATCGCCGTCCACGCACGAGTGGGGACCGATCGTGGTGCCCAGTGGCACGTACTTCATGATCGGTGACAACCGGGACAACTCGGTGGACAGCCGCTATTACGGTCCGGTCGCACGGGACCGAATTCGCGGCACACCAATGTTCGTGTACTACTCATACGACCAGAACGAAGGCATCGACTACCTCCGCGCCGTCACCGGGATTCGGTGGCGGCGCCTCGGCACCTGGATTCGGTGAGCTAGCGCGCGCGGAGCTCCAGCAGCTGCAGCTGCTGGATGCTCCACGGTGGTGGGGAGTCGGCGGACGCGGTCTGCGTGATCCGCACGAACTTTGTCTTCACGGGCGCAAACGCGATGACGCTGTTCACGGCGCTTCCGGACACCTCGGCAATCGGCGCGCTCCACGTGCTGCCGTCCATCGATACCTGGACGCGATAGGTGCGAGGGACAATCACCGGTGGAGTGCCGACGGGTGGCGCGGGTGCTCCCTGTACGCGCCCCCAGCCTGGCGCGCCACCAAACTGGAACTGCAGCTCGGCCAGCGTCACGGGCGCGGGCAGCTCGAACTGGAACCACATGCCGGGCTGCTGCGGAACACCACTCGACCAGCCCGACGTGGTGAAGGCGCGATAGGCGTTCTCCGAATTGTGGCTCGCCGTCGCCTTCCACGTGGATTGCACGTGCATGAGCACCGGCACAGTCGAGGCAAGCTCGGGATACGTCCACGCCGTGGTGCGCGCTGCATACTTCGCGCGCATTGCTGCAACCTGCGCGGGCGAAACGAACGACGCCTGGTTCGTCATGGAGTTGCGGATGTACGACGCGACGTTCGCGATCCATTCATCGGACTGCTGCGCCTGCGACACCATGATCTGTCCCGCGTAATTCCTGCCTTCGATCGGGCCGGTGAGCCCATGCAGCAAGGTCCGGATCACGTAGTCGGGATGTCCGGTCACATGGGCCGAGCCCGCGAGTGCGGGTGCGACCTGCTGGCCGTTGCCGACCATCTTGCCGAGCCCGGACTCGCCGTGACACTGCGAGCATGTTTCGTTGAACACCGCGGCGCCGCGCTCCATGCCCGCGCGCTGCTCGGGCGAGAAGTTTCGCCCGGCCAGGCCGCGGACGCCCAGGTCGGCGGGTGTCTTCAGGATCTGTTCGCCGACGAAGCGGACGCCGCGCGGCGGATTGGATGCGATCGCCTCGCGCACGATGGTGGCGGCGTCGGGAACGTGCAGGGTATTCATGGTGAGGAGCGCCTGAATGGCGACGTCGGGATCGGCGTCCTTCGCGAGCCGTCGATAGGATGCCGCGAGCGTGGTGTCGCCGCGCTTGTAGAGCGTTTCGCTCGCTCGCAGCGCTTGCACGCGCATGCGTGGCTGCGCGTCGCGCAGTTGCGATTCGATGAACGGCACGTCGAGTGCGCCGAGTCCCTCGAGAGTCCACAGGGCGTGAAAGCGGGCGACGAGCATGGTGTCGCGCTGCGCCATCCGTCGTAGTGTGGGCACGACGGACTTGTCCTGCCGCAGCACGAGCAGTTGCTGCGCCATGTCACGCCACCAGCCATTCGGATTATCGAGATGGCGCACGAGCTGCGCGGGCCGCTCGGAGAGCATGTGCGGCTGCGGCGACGCGCGTGGAGCATCGTCGTGCGTAAGGCGCCAGATACGCCCGAGACCGACGGCCTTCTCGAGCTGAAACTGCTCGATCTTCGCGCGGAGGTAAGATCCCTTGGGCGTCCACTGGCTCTCCTGGATCACGCCGTGGTACATGTCGACGATGTACATCGACCCGTCGGGCGCGCTCTTGATCTCGATTGGGCGAAAGAGCGGATCGGTGGTGCGGATGAACTCGGACTTGTCGCCCTGGTAGACGTTATGAACCTGCGTGAGTCCCTCGGTGGTAACCGGATGCACCCGACGGACGACGCGGCCCACGACTTCGCCGTAGAAGTAGTCGCCGATGAGGTCGTGTGGCAGGCTTCCGCCGCGATAGACGTTGGAGCCGGAGCCGGCGGTTGCGCGGTTGAGCGAGCCATCGGGCATGCGGACGAACGCCATGCCACCTTGCACGTCGCCCGTTCCCATGGGTGCGCCCCAGATTTCGTCGAAGCCTGGCGCGTACTGGTCGGGCGTGTTGAAGTTTCCGTACGCGATCGGCAGCTGGAAGTACGACGGAATGCCCGACGCGCCGCCCTGAAACCATTGCTTCCCGTCGTCGTCCTGCGACGCGCCCCACTGTGCGCCATTGAAGCCCGTGGGCTCGCGAATCACACCATTCTTCGTCTCGCGAATGCGAAAGGCATTGACGGTGCTGTAGAGCCAGTTGTCCATCGCCCAGAAGAGCGACGACTGCAGGTGCTCCACGTTCGCCAACCGACCAAAGTTGCCGGTAAAGAGCTCGCGCTTGTCGGCGCGCCCGTCGCCATTCGTATCGGTGTACTTATAGACGTCGTTGCTGTTGGACTCCATCGTGAGGATCGCGTTCGCACCGTAGGGCGTGACGAAACGCGGGAACACGAGGCTGTCGACGAAGACGGTGTGCGTGTCGTACACCCCGTCGTGATTCCTGTCCGTCCAGCGCGAAATACGGCTGACCGGTGCGAGTTGATTCTTCGCGTCGGCGTCAAGCATGTACGAGCGCAGCTCGAGCACGAACATGCGTCCGTCGCCGTCGAAGGCGATTGACGCAGGCTGTTGGATGGCCGGCTCGGTGAGGATCGGCGTGAGATGGTAGCCCGCCGGCAGGATGAACTTCCGCTCCTCCTCACTCGGCGAGCCCGGCACGATGGGCGCCTTCGGTGAGAGATCGGCGCCGGCGAAGGGGTCCTGTGGCCGAGCCGCTGTTGGTGTCGCCATGGCGGTTCGCCGCTGGTCCGCGGCGGAATCCAGCGCGGGGGGCGCGGGCGGGGCAGCGGATGCAGCGATGATCGGCAGTGGCGTCGGCTCAGGGGACTGAGCTGACTGCCGGCCTCCGCACGCCGCAATGAGGGCTACCAGCGCCGTAATCGCCGGGACGCCACAGCGAACGTGTCCTGTCACTGCGCGGCTCATCAGGAGAGTTGTTTCCGAAGATTCGTCGCGCTCAATCGCATCGCGTCGAGTGATCCTGTTTCAGGCGCCGTGTCCTGCTCGATGAAGTAGTGCTCGAGTCCTGTCTCGCTCGCGTGCTCGAAGATCGGGCGGTAGTCGATGTCGCCGAGTCCAACGGGGACGATTTTGGCTGCGCGCTGTCGCGCGCTTTGCGACGCCATTCCGCTGAGCGCGGCGAGGCCCGCCATGTCCTTCACGTGCCAGAGTGGGAAGCGGTGTGGATGCTTTGCAAACAGCGCGAGGGGATCCTGTCCCGCGACGCGCGCCCAGCCGATGTCCAGCTCGAACACGACTGTGGACGGGTCGGTGCTTGCGAACAACAGATCGTAGGGCGTGGATCCGTCGGCGAAGGGCTGGAATTCGCCGGTATGATTGTGGATGAGCACCTTGATGCCGTACGGCTTGCCCGCTGCGCCAACCGCATTGTAGACATCCGCCTGGCGCTTGAAGCCGTCCATCGATGGCGCTGGTGGCGCGGCGCCGCGACCGCCAGCGGGTGGTCCTCCGGGAGCACCGCCCGGGGGCGGACCACCCGCCCCGGCTCCTCGGCCACCCGGTCCCACCCCTGCGGGGCGAGGGCCGGACGCGGCTGAATACCGATGGCCGACTTCCTGATAGCCCGCGAGCTGGCGCTCGAGATCCGGCCCCTGTATCAGTGCTACGTGGGTGGTCGGCGCTGTGAGCCCAACGCGATCCAGAATGGCGCGAACTTCGGTGGGCGTCTTTCCCGCGTACGTCGTGGCTTCCACCTCGCGATATCCTGCCGCCCGCACCTGGGCAAGTGTGCCCTCGAAGTCCTTCACGATCACGTCGCGCACCGTGTAGAGCTCGAGACCCATCCGGTCGCGCCATGTGGAGAGCGACGTCGAGGACATTGCGCTGCCCGACGCCTTGGCGCCCGCGCCCGTTCCCATGCAGCCGCCCAGGGCGAATGCGCCCGCAATGCCGACCGCGCCCTTCACGAAGTCGCGACGACTTACTCCATTGCTATCGAACTGCTGTGACATGTTCAACTCACTGAATGAGAGGTGACACGGCTTGCTTCACTTCCTTGCCTGATACGCTTTCAGTTGGTCGGCGTAGTTTGCTTCCAGCTTCATGATGGTGATGGCGCGGACGAGCGTCGGTGCCGCGGCCGCATCCGTCCACGCGTTGTCGATGGTCGCAGTGACCTTTGCAAGCGGCGCAGCAAACATCGTCGCAAGCGTGTTGTTGCGGCCACGCGTGCTCCGCTGCAACTGCGCCAGCACCGAGAAGCCCAGCACGCGCTGTTCCGGATCGTTGCCCTTTGCCAGGGCGATGAAGTCGTCGACGTGCTGGATCTGCATGCGGTCGCCGACGAACCTCCTCCACGCCTGCTCAACCGCGGGATCGGAGCCTGGTGCCGGATTTACGCGAGCGAATGTCTCGGCGGCCGTGGTGAACGCCGCCGGCCCGGTCATCCGCGCAATCGCGGTCAGTGCGTTGGCGCGCGCGGCGCCCGACAGCGACGGATCGAGCGCGGCACGGCGCAGCATCGGCAATGCGTTGTCTGGCAACGCTGTCTGCGCGCTGACCAGCTCCGCCACCGCACCATGTACTGCTCCTGGACGCTTCTCGAGGCTCTCGAGTACTGGCGTGAACGACTCGTCGAGCTGCTGGTGTCCGATGAGCGATACGATCACCGTATCCCGCAGCGGATCGTCGCCCGCATTCAGCGCGGCGAGCAGGGGGCCAGCACCGGTCGGCAGCACGCCATTGAGCGCGAGGTCGCCGGCGAGCGCCGTGAAGTCCGCACCCTTCGTCTGGCGCAGCGCCTCGACGAGCACGGGACGGATGCGCGGACTCTCTTCCCACCCTTGCGGCGCATAGTACGGTCCCACCGTCGTGGGATGCGTCGTCCACCAATCGCCCGTCCAGGTGGCTTCGACGTTGTACAGTCGAGCGAGTGCATCAAGGATCGGACGTCGCGCGGCAAAGGTCTTCGCGGAGGCCGCACGCATCATGAGCGCTTCCACCGTTTGCGGGCTGTGCATGCGCTCCAACGCCTGCAATGCGCCGGCCTGCACCGCGGGTGAGCCCGTATCGAGCGCATGCAGCGCGACATCTCGTGCATCGAGCGAGATCAGCGCCTGGCGCGCGAGATGCGCGATCGCGGGATCCGTATCGCCCATCAGCGGAACGAGTGCGGACGCCGAGCTCGTGGCGCCGAGTCGGACGAGGCTGGTGATGGCCTGGACGCGGACATCGGGGTTGGCGTCCTTCAGTGCGGCAACGAATAGCGCAGCCGTTAGGCCGGCCAACTCGTCGCGGCGATCCGTCAGCGCGCGAATCGCCGCTTCACGCAGCACCGGCACCCGCTCGGCGCGCCACAGCGCGGTGTGCGAGCGGACGCCATCGAGCTGCTCGAGTGTGAACAGGGCAGCAACACGGGTGTCGGCCGAGCTCTTCTCGTCGAACATGAGCCGCTCGAGTGCAGCGCTGGTCGGTGCTGACGAACCTTGACGCAGCAACTCGCGCTGCGCGGCGAGTCGTACGTCGTTCGCGTTGGACGACAGTGCCGCGATCAATTCCGTGGCGCTTGCGCCGGCAATCCGCGGCGGGGCGTCGGCCGTCTTGGCGGTGTTGGTGATGCGGACGATGTAGCCGACGGAATCGCCGATGTAGCGGAACTGCCCGCCGGACAGGCTCGACACGTACATGTTCGCGCGGCCGTCCATGGCCATGTCGGTCGGGCGGGTGATCGTGAGGAAGGTCTCCTGCTTCGGCACGTAGGACGCGCCCTTTCGCTCCATGGGATGGCGGTAGATCGCGTTCATCGTCCAATCGCCGGAGTAGAACTGGTTGTTCATGTCCGCCGGGAATCCCGGGCTCTGCACCCAGAGTCCGCCTGTTCCAGCGCCGGGCCCGTAGTCGAAGATCGAGGGCATGTGTTCCGACGCGAAATTCCGGAACAGCGACGGATAGCCCATGTCGGCACCCATCGGCAGGTAGTGCATGCGCGTGTCCCAGCCGCCGCCGTCGTTGGTGTTGTCGCGCGCGAACACGTGCATGAACGGATCGATGCCGAGGTCGTACATGTTCCGCGTGCCGGTAGCGTACATCTCGAGACCGGTGCCGTCGGTGCGCACGCGGACGATGCCGCCGCCGTGATGGCCGAGCTGCATGCCGTCGGTGCCGATGGCCTTCACGAAGCCGTAGTCGCCGACGGCGATGTAGATCCAGCCATCGATGCCGAGTGTGATGCCGTTGGTGCTGTGGTCGGCGCTGCGGAAGTCGAGGTTGGCGGCGCTGATGCCCTTGATCAGGTCCACGGACCGATCGGCGATGCCGTCGCCATTGTCGTCGAAGTAGGCCGTGAGATTTGGGGGATGCAGGACGTAGAGCACCTTGCCGTCCCAGACCATGCCGCGCGGGCTGTCGACGTCCGTGAAGACGGTATAGCGATCCGCGCGTCCGTCGTGATTGTCATCCACCAGGCGGACGACGCGTCCGCGTCCCTTCACGAAATCCTGCGCCAGGTTCGGATCGGTGCCGACGAACACGACGCCATCGATCGACGATGTCACGCAGACGGGATATTCCGCAAATGGTGGCTCGGCGAAGAGTGTGACGGCGAAGCCGGCGGGCGCCTTGACCTCGGTGCGGACTTTCTCCTCGTAGGCCGGGTTGCGGGTGACCGGGCCGGATGGCGCCAGTTTCGCGGGCATTGCGGGTATCTCGCCCGGGCGAGGGGACTGGGCGTTCACGGCCGGCGCGAATACGCACGCCGCGATGAGCCAGAGTCGGGTAGGGTGGTGTTGCATCTTTGACATGAAAGTTGGAGAGAACAGGGTCGTGGGCGCACCGATACTCGAGGACGTGCGGTGCCGCTGGTTTACGGGCCTTAGTTCATATGCGTTGCAACCTCCTGATGGGCTTCGGAATGTCAAGCCGCGCCTTGGGCCGCGATGGACTGCATCGCCTGTAGCTCGATGGAACATCTCCAGCCGCGCACGCGTCTTCACGTCGTTCGTACAGCGGCTGCCGTGGGCGAGGACACACGACTGGGACTACATCGGCATGATGCCGTTCGATTACATCACATCGTCCGTCGTCGCGGAGAACGCGCGCGCGATGGCTCAGTCGATCGCTGAAGACGCACATGCGCCGTAGTGCCGCTTAAAGCAACGTGCCGTGCAGGATGAGGTACGCCACGCTGAAGTAGATCACGAGCCCGGTAACGTCCACCAACGTGGCGACGAATGGCGCCGAGGCGCTGGCCGGATCGAAACCGACTCGCTTGAGCAGGAATGGCAGCATTGAGCCGGCCAGCGAGCCAAATCCGACAATTCCCACGAGCGCCAGCCCGACCGTCGTGGCGAGCAGCCTGTGGTGCACGCCGTAGTCGAACAGCCCGATGCGTTGCCACAGCTCGATGCGCACGAACCCGATCACGCCGAGTATGACGCCGAGGGTCAGGCCGGTGGGAAGCTCACGCACGGCGATGCGCCACCAGTCGGAGATCTTCAGCTCGCGGAGCGCGAGCGCCCGGATGACGAGAGAAGTCGCCTGCGATCCCGAATTGCCCCCGGAGCTCATCACGAGCGGGATGAACATCGCGAGCACCGCCGCCTTCTCGATCTCGCCCTGGAACTTCTGCATTGCGGTGGCGGTGAGCATCTCGGACAGGAACAGCGCCATGAGCCACCCTGCACGCTTCCGGATCATGTTGGTGAAGCTGATATCCATGTACGGCTCGTCGAACGCCTCCACACCGCCGAACTTCTGGACATCTTCCGTCTGCTCTCGCACCATCGCGTCGATTATGTCGTCGACGGTGACGATGCCGAGGATGTGGTCGCCCTCGTCGATCACGGGGAGCGCGAGCAGGTTGTAACGCGACATGATGCGGGCGGCCTCCTCGACGTCCGTGTGTGGTCGAGCCGTGAGTGGCTTGCGGTGGTTGCCCGCTTCACCCACCGGGACTGAGCGATCGGCCGCAGAGAGGAGGTCTCGAAGTCCGACCGCATGGACGAGCACGTGTGTGCGGGGATCCGTGCAGTACAGTACGTAAACGGTTTCCTTCAACCGGCCAACGAGCGATACGTGATCGAGCGCCTGCTGCACGGTCCACGTCACCGGGATCGACACGAATTCGGTGGTCATGATGCCGCCCGCCGTATCCGGGGAATACCGGAGGAGCAGCTCGAGTCCCCGTCGCGTCTCGTCGTCGAGCGGCTTCAGGAATCGAGCGCGCTCCTTTTCCGGTAGCTCGCGAAAGAGGTCGGCCTGCTGGTCGGCGGACATCGCATTGATCAGCGGAGCAGCTTTCGCCTCACCCATGCGCCGCACGATCTCGGCGCGGTGGTGCGTGAGTTCTGGTTCATCGAACACGCGAACCGCGAGCTCGAATGACAGTGCGGCCATGAGCTTGGCGGCGCCTTCTGGCGGAAGGTCGCGGAGCGCCTCGGCAACATCGGCAGCGCGCAGGCCAGCCAGCGCCTCCTCAAGGTCGCCCGGGTCACCGTGCAGGAGGTACAGCAGCTCCGGAATCTTTTCCACGACGTCAGGTGGCGCGGCGGGCATTCGAGTACCTCGGCGTGAAACGGAGGCTGCGTGCTACGGACGCGGCTTCGCGGGTTGGGACGACTGCGCAGCGGGTGCGGCATCCGACCGGCTCAGCTTCACCGTCAGGATCTCCCGTCCATTGCTGAAATGAATGGCGACGTCCGCGTAGTTCTCACGTGCACCGCGCAGGGTGCCCATGCGTACCTGTGCCATGTGCGGACCGTATTCCGATTCGCGCTTGTCGAGCAGCGACGTCTGGCCTTCGAAGGCGTCCGCGAGCTCCTGTGCCAGGCGCACGCCGTCGACGTCGAGCGGGAGTTGCCGTGTAACGGTGACGACGTGCGCCGTGGGATCACCAGTGGTAGCCCGACGCGCATACGTGGCCTCGACTGAGATGCGGGCCGCGTCCGGCGCGGCGGCGACTTCGTACACGCAGACGATGTCATCGTGGCCCTTCGTTGCGGCCGCATGACACGACGAATCTGAAGGCGTCGTGGCGAGGGCGGCCTCCAGGCGCGAGCGCGTCATCCCCGCGTACAGTCCGCGATACGAATAGGTCTGTGCGCCGGGCGCAACGCCGCCCGCGAGCGACGCACGGGCCTCGCGCGCGGTGCCCAACGTGTCCTGTAATGTCTCGCCTGAGCTGCCTTCTACCTCGCGCTTCTCGCTGCATGCAGCGAGCGATGCGCAAAGGAGCAGGAACGCGATGCGACGACTCACGCCCTCTCCACGCTGAGATCGTGTACCTCGGCGGCCGGGAGACGGAGGGTGAAGATGCTCCCGCCCGATTCTCTCGGCTCATAGTTCACGGTGCCCAGTTGAAGCTCGGCGAGACCTCGCGCGATGGAGAGCCCGAGTCCGGCGTGGCCTCCGTCCGGTGTCGCATCGGCAGGACGGTAAAACGCCTCGAAGATCCGTCCGCGCTCGTCGGGTGGCACTCCGCTTCCGCGGTCGGCGACCGAGAACGACAGCCATTGATCGTCGCGCTTGGCATGCAGCTCCACCGATGCGCCCGGCGGTGAATGTCGCAGCGCGTTGTCGAGCAGGTTGCACAGGATGCGGAGCGTGTGCACGAAGTCGAAGCGGCCAACGAGTGCCGGTGCGTCGAGGTCGATCTGGACGTCGATCTCGCGGCCGTCCAGTGAACCGCGCATCAGGCGAACCGCCGCGCCGACGAGATCTTCCGCGGTATTGAGCTCCGCGTGGAGCGAATAGCTTCCCGTTCGGAGCCTCGATATCTCGAGCAGGTCGCGCACCATGTGCGCCAGACGTTCGGATTGCTCGACGATTGCGGCAGCCTCGGGCACGCCACGCGCCGCCGCGCCCTGTGCGAGCACAGCGATGGTCGTGATCGGTGTACGGAGGTCGTGCGAGACGGCCGCGAAGATCTCGTCCTTCGCACGCTGGGCGTTCTCCAGCGCGGCTGAGCGCTCCGCATCCTGCTTGAGCTGCATGCGCTCGACGCCGAGCGCGGCGTAGTATCCGAGTGCGTTGAGCAGGCGTCGGCGCGGCGCGTCCACCGTGAGTGCGGGATCGCCGCGAACGACAAGCACGCCGATCACGCGTGTTTCGGCACGCAGGGGAATCGCGAGGACGTGCGCATGGATCGGCGTAGCGTCGGCTGAGTCGAGTGCCGTGATGTGGTCGGTGCGGACGGAGCCGTCCGCTTCAGCGACAGCCATCCTCCCCGTGGCGATGGCCGAGCG
>JALYVY010000086.1 GCA_030852985.1 Gemmatimonadota bacterium | reverse complement strand
GCCCAGGACTAGATCACGCCTGACAGACGGGGCAGAAATACGTCGAACGTCCGGCCTGTGCGATTCGCTCGATAGGCGTCCGGCAGCGTCGACAGGGCAGCCCCTCGCGATCATAGACATCGAGACTGACGGTGCTGTCGTCTGTATAGCGTGCGCCTGTAGCGCGCTTCAGGACGGCAGCAATCGCGCGCCGCAACGTTGTCACCTGCGTGGTGCTCAACGCACGACCTGCCATGCGTGGATCGATCTTCGCGCGCCAGAGTGACTCGGCGGCGTAGATGTTTCCAAGCCCGGCGATGAGCTTCTGGTCGAGCAGCGCAGGCTTGATCGGTCCACGCCGCGTCGCGAGCGCCGCGCCGAGCTGGGCGGCCGTCCATGCGCTGTCGGAGGCGTCGGGGCCAAGCCCAAGGTCGAGCGTCGCGCCGGCCGAGTGCATCTCGATGGTGCCGAGCGCGCGTGAGTCGACAAAGGCAATGCGAGCGCCGTCCGTGAATTCAATCACGGCACGAGCGAAGCGCGGCAACTCGTCGCCAACGCGCCCATATTCCCAGTCCCCGTTCATGCGGAAGTGGGCGTGGAGTATCCGTCCATCGCCGAGGTAGAGCAGTTGATGCTTGCCTCGGCGCTCGACACGCTCGATGACGGCGCCCTTGATGGAGCGTGCGCGGGCTGCGGAAAGACGCTTCCGGAAGGAGGGATGCAGGAGGGTGAGGCGAGCGATAGTTCGGCCGCGTGCCCGGCGCCTCAGCACCTGCATGGCCGCTTCCACCTCTGGCAGTTCGGGCATACCACTCGGTTGTTGTTATGGGACCCAATCTACCGTCGCCGCAACTGGAACAGCGTACCTGGTACGGCGTACCTGGTACTTGGAATGGCATAATTGCCACGGGGAACATTGGAAGGCGTTGCTGAAAAATCGGTTACCTCGGAAGCTTCGGCTTCCGGGGGGTCCTACTGGTCCGCGTGGCTCTGGACTGTTCACAGTGCCAAGTGCGAAGCACCATGCACGGTCTTCGAGCGGTTGTAAACAATGTGATAAACATTTGATCTAACTTTTTAGATGCCAGCCACTTGCGTCACGGACCGCATGTTCTAGCTTAGGTGCGTCTCCAGCTCTTGGTCCGAATGGCACAGCGGCAGTCCCGATCGCTCAAGCACGAGTACGAGCTATACCTCGAGCACGAGATCGAGAACTACAAGGAGTCCGTTCCGCGGAGTGTCCTGCTCTCGATTGCCGACGAGGCCGTACGCGTGCTCGCCGCGCAGCAGCAGTTCGGACTCACCGAGTTCCTTCTCTGTGCCGAGGTGGACCGCATCATCTTCAAGCGTCTTCGGTTGCCGAACGTGGCGGCGTGGGGAAAGCGCCGACTGAGAGAGCTCGCAGAGCTTCGTCGCCCCGAGCATTGGGGGTTGAGCCACGACGACCTGGTGGTGCGAGCGGTGCATCCCACAGACAACGCGCATGTACTGGTGGCGGGAACGGCAATTGAAACTCCTGCACTCTACCTCGCCGCGAACGGATGCGACGTTACCGCGCTCGCGGACGCCTCAGCGGTCCAGCGTGTCATGGACGCGGCCGCGCAGGCCGGTCTGGGCGAGCGAGTCCACGCCAGCTCCCTCGCGCTGGATTCGTTTACACCGGACAACGCGCTCTCCGCCGTGATCTATACCCAAGCGGCGTTCGCTGGCGTTAGCGCTGCCGAGCGCGCGCGAGTCATCCAGGTGCTTCAGAGTGCAACCGCTGATGGTGGCGTGCACCTCGTGCAGACGATCGTCGCGGGCAAGAAGAAGGCGGTCTCCATCGAGGAGCTTCGCAAGCGGTATCGGGGGTGGGATGTCACCGTCGATGAGGCAGCCCCGGACAGCTTTATCGCGCGGAAGGGAATGGCCTGAACACGGGGACGGTCTTCGGGGTGCGGCGAAACGACACAGCTTCGCTCCTTCATGTTGTATCAATACGACACGAACGGACCACGCCTGAAATAAGTCCGCAACGCTAAGTGCTTTACGGAAAACGACTTGTGATTCCATCTGACGCTGGCACTCTTGCTGCCTTGTACGTGAGTGCCCCCGACCGTTCCGGGGGCATTCTTTTCTCGATGCAGGTATCATATGGAGCAGGAAGCGCAGGTGTTGGATGACGAGCCGGTCGGCATCGTGATTTCACGTGGTTGGGAGCCGGCAACGACGCCGCGGTTTTCCGCGTACATGTGGTCCCACGGGCCGGAAGACGAGCTCGAGCAGGACGCAATCGCTGCCTGACGCTCGTCGGGGGCTGTTGAAGAGGCGCCGCGGAATCCGCGGCGCTTTTTCGTTTTCCATGGATCGGTACGCAGATTGCCCCATCGGCGCTGTGATGACAACTGTTCCCTGGGACATCGAACGCGCGGACTTACTCGAGAGGCCGATCTCCACGCTCGGCCTGGAGATTCGGGGCACGAGGGTGGAGCAGCTCGTCGTGCGATTGGATGACGAACTGGCCGCGCGCGGCATCGCGTTCCGGCCAGCGGTCTATCTGAGCGACGAGTGGGGATGTCCCGACGGATCGCCCATCATTGGTGTCCCGTTCTACCTCGCCGACGCGCGACTGGAGCGCATCGAGGCGGAGCACGCGGGTTCGGTGGAGAGCGATGACGAAGCGATGCGCTACCTGCGCCACGAAGCCGGCCACGCCATGAATTACGCGTTCCGCCTGCACGAGCGCGAAGACTTCGAGTCAGTGTTCGGCGACTACTCAAGACCGTACCGAGAGCACTACGCCACGGACCCGCTGTCTCGCGATCATGTGCGCCATATCCTCGGATGGTACGCACAGAAGCATCCCGACGAGGACTTCGCGGAGACCTTTGCCGTGTGGCTCACGCCAGATGTGGATTGGCGCACCGAATACGCCGGGTGGCCCGCGTTGCGGAAGCTCGAGTGGCTCGACGACGTGATGCGACGGGTCGCTGATCGGTTGCCGGTGGTGCCATCGCTGACGGATGATGACATGCCAGTCGACGCGATGCACTGGACGGTGGGCGAACACTACGCGGCGGACGAGATGCTCTCGCTCGGCGACGCGCGACAGTTCGACCGTGACCTTCGCCGCATCTTCACGACGGGTTCTGACGCGAGTGAGGCCGAGGATGCGGCCACCTATGTCGAGCGGCACGAGTCGGAACTGGTCACCAGAATCGGCTATTGGGCCGGTGTGTCGCCTGGTGTCGTGCGTTCGCTCCTGCGCGCGCTGCGGGAGCGCGCGGTTGCCATGAAGCTGCGCGTCGCCGGCCGTGAGGCGACGACGCTGATCGAGCTCACCGCCTTCGGGACGGCGGTGCTCTTGCATTGGCGGCATGCACGCATCGCCGATGCCCATCCTCCTGCCCCGCTGACATGAACGTCGTCGTGCTCCATGGTGCCGATGCGGCCGAGCCGCCCGAAGATCCGGTCCTCCTGCAGATCGAGTCGGCACTGAGTGTCCTCGGTCACGTTCCTACGCGCGTCAGCGTCGGCGCCGATGTCGAGTCACTGGTGGGCGCGTTGAAGGCGGCGGACCCTGCCCTCGTGTTCAATCTCGCGGAGTCGTTCGACGGCAAGAGTGCGCTCGAGTCGAATGTGGCGGCGTTGCTCAACCTTATCGGCTTGCGCTACACGGGCTCGAGTCCAGCCGCGCTGCTGATGTGCGGCGACAAGAGCCTCGCGAAGAAGGTGCTGAGCTTTCACGGCATCCTGACGCCGCAGTTCGCGACCGTGTATCGCGGCGCGCTGGATCATGTCGGGGACCTTGCCTTTCCGCTGATCGTCAAGCCGCCGCAGGAAGATGCGTCCCTCGGCATCACGTCGAAGAGCGTGGTGCGCGACATACGCGAACTGCTCGGCACCATGGATTCGCTCCAGCGCGAATTCCAATCGCCCGTCCTGGTCGAGGAGTTCATTGAGGGACGCGAGTTCTATGTGGGGCTGTTGGGCAACGTGACGCCGGTTGCACTTCCGGTGATCGAGCTTGACTTCAGTGCATTTCCGGCTGACCGGCCCAAGGTGGCCAGCTGGGAAGCCAAGTGGGGAGAGGGTGGCAGCGGTGGCGAGGGTGAGACTGGCGCAGAGTTCGCGGGCACGCGGTCGATCTTTCCATCGGACGTGCCGCCCGAGCTGCTCGCGCGCATGCAGGCGGTGGCGGTGGAGTCGTTCAACGCACTGCGACTGCGTGACTATGCGCGGGTGGATCTCCGCGTGACACCGGCGGAAGAGATCTATGTCATCGAGGTGAATCCCAATTGCTATCTCGAGCAATCAGGCGAGTTCAGTCGTGCGGCAGCGGAGTCCGGGATGGCCCACGATGCGTTGATCGCTCGTATCGTGGAGTTGGCGCAGGGGCGGTATACGCGGTGACAGAACGAAAGAAGCCGGCGCGTTGGCGCCGGCTTCTCCGTTTGTAGAACGAGCGACAGCCTACTTCTTCTTCTTGGCAGCCTTCTTGGCACCCTTCTTCGCTGCCTTCTTGGCGCCGCCCTTCTTTGCAGCCTTCTTGGCACCACTCTTCTTGGCAGCCTTCTTGGCGCCACCCTTCTTCGCAGCTTTCTTTGCGGCCATGGTAATCTCCAGTGAAGGAGTGAATCGCCCGATCGAACCCCCGGTGGTTCGTACGAGCCAATGGTTGGATGCCGAGGCACCGTTTCCACTGCGGCACGCTCTCATGGCGAGGGCGTGACGTCGAGCGGCGCCGGACTATGAGGCGCCGGAAAAATTCTGCATGCGCACTGCGGTGTGATCTGTGGAACGCAAGTTCTTTACCGCAGGCAGCCTCAGCGCGTTGACGATCGATGCGAGGGGCCGAGCCGGTGCGGTGGAAAATGCGCGGTGATGCTGATTGGGAACGACGGCGACGGCTGATCCGGCGGCTGACAATTCCGCTGCGCGAGGAAGCTCCATCGCGACGCGTGAGACCGAATTGTCGAGCTGACTGCGGGATGAACCCACGCAAATCCTGAGTGCCTGTTCACACGTGACGCGACATCGGACGACGAACGCGTCATCAAGAATCAACTTGCGCGAATATAGGAACACGCGAAATCACACGCAATAGTGAATCGCGCGTCTCGTTGGTGAAGCGTTCCGACTCGCGTGTGGAAATGCGATGCGAATCGCGATGGGCGTGAGCCGCATCACATCGTCGACGTCTCGTGCCTTCCATCGCTCCGAGTGTCAGGCGACTATTCGAATTCGCCGGGGCGCGAATCATGAATGTGGTTCGTATCGAGTGAGGAAGAGATGTCGCTGCACGACGCGCGTGTGAGCGTACGTGCACCACCATTGTCGAGAGAGAGGCGGACGTGAGAGCGCTGGTCAAGGACACCGCAGGTCCCGGATTCGTGTTGCGCGACGTACCGCGTCCGGTGATTCGCGACGACGAGGTGTTGATCGCAGTACGACGCGCCGGCGTCTGCGGCACGGATGTCCACATCTACGACTGGGACGCCTGGGCGCAGGGGCGGTGTCGGCCGCCGTTCACGGTCGGTCATGAGTTCGCAGGCGACGTGGTGCAGGTCGGAAGCCTCGTCGCGGATGTGCGCGAAGGCGATCGGGTGACCGCGGAAGGACACATCGTGTGCGGACGTTGCCCCCTCTGTCGCACCGGCAACGCGCATGTGTGCCCCAATACGCGCATCATCGGCGTCGATCGCGACGGGTGCTTCGCCGACTTCATCGCGATGCCGGCCTCGAACGTCTGGCATCTCGACGACACGGTCTCCTACGAGATCGGTGGAATCCACGATCCCATGGGCAATGCATTTCATACGGCGCTCGTGGGCACCGAGCTGTCGGGGAAGACGGTGCTGGTCACGGGCTGCGGCCCCATCGGCATCTTCGCGGTGGGCATCTGCAAGGCGGCCGGCGCATCGCGAATCATCGCCAGCGACGTAAACCAGACGCGACTCGATCTGGCGCGGACCATGGGCGCGCACGACGCGGTCACCCCTGGGGAAGCGGAAGGCGCCGTGCGCGCCGCCACCAATGGGCTCGGCGTCGATGTGGTGCTCGAGATGTCGGGCGTGCCGTCGGCCATTCACCAGGCATTCGCGCTCGTGCGGGTCGGTGGCCGTGTGCAGATGCTCGGCATCCCGTCGAAGCCGATCGAGGTGGACCTCGCCACCGAGATCATCTTCAAGGGGATTACCGTGTACGGCGTCGTGGGGCGCCGCATGTACGACACGTGGATCCAGATGACGCAGTTCCTGCGATCGGGACAATTCGATCCGACGCCAGTGATCACCCACCGATTTCCACTTGAATCGTTCGACGAGGCGATTGCGGCGATCAAGGGTGGGTCGGCGGGAAAAGTCGTGTTCGAAATCGCCTGACGGCTGGATGACAGGATGATAGGATGATAGAAATCCGCTCACCTATCCTCCTATCTTCCTCTTGTCCTATCCTCCCTTCTTTCACATGTCTCTGAATTCAGCTTTCCGCGTCAGTTTGCAAACCCGGCTCGACGAGCTCAAGGAGCAGCGGGTCTACAAGCAGCTCAACTATCTCGAGTCTCCGCAGGCGGCGCGCGTGCAGATGGAGGGTCGCGGCGAGGTGTTGATCCTTTCCTCGAACAACTATCTCGGGCTCAGCAACGAAGCGTCGGTCGTGGACGCGGGCATCGAAGGACTGCGGCAGTATGGTGCCGGCACGGGCAGTGTGCGCTTCATCTGCGGCACGTTCACCGTGCATCGCGCCCTCGAGGAGGCGCTCGCGCGCTTCGTCGGGACCGAGGCGTCGATGTCGTATGTGTCGGCATGGAATGCGAACGAGGGGCTGACGGCCACCGTCGTCGAGGAGGGAGACTTCGTGTGCTCCGACGCGCTCAATCACGCGTCGATCATCGATTCGATTCGCCTCGCCAAGTCGATCACGAAGTGCCAGACGGCGGTCTACAAGCACGCGGACCTCGACGACCTGCGCGAGAAGCTGCGCGGCGCGAAGGCGGCCCGACGGCGGATGGTATGGAGTGATGGGATCTTTTCCATGGAAGGCTCCATCGCTCCACTCCCGGACTTGCTTCAGATCTGTCGCGAACATGAGGCGATCCTCGTCATCGACGACTCGCATGCGACCGGCGTGCTCGGCGCCACGGGTCGCGGAACGGCCGAACATTTTGGCGTGGTTGGAGAGGTGGACGTCATCACGTCGACGCTCGGCAAGGCGCTGGGCGGGGCCGCAGGTGGTTTCGTGGCCGGTTCGGCTGCGCTCTGCGACTATCTCACGCAGCGTTCGAGGCCCCAGTTGTTCTCGAACGCACTGCCGCCTACCGTGGCCGCGAGCGCGCTCGCAGCAGTGGAGTTCATCGAGCAGCACCCAGATCGCGTTCAGCGCCTGCGAGACAACGCGCGCTATTTCCGGGAGCGCATCATCGAGGCGGGGTTCAAGCCACTGGCCGGTGAGACCCCCATCATTCCAATCATCGTCGGTGAAACGTCGACCGCAATCCAGATGAGCGACATGCTGCTCGGCGAGGGGGTGTTCGTGACGGGCTTCGGCTTTCCTGTCGTGCCACAGGGTCAGGCACGCGTACGATGCCAGGTGTCCGCCGCCCACACGAGGGACGACCTCGATTTCGCCGTTGCAGCGATTGTGAAGGTGGGGAAAGCGTTGAAGATCGTCAGCTGAGCCGCACCGAAATGACAAGGCGCCTCCAGCTTTCGGTGCCTGGCGCCCCGATGCTGACGACGTGCGCGGCGTAACGCGCTCCATCCAGCATCCGGCGCACCATCCACCGGTTGATGTCGGGTGCCAGGTGACCCACGACATCACCGCCGGCAGCATGTACCCACACGCTCGAAGCAGTTCGCGTCTGGCAGGATTAATGGCATCTGGATACGGTAGTTCGTTACGGACTGCACGCCGTCTTCGTCCCGCTACTGAGCCTGTGGCCGCCGTCGGCCGGGGCTACGCTCTCATTCTAGAGGTTCAGCTATGCGATTCCTTCGCGCTCTGACGGCAGCCACCGGGTTCCTCCTGGTGCTTTCGCAGCAGAGTTCGGCCCAGGGTACCAGGCAATTCAAGGATGCCTGGTTCTGGGGTTTGAAGACCGGCATCACCTCGTACTCTTCCGCCACGACTTCGAATGGTGGTGCACCCCTCATCGGTGCGGAGTGGTTGATCACCCGTACGAATGGTGGGCTCTACCTCAGCATGGACCAGGCGTTCATCAAGTCGACGGGCAGTTTTGTCGACCGTGATGCGGACAGCGCGTACGTGCGATATCCGGGAATCAACAACCTGCGGAAGTTCACCATGGCGGGCATGATCTTCCCGGCGCAGACGCGGAACCTGCATCCGTACTTTGGCGCCGGACTCGTGCTGAATCAAGTTGGCGGCGTGGCACTTATCGGAGCACCGACCCCGATCTCGAACGATAGTATCTCCGCCAAGAAGACGGCGTTCTCGCCAACGTTCATGGCTGGCGTCCAGGCTCGCTTCAAACCCGCCTCGCTGTTCGTGCAGGGCACGGCATCGCCGGCGCAGCATACGTTCTTCTATTCGAACATCAGTACCAACCAGCTCGCTTTCTCGCTCGAGTTCGGCGTGCGTTATAACGTCGGCACTTCCATCGACCGCGCGAAGTAGCCCGAGCCAACGTCAGCCGAGATACGCCGTGCGCGCGAAGCGCGCCGGCGTCGGCGAGACGAAGGGATTGTCCCGCACATAGAACCGCAGGGGCCAGTCGGCGGCATGGGTAATGCCGATGCGCGGCGTCACGACGACGTCGGCATCCCGAACCGGATCACCCCTGCGCAGGACAATTGGTTGTTGTCGCAGTGACATGCCATTCATTTCGCCAGTAATGCCCATGGCCATGCACAGCTTGCCGGGGCCATTCGTCAGATCACGCTCCCGGCGGGCGCGTGGGCGGCGGCGCTGCATCAGCGCCTTTCCGTAAACGGGCTCCACGGCGCGAATCAACACGGCGGCTCCGTGGCCGCGCTCGCGGGTGACCGCGTTGAAGCACCAGTACATGCCGTAGATGAAATAGACGTACGATCTGCCGGGTGGCCCGAACAGGTGCTCAGTTCGAGGCGTAAGCCCGGCAGCAGCATGGCAGGCTGGATCATCCGGACCAGTATACGCCTCGGTCTCCACGATGCGGGCACGGGTTACGCCCGCAGCCGTGGTGCACTCCATGATTGCGCCGAGAAGCTCGCGCGCCACCAGCTCGGTCGGCCGGTCGTAGAACCGAGCGGGCAGCGGCGGGCCCAAACGAAGACGCCGCGCGGTGGGCGCGGCGTCTCGTGTCATGCGTCCGTGCGGGCCGTTGCCTTCTTCGCCCGCGGCTTGGCGGAGGTTGCGGTTTTTTTTGTCGCGGGCGGAGAAGCGGTCTTGCCTCGCGTCTTCGCGGCGGTCTTCGCCGCCGATTTACTCGCCGTCGATGGCTTTTCCGTCGCAGCCTTCTTCGCCGTACTCTTGCGCGCCGGCTTCGACGCGTCCTTCACTTTCCCTACGGCCACGTTCGCGGACACCGGTGTCGCCACGTCAGCGGCTGGCCAAAGAGGAGCGGCAACCTCAGGGTGCGGTGCTGCTACCGGGGTTGCCGCGGCCGCACTGGACGACATGCCAACAACACCGATGCTCAGCAGCTCAGGAGGTGGTGCGCCGGGCCGGCCGCCGCGTCCACGCGCGCTGCCGCCGCCACGCGGGCCCATACCTCGTGGCGCGGCGACGGTGACTGTTGGCGCGGGCGCATTCGAGATCGCGGTCTTTGCGAGCTGCGCGGCCACGGATTCAGCATCCGACACGCGTGCAACCTCGAAGTCATCGCCACGACGTCGCAGGTCGATGATGTCATTATCGTGCGCGTCCTTGAGGATGCGCGGGAAGTTGCGGTCGCTGAGGCTTTCGCTATCGTGGCCGAGCAACTCGCGCGCCTTCGAGCGAACGATGCTGGCGCGAACGGCCCCTTCACCCGACACGAGCGCCGCGACGGTACGACGGAGAAGGTCGAATGCCTCGTCCCGCGTCAAGCGTTCTCCCGCGGCGCCGATCTGCTCGGGTGCATCAGCGCGTGCGGAGCGCTCTGGCCGCGCCTGCGGCGCGGGGCGTTCAACACGCGGTGGCTGCACGGGAGCGACCGGCTGCGCTGCAACTGCCGACACACTCGCGACAGGAGCGTCCGGTGCGTCCGGTGCGTCGCTGGTGGAGGCGGTGACTTCCGCGTCACCGTCAACCGATGTTCCATCGAGCGCGAGCTCGCCAGCCTTGTCCGTACGCGGACGATCATCACGATCGCGTCCGCGTCCGCGCCGGCCACGTCGGCCACGACTACCAGCCGGTTTATCGCCGGCGAGGACCGCGGGTACTTCGGTGCGCGCGGCTTCGTCGGCTGCGGCATTTTCCGCGGCGCGCGCGTCGCCCTTGGCGCCACTGGGCAAGCCAATCTCGAGCTGACCGTTGTCGAGCTTCGTGGCGGAGAGCAGTCCCTTCTGGACGGCCTCCTGCACGAAGCGCGAGAACTTCGCCATGCCGAGGTCCTTCTCGTCGAAGGAATTGTCGATCTCCTGCATGACCTGCTTGAGGCGATCCGAGCGCATGACGTCACCGTTGCGCTTCATGCGGTTGACCGCATCCGTGACGAGTTCCCACGGATCCCACTTCTTGGCGGGCTCCTCGTCGTTCTTCACCAGGCCGGCGAGTGCGTTGTAGCTGTAGTACTCGTCGCAATTCATGACGAGCAGGTCGCTCGACGATTCGCGAATGCCGACGCCGATGACGTACTTGCCGTACTCCTTGAGCTTGTTGACCAGGCTCGCGAAGTCGCTGTCGCCGGAGAGCAGAATGAAGGTGCCGATCTCCGGACGGGTAAAGAGCAGCTCGATGGCGTCGACGGCGAGGCGGATGTCGGTGGCGTTCTTCTTGGACGCGCCGTAGGCCGGGGCGAAGATCATGTCGATCGACGACTCGGCCAGGGGGACGATGTACTGCGGGTAGCGACGCCAATCCGCGTAGGCGCGCTGCACGGCGACCTTGCCCTTGATGATCTCGGAGCCGAGGAGCGTGCGGAGCTCCTTGCCGAGGTCGGAGCGGATGCCCATCGTGACGTTGTCGAAGTCGATGAGCAGGGCAGCGTTCGGCGCGTGCATCTGCGGAGCATAGTTCTGCGAGCTGGCGCGTGGCGCGCTGAACGCCTGGGGTCCGCGGTGGATGAGCGCTGTAGCCGAATGCGGCGGCGCGTTCCGCGGGGAGCGTGGATTCATTCTATCCCTTGCGTCCATTGACGCATGGCGTGTGAGCGGGCATACGCGCTATTTGTTCGCAGCCCGTGCTCTCATCGCGTCGTGCGCCCAAGCAATCATCAGATTGGCGCGGGCAGCCGCGTGGAGCGATTGTTCGCGGTGCGCCCGTACACCGGCTCGCCCCACTGCGCGGATGCGCAGTCAAACCAGGGCGGCACCGATCACGCCGTCACCGTCTGTGACCCAGTCATTCCTGGCGCCGCGGGCTACCTGCTCGCGCCTCCCTGAAGGACCGAGGCGTAATCTAGGGCCCTGTGGCGGGGAAGGACAGGGGACGGCCTGCTCGCCGCGGTCAGTCGCCCATCGCCTTGAAAAGCACCCGCTTGGCCCGCTGCCCGTCCCACTCGCCACAAAGCACCCGCTGCCACGGACCGAGATCAAGTGCGCCTTTCGTGACAGGGACGATGACTTCATGGCCCGACGATATCCGCCGAGGCGCGGCACGTCTCGACATCGTCCGTGATGTCGATGATCTCCTGTCGTTTCGCCGTACGAAAGGTCCGGTAGGTCGTCGCGACGGGCATGCGTATTTCAGAGGGTGGTTGGGGTCGGTCTCCACCTGTATGTTATCGCGAAACATCGCCACTGCACGCCCGCATGGAGATCCGTGAAGCAGGTTGGTTTTCGCGCCCGTCTCTTTCTCTTTCTCATCGGCTTCGCGCTTATCCCGACGATCCTGCTCTCGGCGGCGTGGGAGCTCACCGTGGTGCGGCTGCTTCCCATCCTCGGAACGATTCCGGCGATGGAACACATTGCGAGCAGCGGGACCACTGCCTTGGCCGCGGCCCGTCGTGCGCCGCTGAATGCCACGCAGCGACAGGCGCTCGACGACCACCAGACCACGCTCGAGGATGGCCTCCTTCACGCGCGGCAGATGGAATTCCTGATGACGCGCAAGGTCCCAGTCCTCGCGGCCAGTGTCGCCCTCGTTGCGGGCCTTCTCTTCACGCTCGTGGCGTCGCGCGTGGCCGATCACCTGAGTCGCAACTTGAGCCGTCCGATCGACGAGCTGGTAGGCTGGACCGCGACCATCGGGCGTGGAGAATCGTTGCCGGACGTCCCACCGCGGAAGGGCGCCCCGGAGTTCGTCATGCTGCGCAATCGGATGCGCGAGATGTCGGCAGAGCTCCGGCGCGGACGCACGAGGGCGCTGGAGACCGAACGCGCCATGGCACTGCGCGAGTCAGCGCGACAGGTCGCGCACGAGCTGAAGAATCCCCTCACGCCCATTCGCTTCGCGATCACGCGATTGCGGCGCGACGCGCCCGCGTCACTATCAGAAACGATCGATGTGCTCGAGGTCGAATCAAAGCGGCTGGAAGTGATGGCGCGGAGCTTTGCCCAATTCGGGCGACTGCCGGATGGACCGCGCGCACCGGTCGACCTCGCGGAGATGGTTCGTGTCGTCGCGCGAAGTGCCGTGCCCGCGGAACGGCCGCTGTCGATCGATGTCGCGGACGACATCCCGATGGTGTCCGGGCACGTGGAGGCACTTGGGCGAGCGTTGACGAACGTGCTGCTGAACGCCGTCGACGCGAGCTCGCCCGCTTCAGCCATCGAGCTCTGCGTCACGCGCGTAACGCGCGAGGGACGCCCGATGGTGGAGGTGGCGGTTCGTGATTTCGGTGCGGGCATTCCTGCGTCGCGCCTCGATTCGATCTGGGAACCCTATGTCACGCACAAGCCGGGCGGCACGGGGCTCGGGCTCGCTATCGTGCGGCAGACGCTGCTCGCGCATGAGGGCGCGGTCGAGGCGACGAGTACGCCCGGTGAAGGAACGACGATGCGACTCTTTCTCCCGGCGGACACGCCGATGGCTGACGCCAGAGGGACCGATGTTTGATCCGATTCTCATTCCCATCATCTTCGTCTCGTCGATTCCGGTCATCGCGATCGGCGTCCCGCTCGCGCGCGCGTTCGCGAAGCGGATCGGGGCATCGCCGTCCACAGCCGCGCTTCCACACGAACTGACCTCGCGGCTTGAACGCATGGAGCAGGCGATCGACGCGATTGCTGTCGAGATGGAGCGTGTGTCGGAGGGGCAGCGCTTCACGACGAAGCTGCTTTCGGAGCGAGCGGCCGAGAAGCCGGCGGTTCGCGCCGGCGGCGAGCCGGGGTAGGATCGCGTGCCAAGTGTCCTGATCGTCGACGACGAGCCCAACATCCGCCGCATGGTGGGTGCGCTGCTCGCGAGCGAGGGCTACGAGGTGCGCGATGCGGCCGATGGGGCGTCATCGCTGGCGCGAACAGCGGAAAGCGCGCCCGATGTGGTGCTCCTGGACCTCATGATGCCGGGCGAGATGGACGGCCTGGCGACGCTCGCCAGGTTGCGCGAGGTCGTGCCGGACGTCCCGGTGATCATGATGAGCGGCAAGGCTGGATTGAGCGACGCGGTCAAGGCCACGAAGCTCGGTGCATTCAACTTCCTGGAGAAGCCGCTGTCGCCCGAAGGGGTGCTGCTCGCGCTGGCGTCCGCGCTGGAGCTGCGACGGGTGCGCCGCGAGGCGCGGGCGTTGCGTGAGGACCTGGGGCTGGCCGGCGAGATGATCGGCGGGAGCCAGGCGATGTCGAAGGTGCGTGAGATGATCGCGCGGATCGCTCCCTCCGATGCGCGGGTTATGGTCACAGGTGAATCGGGAACCGGCAAGGAGCTCGTGGCGGCGGCGATCCACTTTGGCAGCGCGCGTCGCACTCGACCGTTCGTGCGCGTGAATTGTGCGGCGATCCCGCGCGACCTGGTCGAGAGCGAGATGTTCGGACACGAGAAGGGCGCGTTCACCGGTGCCACCGATCGGCGCATCGGTCGATTCGAGCTCGCGCATACGGGAACGCTCTTCCTCGACGAGGTCGGTGACCTGGGCCTGGAAGCGCAGGCGAAATTGCTGCGCGCCATCGAGGCCCGTGAGATCGAGCGCGTGGGCGGCGGCAAGCCCATTCATGTCGACGTCCGGATCGTGAGTGCGACGAACCGCGACCTGCCACGCGCCGTCGCCGAGGGATCGTTTCGGGAAGACCTGTTCTTCCGGCTGAATGTCATTCCCATCGATATCCCGCCGCTCCACGAACGTCCAGACGACATTCCCGCGCTGGTCGCGCACTTCTCGGCAATGCACCGCTCGCGCACCGGGCGGCGCGCTCCGAACTGGACGCCTGCGGCGCTGGTGCTGCTCGCGGGACACCGATGGCCCGGCAACATTCGGGAGCTGGCCAACATCGTGGAGCGGCTCGCCATCCTTCACGCTGGCGGCGACGTGGATGAGCGTCACGTCGCCGGCGTGCTTCCGGTGGCGGGCGGCGCTCGCCGCGTGGAGGATCCCCTGCCCGACCCTTCTGCATTGAGCCAGTCACTGACCGACACGCTGGACGCGCACGAGCGCACGCTCATTGTCAGGGCGCTTTCTGCCGCGGCGGGCAATGTCGCGGATGCCGCGCGACGACTGAAGACGGACCGCGCGAACCTGTATCGTCGCATCCGTCGACTGGGCATCCCGATGAGTGACGAGTGATGCGCGCATTGCGAATCGGAATGCGCTCCGTGCTGCTCGGCGCCGCGATCCTCGTGCGTGTGGGCGTTGCCACACGGACCTCGGATGCGCAGCAGCCGGATACCAGCGCCTCGTTGCGTGGGCTGCCGCGCGATGTCGCGGGTGAGGTCGTCGCGCTGTTCAATGCGACGCGTGGTGTGCGCGCCACCGATCGCCTGGAGATCCCGGGCGATCGCACGGTTCGTGGCGATGTGGCGGTGCTCAATGGCCCGGTCGTCATCGCTGGGCATGTCGTGGGTCGCGTGCTGGCCATCAACGCGGACGTCCTATTACAGAAAGGAGCGCGCATCGACGGTGACCTTCTCGTCGTGGGCGGAGAGGTGGAAGGCCTGAGCGAGGCGTCCATCGGCGGGGAGATCCGCATGTATCATCCGCCGCTCCGCTATACGCAGGTGGCCGATCAACTCATCGCGTCGCTCGACGACGCCTCCGAGGACCAGTGGTGGCGCAGGTTCGAACGGCGCGGGCGGCGAAACTTCAATCGGCTCGATATTGCGAATGCCGGCGTGTTCAACCGGGTCGAAGGGCTGCCCGTCCGAGTGGGACCGGTGCTTTACCGCGATCAGGGATGGGGGCACTTTCGACTCGCCGCTGCGGCGATCCTGCGTACCGCGAGCAGCTTTACCGGGTCAGAGCCGGACGTCGGGCACGACGTGCAGGGTGACATACGTGTCGGACGACAATATGGAGTGACCATGAGCGCACGATTGTTCGATGTCGTGGACGGCGTCGAGCAATGGCAGCTCAGCAATCTCGAAGCGGGCCTTGCGTCCTTCATCTTCCACCGTGACTACCGCGACTACTTCAGCCGCCACGGCGGGCAGTTGCGCGCTGCGTTGCGTGCGACGGACAATGCGGACCTCACGCTCAGCTATGGAGATGAGCGATGGAGCTCGCGCACCGCGCATGATCCGTTCACGCTGTTCAGGAACGACCTGGCGTGGCGCGAGAATCCGCAGATCGATGATGGGCGCTTCCACGTCGCGAACCTCACGTTGCGGGTCGACACGCGCAACGACGAGTTCAATCCATTCGCCGGATGGTACCTCCTCGCCGATTACGAGCGCGGCACCGGACAGATCGATGCGCTCGCGCCGACGTCGCCGGGTGTGCGGGTGGCCGAGTCGGGCCCGACGCGCTACCAGCGCGGGTTCGTCGACGTCCGCCGCTACAACCGCCTCGCGCCGACGTCTGCGCTGAACCTGCGCGTCGTCATGGGGGGATGGCTGAGTGGCGATGCGTTGCCGCTGGAGCGGCGGCTGTCGATCGACGGGCCCGGAACCATCCCGGGATTCGACTTTCGAACCACGGGGGGTACGGACGTCGGTACGTGCGCCATTGGCGCGCCGATTCCCGGACGTCCCGCACAATGCGACCGGATCGCGCTCGCGCAACTCGAGTATCGCAGTGACATCAGGATCTCGCTGAGCGACGGAAACGCGCTGTCGCGGCGCAATCGATTCCGTGCCGACGGCGCGTGGGTGTTCTTCGCCGACGCCGGCCGTGGATGGCTCGTGAACGGACCCGGCAGCCCTCTGAACTATCGGCGCACGGAGCTTCCGCCGCTCGCCTCATATCGAACGGACATCGGCGGAGGACTGGATTTCGACCAGATCGGCATCTACCTCGCCAAGGCCCTGTCAAAGCCCGGCGAGCCGATCAACGTTTTTCTCCGCGTCCGTCACCGCTTCTAGGTGATGCGTCAGCTCGACGGCGCGCTTGCGCTTCTACTGCTGCTGGGGGCGCCGCGCGCGGTCGGCGCACAACGACGTCCCGCGTTCGAGATTACGCCGCCGATGAGTGCGACGATTGGCGCGACCGTGAACGCGTCGAACCTCTTCGGCGAAGCAGGCATTCGCGACCTGGTCCGCAGCGGATTCCCCGCATCGCTGCACTATCGGCTCGAGCTGTGGAGGACCGGCGGTCTCTTCGACGACCTGGAGGGGCGCAGCGAGTGGGACATCATCGTGCAGTACGACCCGTCGGGCCAGCGCTATCGCGTGGTGCTGCGCCAGGGTGGACAACACGAGGACCTCGGCAGCTTCGCCACGCTCGCGACGGCACAGACGGTC
Organism: Gemmatimonadota bacterium; assembly: GCA_030852985.1. Classification (GTDB taxonomy): domain Bacteria; phylum Gemmatimonadota; class Gemmatimonadetes; order Gemmatimonadales; family Gemmatimonadaceae; genus AG11. The sequence goes on along the minus strand of JALYVY010000086.1, from coordinate 782 downwards.
ATCGAGCGGCCATGGCGGTCGAGTCTCGTACCCGAACGGGCCGGAGCGCGTTACTACTACACGCTGGCGATGGATATCGAAGCGCTGTCCGTCAGCGACCTCGATCAACTCGAGCGATGGTTGCGCGGCGCCAAGAGCGGTACCGCTGCATCGGCGGTCGGCAGCGGGTTGCGTACGCTGATGCTGCGCATGCTCGGTGGCGAGAAACGGCACTACGCTGCTCGGAGTAGTGTGTTCGTTGCGGAGCGGTGAACTGCACACAAAAGCGGGAAGGGCGTACCTGGTACGGCGTACCAGGTACCATGATTGGCATAAGGGCCACGGGGAACAGTGGACGCTCCCGTGACCTTACGCATTTGTTCGACTGCAAACGCTGTTGCAAACTGCCTTTAGATCAACCGGGCTATCCACTGTTCCCCCGGAGCTCGTTACCGGTCATGGTACCTGGTACAGCGTACCTGGTACGCACTGAGACGCTGTTGTTGTAACGAAAAGGCAGCTACTCCGCTGCCTCAGTGACGTGCACCGTCTCATTCCGGGGCGCGTGGCCGCCCGCGAGCGGATGCACTCGATGCTCCAGCGCCTCGAGCTGATGGAGGATGGCGTCACCATAGAAGGTCTTGATGTACTTCGCCTGCGTCTGGGTGAGCCGACGGATGGCCCACGAGAGATGCACGAAGTGCGGTTCCACTGGATGCGTGAGCGGATGCATGCCGATCTCGTTCGGCAGGCGGTTGCCCTTGCGAGTGTTACAGGGGGAGCAGGCTGTGACGACGTTGCCC
>JALYVY010000238.1 GCA_030852985.1 Gemmatimonadota bacterium | reverse complement strand
AACGTACGGATCGTCGTCGGCGCGGTGTAGAGGATGGTGACGCCGTATCGCTCGCAGAGCTCCCAGAAGCGATCTCTCTCGGGCCAGTCGGGCGCGCCCTCGTACACGAGGCAGGTGGCGCCGCAGGCGAGCGGACCATAGACGACGTAGGTGTGCCCCGTTACCCAGCCGACGTCGGCGGTGCACCAGAAGACGTCGTCCTCCTTGAGGTCGAACACCATTTCGGTGGAGGACGCCGCGCCGACCATGTAGCCGCCCGTGGTGTGGACGATGCCCTTGGGCTTTCCGGTCGTGCCCGAGGTGTAGAGGATGTAGAGCGGATCCTCGGCGTCCATCTGTTCGGGCTCGCACCACATCGGTGCGTTGCGCATGAGGCGGTGCCACCACTTGTCGCGACCTTCCGTCATCTCGGCACCGGCTTCGCCGCTCACCGCTCCCGCGCGGCGCTGCACGACGACGACGTGCTGGATGGAGGGCGTGTCCTCGAGTGCCTTGTCGGCGTTGCGCTTGAGTGGCACGATGGCGCCGCGCCGATAGCCGCCATCCGCCGTGATGAGGACCTTGCACTGCGAGTCGTTGATGCGGTCGCGCACGGACTCGGGTGAGAATCCGCCGAAGATGACCGAGTGGATGGCGCCGATGCGCGCGCAGGCGAGCATGGCGATGGCCGCCTCGGGGATGAGCGGCAGATACACGGCGACCCGATCGCCTTTCGCGACGCCGAGTGACTTGAGGACGTTCGCGAACTGGTTGACGGCGACGTAGAGGTCCCAGTAGGTGAGCGTGCGGCGGTCGCCGGGCTCGCCCTCGAAGATCAGCGCGGCCTTGTTGCGGCGTCCGGAGCGGATGTGGCGGTCGACGCAATTGACGGAAGCGTTGAGCTTGCCGCCAATGAACCACTGGGCGTGCGGGGGCTTCCAGTCGAGCACCTGTTTCCAAGGCGTGCTCCACTCGAGCTTCGCGGCCTCTTCCGCCCAGTATTTCTCGACGTCGGCGTCGGCTGCCGCGTAGACGTCGGGTGAGGAGACGTTGGCGAGCGCCTTGAAGGCGGCATCGGGCTCGAACTTCCGGTGCTCCTGGAGGAGCACGTCAATGTCTGACATGTTATGGCTCGTTGAAGATGGTACGAGCGGATTCTGACCTGCCGCGGGCACGGATGCAAGCAATTGGCCGCGGCCTGCGCTTCGACGTTTGCGGCGGCCCACGACGGCGCCGTCTTGACGAACGCCAGCAGCAGGGTAGCCTATGCGGCTTGAGCATGTCCCCCGACGGAGGATCGATGGCATCAGCAGCGGGCATTGAGCGCGGCACCACGGGAGTGATCGAGCTGTCGGCGGCCGAGGTGCGTCGCGTGATCTTCGCGTCGTCGCTCGGCACCGTATTCGAGTGGTACGACTTCTACCTCTACGGTTCGCTCGCCGCAATCATCAGCAAGCAGTTCTTCGCCGGCGTGAGCAACGCGAACACAGCGTTCATCTTCGCGCTGCTGGCGTTTGCCGCCGGGTTTGCCGTGCGGCCATTCGGCGCGATCGTGTTCGGGCGTATCGGCGACATGGTGGGACGGAAAGTCACCTTCCTGCTCACGATCGTGATCATGGGTCTGTCGACGAGCGTGGTGGGACTGCTTCCTGGGTACGCGAAGATCGGCGTCGCGGCGCCGGTGCTGCTCATTCTGATGCGACTCCTGCAGGGCCTCGCCCTCGGCGGCGAATATGGTGGCGCCGCGACCTATGTGGCCGAGCATGCACCGCATGGCAAAAGAGGGGCGTATACGTCGTGGATCCAGACGACCGCGACGGCGGGACTCTTCCTGTCCCTGCTCGTTATTCTCGGGTGCCGGACGGCGCTCGGCACCGAGCAGTTCGAAGCGTGGGGATGGCGCATTCCCTTTCTCGTTTCGCTGATTCTGCTCGGTGTGTCGGTGTGGATCCGGCTGAAGCTCAACGAGTCGCCTCTGTTCCAGCAGATGAAGGCGCAGGGCAAGGGGTCGAAGGCACCGCTGACGGAATCCTTCGCGCGCTGGGGCAACCTGAAGATCGTGCTGCTGGCGCTCTTTGGGCTCACGGCGGGGCAGGCCGTGGTGTGGTATACGGGGCAGTTCTACACGCTCTTCTTTCTTATGCAGACGCTCAAGGTCGATGCGCAGACGGCGAACCTGCTCATCGCGGGGTCGCTGCTGATCGGGACACCGTTCTTCCTGGTGTTCGGAACGCTGTCGGATCGCATTGGTCGGAAGCCGATCATCATGGGCGGGTTGCTGCTCGCGGCGCTGACGTACTTCCCGATCTTCAAGGGGATCACGCATTACGCGAATCCCGCACTGGAAGCGGCGCAGGCGTCGGCGCCCGTTGCGGTCGTGGCTGATCCGGCGGCGTGCTCGGTGCAGTTCGATCCGATCGGCAAGTCGAAGTTCACGTCGCCGTGTGATGTGGCCAAGGCGGCGCTGGTGAAGCGGGGTGTGCCCTATTCGAACGAGACGGCGGCCGGGGTTGCGGGTGCTGGCGCGCAGGTGCGAGTGGGTGCGACCTCGATCCAGTCATATGGAGCGCTTGGCCCAACGGCGAAGGACGACGCCAAGCGCTTCGACGCTGAGCTAGGCGCCGCGTTGACGGCGGCAAAGTACCCGGCCAAGGCGGATCGCGCGGCGATGAACATCCCGATGCTCGTGGTGCTGCTCACGATCCTCGTGCTGTACGTGACGATGGTGTATGCGCCGATCGCGGCCATGCTGGTCGAGATGTTCCCGACGCGCATTCGGTATACGTCGATGTCGCTGCCGTACCACATCGGGAACGGGTGGTTCGGCGGATTCCTGCCGACGACGGCGTTCGCGATCGTGGCGTCGACGGGAAATATCTATTCGGGGCTGTGGTATCCGGTGGTCATTGCTGCGGTGACGCTGGTGATCGGGATGCTCTTCGTGAAGGAGACGAAGGACGTGGACATCACGCTCGATGCTTTGCAGTGATGTTGTGGGCGGCAAAGATGTTGTGGGCGGCAAGTGCACAGCCGAAAGGCCCCACAGCGAAAGGATGAACGCTGATGACGCGGATTTAGCGGATGTTCGCGGATGAGATGCGGCAAAGCGGTCCGAGGTGCGGCGGGATGATGGGGCAACTTCAACACGGAGCACTATCATGGACGACATGGGCACATTTCGCGTTGACGTCGAATTCGAAAATCCCGCGCGGCCGGGCGCGCGACGGGTCGTGCATGCCGCGCTGGTCGATACGGGGTCGGAGCTGTCCTGGTGCCCCGCGCCAGTCCTCGAATCGCTGGGCATTGGCCGCAGGCAGCGTATGCGGTTCAGGCAGGCAACCGGAGCCATCGTCGAACGCTGGACCGGCGCCGCTTTCGTCTATGCGGGAGGGGCAACGACGACGGACGAGGTCGTATTCGCGGAGCCGGGCGATCTGGTGTTGCTCGGTGCGCGCTCGCTCGAGGGGCTCAACCTGGTCGTGGATCCGATCAGCAAGCGACTCGTGGATGCGGGCGCGATGCCAGCCGCAGCGGCTGCGTGACCTCGGCGGTAAGACACGCCGATCACTCCTCTCAACTCGCTCCCGAGAAGTACGTCTGACCATCAACATGAGGTATTTCATCCTCGACGAGGATATGACTCTCGCCCGGCGTCGCGTAGCCTACCCCAGGCAGGCCACTGGCGACAAGCTTCCGCTGCTTGAATTTATCAACGGCACGCCCTTCACGGGCAGTGCTCCACTGCAGACGCGTGTTGCCTACCCAGGCATCGAAGTCGACGTGGACATGATACTGTCGATTCCCGTCATCCGTCGCTCTGTTGCCGGGCTGCTTCAGAGCGTGGCTGTCAACGACATTGAATGTGTAGATGTTGAAATCGACGGCGTGACTGAGCCATTTGTCGCGATAAACGTGCTGCGCAGGCTCGATTGCGTTGACGAACGCCGGACGGGCGTACGGTACGCTACCGTGGATGACCCAGCGCCGGGAGGCCTCCGCTACAGAGCGTTACGCAACCTGCGTGTATTACCCTCTGAGATAGGCGACGCACAGATATTTCGCATCATCGACTGGCCGATACCAATTATCGTTTCCGAAGCAGTGCGTAATATTCTCCTGGCCCACGAAGTTTCTGGAATCGTTTTTCAGGAGGTGTGACGACCGATCAGGTGCCAACGCTCGCGTCAGAGTTCGATGCGGTGAATGCGGCCGAGCAGCACAGTGTATGAGAGCGCGCCAGCCACTCCGGCAAGCGAGACGTATGCCAGCACCAGCTCGAACGAGCCCGTCGCCTTGATGATGTATCCGATAAGAATTGGAGTGACGATGCCCGCGAGATGGCCGGTGAAGTTAATGATGCCGCCCGTTATGCCGATGAGTTTTCTCGGCGCCACCTCGGCGATGATCGACCACGAGTTTGACGATACGCCCTGCGCGAAGAAGGCGACGGTGAGGATTACCAGTGCGATAGCATTGTTCGACGTGTAGTTCATCAACACAATCGACGTCGCGCCGAGGAAGCCGCTGACGATCGGAATCTTGCGCGCCTTCGAGATGTCCGCGCCACGCTTCAGCAGCCAGTCCGACCACACCCCACCGAAGAGCACACCCACTGTTGCGGCGATGTAGGGCAGCGACGTCGCGATGCCGGCGTGGAGCGCCGTCATGCCGCGCTCCTTCACGAGGTACGTGGGAAACCAGGTGAGCAGGAAGTACAGCGACGACATGATCGCGAACTTCCCGGCACCGAGTGCCCAGACCTGGCGCTCGCGGAGCAGTGCGGCAACCTGTTCGCGGGTCACGCGCTCCTGCGTTGGCGCCTCGGTGAGTGCGCCCCCCACGGTGATCGATTCCAGCTCGGCGGTGTTCGCGCGCGTTGACTGTTGTGGATCGCGGTACACGACGAGCCACGTGAGCGCACTGAGCACACCAGCAATTCCGGTTATCCAGAAGACACTGCGCCAACCGTGCGTGCTCGCCATCCAGAACAGCAGCGGCGACAGCACGGCTGAGCCGATGTACTGACCCGTCGCGTAGGTCGCTGTGGCGCGGCCGCGTTCCCGCTGCGGAAACCAGGTTGTCACCACGCGATTGTTCACGGGGAACGCAGGCGCCTCGGCCAGCCCGACGGTAAAGCGAAGTCCGAACAGCGCGTTGAATCCGCTGGCGACGCCCAGGCCGAGTGTTGCAAGGGACCACCCGAGTTGCGCGACGCCGTAGATGGTGCGTGAGCCGAACCGATCGACGAGCCATCCGCCCGGCAGGTTGGCGATTGCGTAGCTCCACGCGAACGCCGAGAAGAGGAGGCCCATCTGCACGGGGCCGAGTCCGAGCTCTTTCGAGAGGAAGGGCGCGACGATGGAGAGATTGGAGCGATCGACGTAGTTGATCGTCGTCGCGAGGAGGAGCAGCGAGAGCATGGCGTAGCGAGCGCGCGTCGGCTGCGTGCTCGTCGCCGCTGCCGCGGGGGGCGCAGCCACCATGTCCTCGCTCAGGACTGGCATCAGTGGATTTCCGGCTCCTCGTCGCGTGCCGCCGATGGCTTCGTCTCCAGGAAGTCGAAATCGCAGCCGAGGTCCGCCTGAAGAACATGATGCGAGTAGAGGAGTCCGAAGCCGCGCTCGAACTTCGGCTGGGGGGGAATCCAGGCCGCCCGCCGAGCCGCGAGCTCTTCGTCGCCAACGAGCAACGACAGCGTGCGCGCGGCGACGTCGAGTTGAATACGATCGCCCTCGCGCACGAATGCGAGCGGTCCACCCACGAACGCCTCGGGCGTCACGTGCAGCACGCACGCACCGTAGCTCGTGCCGCTCATCCGTGCGTCGGAGATGCGCAGCATGTCGCGCACGCCAGCTTCGAGCAGCTTCTTCGGAATGGGCAGCTGTCCCCACTCGGGCATGCCGGGTCCACCGAGCGGTCCGGCATTCTGGAGCACGAGCACCGACGAGGCGTCGACGTCGAGATCGGGATCGTCGATGCGGCGAGCCATGTCGTCATAGCTGGAGAAAACCACCGCGCGGCCCGTATGCGAAAGGAGCGCCGGCTCAGCGGCTGGCGGCTTCATCACGGCACCGCGTGGCGCGAGGTTGCCGTACAGCACGACCAAGCCGTCGGACTGCACAAGCGGCTCGGCGCGCGAGCGAATGACATCGGCGTTGAAGACCTTCGCGCCCGCAATGTTCTCCGCGAGCGTGCTGCCATTCACGTTGAGCGTAGCTCCGTCGATAAGATCGCCGAGCTGCACGAGCAGCGCACGCAATCCACCGGCGTAGAAGAAGTCCTCCATGAGGTATTTGCCGGTCGGCCTGATGTTCGCCAGCACCGGCGTACGTCGCGCGATGGTGTCGAAGCGATCGAGATCGAGCGTGCAGCCCGCGCGTCGCGCCATGGCGATCAGGTGGACAACGGAATTGCTCGAGCCCGAGAGCGCGAGCACCGTGGTCACCGCATTATCGAACGACGCTTCCGTCAGCACGTCGCTTGGCTTGAGGTCTTCCCACACCATGTCGACAATGCGCTTGCCGGTTTGCGTCGCCATCTGGGCATGCCGCGAATCTGGCGCAGGGATCGACGAAAAACCCGGCAGCGTGAGGCCGAGCACTTCGGCGGCGCTCGTCATGGTGGAGGCGGTGCCCATCGTCATGCAGTGACCCGCCGAACGTGCGATGCCATTCTCGACGCCCTGCCATTCCTCCTGCGTGATGTTGCCGCACCGCAGCTCCGCCCAGTACTTCCACGTGTCGGAGCCGCTGCCGAGGACGACGCCGTTCCAGTCGCCGCGAAGCCCCGGCGACCGGCATCCAC
>JALYVY010000011.1:15761-47046 GCA_030852985.1 Gemmatimonadota bacterium | reverse complement strand
TATATTCGTCCGGAGGTTTCTCAGGGAGTCCACGTGCTGCATGTCGATCCACTGGCCAGCGACACCGCCGACCGTGCGAGCCCGCTCGCCGCCGCGCTCGCCGACCACTACCGCCTCGAGCGCAAACTCGGCTCCGGCGGAATGGCTACGGTATATCTCGCGCGCGACCGTCGGCACGACCGCCTTGTCGCGGTGAAGGTGCTACATGCGCATGTCGACCCGGATGAAGGTGCCGAGCGCTTCGCGCGCGAGATCGCGATCGTCGCGCGGCTCGTGCACCCGCACATCGTGCCGTTGTTCGACTCTGGCGTGGCCGCGGGGCAGCCGTGGTTCGTCATGCCGTACATCGAAGGGGAATCGCTACGCGATCGGCTGGCCCGCGGGCCGCTGTCCGTGGCCGAGACCGTGCGCATCGTGCACGAGGTTGCAGAAGCGCTCGACTACGCGGCGGCACAGGGAATCGTGCATCGCGACGTCAAGCCGGAGAACATCCTGCTGGGCGCCCACGCGCTCGTGGCTGACTTCGGGATCGCACGTGCGCTCTCGCAGGCGACTGATGCCGAGCGCACGCTCACCCTCGCTGGCGCTGCCATCGGAACGATGGATTACGCTGCGCCGGAGCAGCTCTTCGGCGAGTCGGTGGACACGCGCGCCGATGTCTACTCGCTCGCGTGCACGGCGTGGGAGCTGCTCGTCGGGCGTCCGCCGTTCCGTGCCGAGTTCATGCAGCAGTCGATCGCGCGACGCCTTGTGGGCGCGCCACCGGCATTCGATCCGCCGCGTCCTGATGCTGCCCCGCTGCTTGCGCCTCTCCAGTCAGCGTTGCGCGTGGAACCCTCCGAGCGCCCGGCAACCTGCGGTGCGCTGGCTGCCGCTCTCCTAGGGGCGACGATGGCCGGTGCCGGTGCGCCGTCCCTCTCGGCGACGGTGGTGGCCAATCAGTCCGTCACCACTCTCGCGGTTCTCCCGCTCGTGGTTCGCGGCGAAGGTGACGCTGAATTTCTTGGGGAGGGCATCGCGGAGGAACTGCTGATCGCCTTGGGGAGCGTGCCCGGCCTGCACGTCGCCTCTCGCACCGCGTCGTTCGCGTTCCGTGGCCCCGAGCCCGACCTCCGTGCGGTCGCGCAGCGGCTGCACGTGGACGCCGCCGTCTGCGGGACTCTGCGGCGGGTGGGAGACCGCATCCGCGTGACCGTGGAACTGTTGGACCTGCATACGGGTCACCAGCGGTGGGCTGGGCGATACGATCGCGAGTTTCGCGACGTGTTCGCGATGCAGGAGGAGATTGCGCAGGCCATCGCACAGGAGCTCAAGGGGCGGCTCCTCAGGGCGCCGCCCAGGGTGATCGGCGCTCGCCACTCTGCCGATCCGGAGGCGTACGCCGACTATCTCCGCGGTCGCTATTTCTGGAACCGCCGTCCGCGCGAGACACCGAAGGGGCTCGCCTGCTTCGAGCGGGCCACGGAGCGCGATCCCGCGTACGCGCTCGCGTGGGCTGGGCTGGCCGACTGCTGGGCCACGCTCGGCTCGTGGGAAGCTGGTGCGGTGGAGCCGGCCGACGCGTTCCGCCGCGCGAGCGAGGCGGCACGTCGCGCCATCGCGCTGGACCCAGGTCTCGGCGAACCCTTCGCTGCGCTGGCATACGCCGAGTTCCACTGCGCGGGCGATGCCGCCGGGGCACGGGACAATATGAATCGTGCAGTCACGCTCGACCCGTGCTACGCGCACGCGCACCACTGGCACTCGCACCTGCTGCTGCCGCTAGGGCATGTAGATGCATCGCTCGAGGCGAGTCTTCGCGCGCTTCGTCTCGAGCCACTCGACACGGTTATCAACGTGCACCTCGCGTGGCATCACCACTTCGCTGGAAACTATGCCGCAGCGGTGGAGCAGGCGGAGCGGACACTCGCGCTTGATGCGGACGACTTCTGGGCCTACTTCTTCATGGGTCTCGCTCACGAGCAGCTCTCCGGACCTGATGGAGCGCTTCGCTGCTTCGACGAGGCAGCGCGTCGCGCCAACGAGCACACGGTGATGCGCTCCGCCACCGCGCACGCGCTCGCCACTGCCGGAGAGCACGCGCGTGCCCGTGCGATTCTGCGCGATCTCGAGGCGCTTGCCACCCAGCGGTATGTCTCGCCATACGAGCGCGGCTTGGTGTACCTGGCGCTCGGAGAGTCAGACACGGCGCTCCGGCGGCTGCACGAGGCGAGCGATCGCCACGACGGCTGGCTCCCTTATGCGGGCCTCGACCCGCGCCTCCGCGCGTGGATCGGCAACCCGGACGTTGCCGCGGCGCTGGGGCGCACCGTCAACGGCCCCCGCCAATCCCGTGATTGAGGGCCGAGCGCGTCGTGCGCCCGACGAGTGCCGCGACGGCGTGCGCATCGCGCGAGGAGGCCCGGTTGTGCGTCCTGCCATTCATGCGCTCGTCGCGCGCCACGTGGTCCGCACTCAGTACCCGGTGGGCACCGTCGGCAAATGGCGCGTCCAGATACGAGAGAGGTCCGGTGTACGGCCGCGTCGCCGTTGCCTGGCACGACGGCCGTGTTGCGCTTCGGCCCGCTGATCTTCGCGCGCTTCATCGGTGTTTTCCGAAACTCTCGTATGAGTCGGTCCGGCAATGTCTGGGGTAACGCCGTGATGGAGAGCTTCTTCTCCACCCTCAAGCGCGAGCGCTGCCACGGGACGAACTAACGCACCCGAGATGCAGCCCGCGCCCACATCTTCGATTACATCGAGGCGAGTGTACGCGGAGGTGGCCAAGCGCTGACGCGTCCTCGGCGCCCGGTACTATACTTTCGGGTCCGTGCGTGACTGGGTGCGCGCCAGCGCCAACGCGGCGTGCTCGCGCACGAGCTGATCATCATCTTCAAGCGCGCGGATGAGCGCGTCGCTGTCATCAGCGCCGCCAACGTTCCCCAGCACCGCCGCCGCGTTGCGCTTCAACCCGCGCAGCTTCGCGCGCTTCATCGGGCTGCCCTTGAACGCCGCGCTGAACTCGGCTTGAGACATTGCGAGCACTTCACGCGCGATGGTCCGCGCATCGTTCGACGCCAGCACCTCGCGCGGCGCGAACGCCGGCACCCGGTTCGACTGCGCAAACCTCACGTTCCACGGGCACACCTCCTGACAGATGTCGCATCCGTAGAGGAGATCCCCGATCTTCGCGCGAAACTCGAGTGGAATGTCCTCCTTCAACTCGATCGTGAGGTAGGAAATACATCGCCGCGCATCGAGCTCGCGCGGCGCCGTGATCGCGTCCGTTGGACAGGCGTCGATGCACCGTGTACACGTCCCGCAGCGATCGGCCTCGAAGGGCGCATCGACCGCCAGGTCGATGTCCAGCACCAGCGCGCCGAGAAAGAAGAACGATCCCAGCGTCGGATTGAGCAGGTTGGTGTTCTTGCCGAACCACCCAAGCCCCGCGCGTCGCGCGAGATCGCGCTCAAGCAGTGGCCCCGTATCGACATACGGTTTTCCCGCGATGACTCGTCCCGCGTCGACATCCAAGCGACGATGCAGCTCGCGCAGCTTCCCCTCGATCACCTCGTGATAGTCGAGCCCCCGCGCATATCGTGCGACGGGACCGCTCGGCTCCTTCCCGCCGTAGTCCAGTGCGACGACGATCGCGTGCGTCGTACCCGGCACGGGCCGTCGCGAGTCGCGGCGCTTCTCCGCTCCGCGCTCGAGGTAGTGCATCACGCCGGCGCGTCCGTCCTCGATCCACGCATCGAACGCCGGCGCCGTTTCGGCAGGGCCGAGCGCCGTTATGCCGACAAGGTCGAAGCCGAGTGCAAACGCGTGTGCCTTGGCGAGCTGCGCAAGTTCAGACGAGGACGGCATCACGGGCCTCCCGTCGCCCGCAGGCACAGTCACGGGTCGCGCACTGCCCATCGCGCGTAGCGCTCGACGTCTTCGGGCAGCGGCGTGAACTCCTCGTCCCCGTAGGCGGTGTACATCCGCCACCGGAGGTAGGTGGTGTCGGGGATGGGAAGAAATGGAGCACGCTGCCACCACCGCCTGCGCCGAAAGCGCCACGCGACTCGCAGCAACGCAGCTCCGGTCGCAGGGTGCCGCAGTGCGCGCGTGGCAAGGCGCAGCGAAAGGCGCGTCCATTTCATGCCCTGAAGTTGGGCCGCCGTTCCGGAGCAAACAACTGACGTCGAGAGAACGGTGGCGAAAACCGCACTCGTTGCGCCATCGTGCGGGGACCAGACTACGCATGTTTACGATTGGCCCTGGATTTGCCTTTGGTGGCTGCGCGAGTGACACAAGCATCGTCGGGTTCGCGCGGATAAATCATTGGTGCTACGCTCAGTCTGCTATACGTGAAATCGTATGAAAGCATTTCTACTTCTCACAGTGTTGGCCAGTCCGCTCCTTGCGCAGGTGGCGCCGCAGCGCGGAACACCTGCTCACAAGGACACGACGGTGAGGGCGCAGCCGCAAAAGCGCATTCCTTTCCGAAAGGAGAAAGAGGCCGCCACCGTGCCCGGCAAGGAACGCATCGTCATTCATGACACGGTCGTCGTGTACCGGACCGACTCGCTCGGCATCTTTCAATCCGCGGTGTCGACGACGGTGCCCGAGACCGCGGTACCGGCAGCCTGTAGCAGCCGATTCCTGCTGATTCCGATCCCGATTCCCTTTTCTAGGGGCCATGGCGGCGGATCGACGCCGGACGTCCCGGTTGCGGCGACACCCGAGCCAGCGAGTCTGATATTGCTCGGCACCGGGCTCGTGGGAGTGGCGATGTATGCGCGACGGAACAGGAAATGATCATCCGCGCGGGCGCGTGAGTTCGCGGCGAGCAGGTATGCGATCCTGCGTGGTGCTGTTCTCGGCGGTGGCGCTCCTGGCGTCGGGGTGTGTATTCAGCCGTCAAACGTCCGGGGACGATCCTCGTCCGCGCCCCGGGTGCGAGCTGCGCTCGAGCGACTCGGTGTTCATGGCGGGCCGTTCCGTGTATCGCGAGTGCGCGGTGGACGTCGCGGCCAGGAACCTGACGCGCGGAGAGGGACCAACCACGCGCCCGTCGGGTCCGCGGCCTGACGGCTGCCATTTCGTGGAGCTGGCGTTCGTCGTCGACACGACCGGCAAGCCGGAGGTGAGAGGGGCACGCATCCTCCAGACGAGTGACCAAGACTACGCCTACGCGGTGCGGAGGACATTGCCCACGTGGCGGTATGAGCCGGCACGGCTCGGGTCGGTACTCGTGCGGCAGATCGTCACCGACCGCGAGATGGTGTCAGTAGTGGTGCAGCGTGTCACCGCGAGGAGTGCCGCGCCGAGAGCGATGCCGGGGTGCTGACGCGCAAGCCAAGTGGGACCCCATGGCCGACGTAGACACTTTCAATGCAGTCACGACGTTGCTGGGCGAGAGGTGACGGTCGAAGTGGACAGACGGCGGAAGCGCCGCGATGTATTTCCCCTGACGCCCACGTGCGGTCTCTGCGGTTGCGCACAGCGGATGGACCTTCCATCCCGCGCTGGTAGAGATTGGGCCTGGTAATTCCGGGCTGGACCGCGCCACGGGTGGCGTGGGGGGTGGTGAGCGATGCTCCGGCCAAATCTGGCCGGAGGCCTGCCGGGGGACTCCTCCACGAGCATGGCGGTGCTCTCCAACACCGCGTTCCAGTAATCACGTACCGTCCGATGTCCGCTCGTCACTACTCGTCCCAGCCACCTTCGAATGAACATCCTCTTGTTTGGTGCGACCGGCATGGTCGGTCAGGGTGTGCTGCGCGAGTGCCTGATCGCTGCCGACGTCCAACGCGTCGTCGGCGTCGGCCGCACTGCCCTCGGCAGGCGGTACGACCGGCGCCATGACAAGCTCACCGAGATCGTGCACGACTTCACTGATCTTTCAACGATCGGCGACCGGCTCGTCGGCCTCGACGCATGCTTCTTCTGCCTCGGCGTTTCCGCCGCCGGCATGAGCGAGGGCTTACACCAAGGTGACGTACAACCTGACGATGTCCGTCGCGGAGACGGTGAGTCGGATCAATCCCGCCATGACTTTCGTGTACGTATCGGGCCAGGGCACCGATAGTACGGAAAACGGGCGCACGATGTGGGGGCGCGTCAAAGGGCGGACGGAGAACGCTCTCATGCGGCTGCCGTTCAAGGCGGCGGACATGTTTCGCCCCGGGATCATCATGCCGCTCCATGGCGTGCAGTCGAAGACGGCACTCTATCGGCTCGCCTATCGCTTCATTGCACCGGTCTACCCAATGGTGAAGAAGCTGGCTCCCGATGCCGCCCGCGCGCGGCTCGGACCCCCTTCAGGGTCGCGACAACAGCGCCGCCGCGATCGCATCGCCGACGAAGCGGCCGTATCGCACGGCTGACCAACCTCGACGCACGACAAGCAAGTCGTACAGGTCTGGCGAGCTGTACGTCCACAACACGTCCACGGCCTCACTTAATGTCACGCCCGCCCGAATATGCCCAGTGTCCCGCAGGTGTGTGGCATTCACCTTCATCCGCCGACGCCGGTCGTCGTCGAGCTTCGCATGCAACGCGGCCATCTCTGGGTGCGCCGCGGCCGCATCACGCACCAGCAGGAGAATGGGCGACACCAGTGGGGCCACCTCTGCCGTGAGCTGACCCCACCGTGCCACGAGCTTGCGTGGATCGGATACCACCGTGCGCGCCCGATCCGATCGCGCCTCGGCGTGCCCCGGCCCCGCACCCGCCAGGCGCAGCTCGCGAACGCCCGCCACGAGCCCGGGCTTGCCGCCGAACACCTTATAGATCGTCTCGGCGGATACGCCAGCCGCCTCGGCAATCGAGGCAATGGTCGTCCCGGCATAGCCGTTGGCGAGCAGCAGCTGCTCTGCCGCTTCCAGCATCGCGGTGCGGGTGCGCTCCGCCTGCGCCCGCCGTCCCGCGCCGTCGTAGCGCCGCCTGCCCTTGACGGGTCCGGTATTTCGATCCATAGTTATGTATTCAATACACAGTGGTGCATTGGATATTCTAACTCGCGAGGCGCGGCGATGACAACGTCACCCCAGCACGAACGGCCCGAGGCCGCGATCGAACGGCTCGCCGCAGCGACGAACGCACGAGACCTCGACGCACTCGTTGACTGCTTCACGACCGACTACCGCAACGAGACGCCCCTGCACCCGTCACGCAGCTTCGTCGGGCGCGACCAGGTGCGGCGCAACTGGGAACAGATCTTCGCCCACGTGCCGGACCTGAAGGCGGTCGTCGTCCGCAGCGCTACGAGTGACCAGACCGTCTGGTCCGAATGGGAGATGCGCGGCACGCGGCGCGACGGCGCGCCGCACCTCATGCGCGGCGTCATAATCTTCGGCATTCGCGACGACCGCGCGGAATGGGCCCGCTTCTACCTGGAACCGGCGCAGGACACGGGCGAAGACGCGAATGCAGCAGTTCGCAGTGTCGTCACCGCAACGGGCGCCAGGCCGTCATGATTCTCGTTGCCGGCGCGACTGGCACGCTCGGGTCGCGCCTCGTGCGGCGACTGCTCGCGCGAAAGCTCCCGGTGCGCGTGCTCACACGTGATCCCACGCGGGCCGCCAAGCTCGCCGCACTTGGTGCCGAAGTGGTCCGTGGTGACTTGCGCGACGAGCAGAGCGTGCGCCGCGCGGCCCACGGCGTCTCGACCATCGTGGCCGCGGCCCACGGTTTTGCCGGCACTAACGGAAGCTCCACCGAGACAGTCGATCGGCAGGGCAACCGGCTCCTGGTGGACGCCGCCGCGGCAGCAGGCGCCGACTTCATTCTCGTTTCCGTCGTCGGCGCGTCGCCCTCCAGCCCCATGGAACTGTTTCGCGCCAAGTACGAGGCGGAGGAATACGTCCAGCGCAGTGGAGTCCGCGCGACGATCGTCCGCGCGACCGCTTTCGCCGAGACCTGGATCGGCATTCTCGGCGAGCCGCTTCGCCAGCGCGGACGAGGCCTCGTTTTTGGACGCGGGCAGAATCCGATCAATTTCGTGTCGGCCGACGCAGTTGCGGCGTTGGTGGAGCGGGCCGTCGTCGACGTGAGCCTCCGCTCGCAAACCGTGGAGATCGGCGGTCCATCGAACCTCACGCTCTCCGAATTCGTCGCGCTCCTGGCGATGAGTCACGGGGTATCGCGCGAGGCGCAACACGTGCCGCGACCGATCCTGCGCGCAATGTCCGTCTTCCTGCGCCCCGTGAAGCCATCGTTCGCCGCGCAGACAGGCGCCGCGGTGGTCATGGACACGCTCGACATGACATTCGATGCCGCTCCGCTACGCACGCGGTTTCCGGATCTGCCCAACGTCGACGTGCGGCACCTGTTGGCTACAGCGGTCGCGCCCTGAAGCGCGCTCCGGTGTAATCAACGCCTCGGAGCACCTGCCGCCGACCCCGCTGCGAACTGCGGCGGAGTGTGCCCGCATTGCTCTTCACGCGCGGTGCGCAGTGACCTCCGAGCCGCCGAACACCACCTGTCGTCGCATCGCGGGCGTGAACAGGCTGTAGAGCATCCGACCGCCGCCCGCGCTCACCGCATCGAGCGCGGCGTGATGCTCAACCGACAAAGTCACCGCAAGCGCGGCTACGTTGTCCGCCACCTGTTCGGCACGGCTCACCCCCATCAGCGTCGAGGTGACACCAGGCCGGCCCAGCACCCACGCAAGCGCGATGCGGGCCGGACTCTCGTTCGCCTCGGCCGCGACCCGGCGCAACGCGTCCACGATTTGCCAGTTGCGCTCCGTGAACAGCGTGTCGCCGAACGGGTTTGCGCCGTCGAGCCGCTTGTCTTCCGCGGCGCGCGGCGCATCCGGCGTGGACGGGTCGCGGGGCAGCCCACCGGTGCGCGGCGCCAGACGTACGCGGACGTCCATCCGCCTAGAAAAAACTGGCGCCGTCCATATGGCGGCGGCGGAGCGACGCCAAGGGCCCTCAGCGTGCTCGCAAAGACGCCGCTCAGCGCGGCGGGAACCGCATCGCCTCGACGATCCGCCGATACCGTCGCTGGTCGCGCAGCGCGGCGAACTCCGGCGACGTGCGGATGAAGACCAGCGCCGGGTTGCGCGCCGCGTACGCCTTCTCCAGCACGTCGAGCGCCCGCGCGGTGTCGCCAGCCATGGCGCGGAGCGATGCGAGACGCATCGGGTCGACCGATGGCTTGCTGAGCCGTTCGTCCATGACGATCCAGCGAAGCCAGAACCCGCGGATACCGCCCGACGCAAACGCGCGGCGCAGTGCGTCCGCCTCGTCGGCGCTGGCCCCGCGCAGCGTCGCCACGCGCAGTAGTTCCTGCACTGCGTCCGCCTCGCGCCCCTCGGCGAGCGAAACGCTCCAGGTGCCCCGGGGCGGCGTCGGGCCCAGCCCGAGGGTACTCGGGTGCATCGGGTCGAGTGCTGCGGCGCGTTCGTATGCCGCACGCGCCTCGGCCAGACGTCCCGCGGCCAGGTACTCGTCACCGAGCGCGTAGCGCAGCCTCGGATCGAGCGGGTCGAGCGCGAGGCCGCGCAGGCGTGCCGCCGCCGCCTCGTCGGGGCTGGCCACCGCACGCCAGTAGTTTGCCAACTGCTGCCACGCGTGCGGGTCGCTCGGGGTGAGCACCACGGCGCTGTCCAACGAGCGCCAAGCGTCTGTCCAGTTCCAATCCCAGAAAAGCTGAATGATCCCACGCGCCACGTGCGCCTCGCCGCTAAGCGGGTCGAGCGCGAAGGCGCGGTCCGTGGCCGCGCGCATCTCGGGCACCCCGCGGTCGGCCCTCACTTGCCGGAAGAAGACGAGCGGCGCAATGACGCTCGTCTTGGCGGCCCACGCGAGTGCGAAGTCGGGCTGGATCTCGACCGCGCGGTCGAGCAGGCCCGAGGCACGCCGCAGCGCCTCGGGCCGAAACTGGCTGCGCAGCGACAGCGCGTGCAGGTACAGGTCATACGCGGCGGGGTCGGTTGCCCCGCGCGAGCGCGGCATGCCCCCAGCCGCCGGCATTCGCAGCTCGAGCGCCTCGGCAATCGCGCGCGCGATCTCGTCCTGCATCGTGAGGACGTCCGACATTTCGCGCTCATATTCGTCGGACCAGAGCTGAAGGCCGGTCCGTGCGTCTATCAGCCGCGCGGCGACCCGCAGCCGGCGATCGGCGCGGCGCACGCTTCCTTCGAGCACGGCGTCGACGCCGAGGGTGTCCCCGATGGTGCGCACGTCGAGGTCGCGGCCGCGCAGTGCAAAGGACGAGCTGCGTGCGGCAACCTGCAGCCCCCGGATGTGGCCAAGCGTAGTCGTGATCTCCTCGGTCAGGCCGTCGCTGAAGTACCGGTTCGCAGTGTCGCCGCTCATGTCGACGAAGGGCAGCACAGCCAGGGAACGGGCCGGCGATGTGGCCGCCACACGCTTCGATTCATCCGGGCCATGCTGCCGGATCGCGCCCGGAATCGCGACCGCGAGCGCGACGGCGCACCCGAGCGCGACGAGCGGGAGGAGCATGCGCCGCCGCCCGCGCGCCGCCGGTAGCCCCCGTGTGGGCGCGACGGCCGATCTCACCTCCGCGTTCCCCGACAGTACGGAGTCGAGCTCCGCTTCGACCGCCGCCGCGTCGCCAAGGCGCTCTTCGGGCGCCTTGCGCAGGAGGCGCTCGACCACGCGCTGGAGACTCGGTGGCACGGGCGATTGGACCTCGGCGAAAGTCGCGGGCGGATCGTGCTGGATCGCGAGCTGCACGGCGCGGTCGCTTCCGCCATGGAACGGGCGCACGCCGGCGAGCATTTCGTGCAACACGACGCCCAGCGACCAGAGGTCGGTGCGGTGGTCTACCGGCGCGCCGCAGAACTGCTCCGGCGACATGTAGGCGATCGTACCCGGCGTCGCGCCGGCCGCACTGAGAGTCGCGTCGCCCAGCCGCGCGAGGCCGAAGTCGAGCAGGCGCGTCGTGCCGTCGCATCCGAGCATGACGTTGGCCGGCTTCACGTCCCGGTGGATGATGCCGCGCGCGTGCGCAGCGCGCAGTGCGCGCGCAAGGTCGCGGGCGATCGCGGCGGCTTCGCGTGCCGGCAGCGGGCCGCGTGCGAGACGCTGCCGCAGCGTCTCGCCCTCGTACATCGTCATCGCGATGTAGGTGCGCCCATCGTCGCTCTCGCCAATCTCGTGGACGGTGCAGACGTTGGGATGCGACAGGGTGCCTGCGGCGCGCGCTTCGACCAGGAAGCGCCCGACGGCATCAGGGTCGTCGGCGATGTGCGGCGGCAGGAGCTTGAGTGCGACATCGCGGTCCAGCCGCTCGTCACGCGCGCGGTAGACGGCGCCCATCCCGCCGCGCCCCAGCAGGGCCGTGATGCGAAATCGGCCGACGATCCGCCCGATCATCGGGTCGAGCGACGCCACTTCCGCGTCGATCGCGGGAAGCGCCGCGCGCATCGCGACGGCGAGGTCGTCGAAGAATTGCTCGCCCGCGTCGGCGTGCGCCAGGAGCGAGAGGATCTCGTCTCCGAGCTCCCGCCGATCTCCGCAGGCCTCGAGCACGAACGCGTCGCGCTCGTTGGCGGGGAGCTCGAGCGCCCGCGCGCAGAGATGCTCGACTTCCTCGGTCACCTGCCGTCGCCGGCCGCTTGCGACATGTCACGATGCAGCCATGCCTGCGCAAGGGCCCAGCGGCGCTTCACGGTGGCGGGGGAGATACCGAGTGCCTCGGCCGTATCCTCAATCGTGAGGCCGCCGTGGAACCGGCACTCCACGAGCCGCGCCAGCGGCGGATCGTCGCGCTCGAGCCTGACGAGCGCTTCCTCGACGGCCAGGAGGGCCTCCGCGTGCTCGCCGCCGAAATCGTCGCGCGCCTGCAGCGTCTCCTCGATCTCCTCCAACGGCACGCGGCGCTGCTCGCCCCCGCGCTTCGCCGCCTGGCGTCCCTTTGCGTAGTCGAGGAGGACCTGCCGCATGGCCCGCGCGGCGACCGCGAGGAAGTGCGAGCGGCTCGCCCATCCGGGTGCCGACTGGGCGGCGAGCCGCATGTACGCCTCGTGAATGATCGCCGTGGTGCCGAGTGTGTCGTCGCCCTGCCATCGCCGGCGCTGTCGGCGAGCGACCAAGCGCAGCTCCTCATAGACGAGGGGGACCAGCCGGTCAAATGCCTTCCGGTCGCCGGCGCCGAGCTCGAACAGCAGCCGGGTGATGGTGTCTTGGCGCGAGACGCTCTCGTGCGCGGCGGGCTGGCGGGACTGACTCACTCCCCTCTCACGGCTGAAGAACGGCCGCGGGGATTCGCGATCCGGCGTCCCAAGATGGTGGGAGCGCGCGAGCGCGAGCAAGAGCCGTGAGCCAATCGAGATGACTTTCGTCGTACATGCGCCCAGAGGACGTTGCACGAGGGCCCCACGGGCTGCGGCGTCGCGACCATGCATGCGGAGACGATGATGAGGCAGTTGACGAAGGACGCGGGCAAGAGGCGGCAGATGGCGCGGAGGGTGGCATGCGCGGCGGCACTGGCTGCAGCCGTGTTGGGGACGGCGAGCGCGTGCAGCGGGTTGGTCGAACCCGGTAGCTCAGTCGAGCCGTACGGCCCGTTCGGGGCGTGGGGGACCGCGGCACGGATCGAGACGGTGGCGCCCGGCGCGGGCCCGACCTTCAACACGACGGCGGTGGAGGGGTGCCCCTCCGTCTCACGCGACGGGAAGACGTTCTTCATCGCGTCGAACCGCCCGGGCAGTCAAGGAACCGACATCTGGGTGGCGCGCCGCGCGAGCACCGACCTACCGTGGGGCGAGCCGGCGAACATGGGCGAGCCCGTGAACTCGCCGGCGAACGACTTTTGCCCGATGGCGTCACGGGATTCACGCGAGTTCTACTTCGTGAGCAACCGCCCGGGCGGGTGCGGTGGTGACGACATCTACGTCACTCGCTTCAAGGACGACGGCACGGTGGAAGCGCCCCAGAACCTCGGCTGCTCCGTGAACAGCCCGGCGAACGAGGCGGGTCCGGTACCAATCGTCGAGCCCGGCGGGAGCACGAGGCTCTACTTCTCGAGCACGCGTCCAGGCGGTGCGTCGCCCGAGGCGGACGGTGCGACGACCGGCGACGCGGACTTGTATTCCAGCGTGGTGACTGCCGGCAGCTACGCCGCGCCGACCCTCGTCGAGGGGGTGAACAGTGCGCAGGAAGATGGGCAGCCGTACATCCAGCACGATGGGCTCGAGCTCTACTTCTTCAGCACGCGCCCGGGCGGCTTCGGCGCGCAGGACATCTGGCGGACCACGCGCGCGCGCGTGCAGGACGCGTGGTCCGCGCCTGTGAATCTCGGTGAGAGCGTCAACAGCTCGGCGGGCGAGACGCGTCCGTCGATGTCCTGGGATGGCACGACGCTGTACTTCGGGTCAACCCGGTTGACGGGCGAGAGCAACATCTACGTGAGCACGCGGCCGGTGGTGGCGGCACCGCGCTGAGGCGCGGCCGCGCCATCCCGCACGCAACGCAATCCGCAGGGTGAGTTGACTCCATCGCATGTCCTAAGGTCCGCACGACGGACAGCGATCAACGGGAGGGCAATTCATCCGCCGATGCAGAAAGATCAAGTGACGGAGGCGTTTCATGCTGGAGACAGAGACATCAAAGCTGTTCAGCGCGGCGGATCGACGAACGACTCCCCGTCCAGTCCGGCCGGAACGGGAATACCCAGCTCGGTCAGCGCGGTGGCGAAGAGGTCGGTCGTACGACGGGGCTTCCGGGCCGGCGGCCTGTTCGTGAGCAGCGGCACGATCATGTGATCGCGATGCAAGGCGCCATGCGAGCTGCGATGCGGGATCGGCTCGTACCTGGCTCTTAGATCCCATCCACGCGACGCCGAGAGGATGATGTCGCCCGAACGTGCCGCGCCGGCGAGGTGCACGATCTGCACGATGGCATCGGGGTAGTCGGAGCTCGCGAGCGCATCGTGCGTCTCGTCGGCCGTACCGCGCACGTCCGAGCCGCAGCCGAGTGGATCGCCCGTGATCCGGCGATAGAAATAGACGTCGCCATCGCGTCCCACCTCGGCCGCTCCGCGCTCCGCACTCCGGATCTCGCACCGCGTCGCCGAGTGCGGGAGCAGCAGCAGGTCGACGGACTCGCGCCGCAGCAGCGTGTCGACGAGCGGCGTCCAGCGCGCCTGCAGCGCCCCCCACCACGGACGCTCGCGTCGCTGCGGCTCCACGTACACATGCGCCATCGCATTCCCGCTCACCATCACCACAACGTCGGGCGAGAAGCCGAGCGCCCACGGATGCGCCATCACGCGCAGTCCCGTGGCGGCGATCACGCGGACGAGATCCTCGTGATGCGCAACCGCAGAGTGACCGTGGTCGCTCACGACGAACAGGTGAGTGTCGTCCCACCATCCACCCGACTCCGCATCGCTCCGCAATCGGGCCGCGGTCGCATCGACGATGGCGAGCGCCTCACGCACGAGCGCGCTCTCGTGGCCGTGCGCATGCGAGGCCTTGTCCACGCCGGCCAGCGCAGCGAACACGTAGTCGGGCCGCTCCTCCCGCACGCGTCGGGGAATGGCGTCCATCACCTCGCGGTCGACGTCGAGCCAGCGTTCGGCCTTTCCGCGAAAGTGCGTCAGCGCCACCCGAGCGGCCGAGCGCGCGGTGAGCGTGCCGAGCCGTTGCGACGGCGAGAGACCGCGCGTGATCACGCTCAGCGCCCCGATACTATTCGGCACCAATTCGAAGATCGTCGGTGCATCGGGCGCGAGATCGTCGTCGAATCGCCTGAACTGGATGCCGACGTAACTGCGCGAGCGGCCGGGCCATCCGCATGCGCGACGACTGCGATCGTACCACCGGATGCCGGGGATGCCGATGGGTCCGGGATAGCGGCCGGTCATGAAGGGCGTATAAGCGGGGCCGGTCACCGACGGAAAGACGGTGGTGATGGGATGCAGGCCGCCTTCGTCGCGCAGTCGCCGAAGCGCTGGAAGGTCGGCTAAGGCGCCCTCGAAGGCATCGAGGCGCGCTCCATCGGCTACGAGGACGATTACCGGCATGCGCCGCCGTTACACCACATGGCGCAACAAACCCAACAGCGAGCGGAGGGGCAAGCGCTCGCCGACACAACGCTGGTTGCCCCTCGCGCGAACTCGGCATTTCGCGAGTGCTCGCGAACCAGACGCCGTCGCTGGCGCGTCGCACGGTCGGCCGTGTACACTCACCACATGGCCACATCGAAGAAGAAAACGACCGCAAAGAAGCTCGTGCCGAAGAAGAAGGCAGCATCGGCACGCGGGCCCAAGGCTCCTGACGCGCTCACGGCGAAGACAAAGCGCAGCGCGCCGAAGTCCGCGCGCACCGCCACCGGCAAGCGCGGCAATCCCGCGCGACTCGCCGCGGCCCAGGCCGAAGCACAGGAAGGCCTCCGCGAACGCACCGAGGAGGGACATCGCGCCGCGGGACGCATGCCCCCGTCGCAAACCTCAACGCCGCGCAGCAGCGGCGCCGTCCGCAAGATCGACAGCGACCTCCGCGACTTCGTCAGCCCAGTCACCGAGGACGAGAAGCTCCTCCAGGCGCCCGACACCGTCGGTGGCGCACAGGCGAGGGACTTCCGCACCACGGACACATGGCGTGTCATGCGCATCATGGGCGAATTCATCGAGGGCTTCGACAACCTCGCGACGGTCGAGCGCGGCGTCTCGATCTTCGGCTCCGCACGCACCGCCCCCGACGACCCGCAGTACCTCGCCGCCCAGGAAACTGCGCGCCTGCTCGCCGTCGCTGGCTTCACCATCATCACCGGCGCGGGCCCTGGCATCATGGAAGCCGCCAACAAGGGCGCAAAGGAGGGCGGCGGAAAATCGGTCGGCTGCAACATCGAGCTGCCCTTCGAGCAGGGCGCGAATCCCTACGTCGATACGCTGGTGAACTTCCGCTACTTCTTCGTGCGGAAGACGATGTTCATCAAATACTCCAGCGCCTTCATCATCTTTCCCGGCGGCTTCGGGACGCTCGACGAAGCGTTCGAGGCGCTCACGCTCATCCAGACCGGCAAGATCTACCAGTTCCCGGTCGTACTCTTTGGCCGCCACTACTGGGCGGGACTACTCCGCTGGCTCCAGTCCCGCGTGCTCGCCGAGCGTAAGATTTCCGCCGGCGACATGGACCTGATGTTGCTCACGGACGACCCCGCCGAAGCGGCGCATGCAGTGATCGAGGCGTACAACGCCGTGAACTCGCGATAACACGGACACACGACAGACAATGGCAAGCAAGAAGACTTCTGGGGGCAACACGCCCGGCAACGACGACGGACGCGAGCGCGGGGGATTCAAGGCGAGTCGCCACGGCACGGACAAGGCAAAGTCATCCGCCGCAGGCAACAAGAGCGAGCAGAAGCGCGCCGCTGAGCAGCGCGAGCACAAGGGGGAACAACACACCGCGCACGAAACGTCAAAGTTCCTCCAGGGCGGACGCATCGCGCCGAAGCGCATCGATGGCACCGAGACCGCCGCTGACCTGATCGACGGTACCTTCCTCGCCTACAACGGCGCGCGGCTTCGGGAGGCGTGCCAACTATACACGCAGAAAATGCTCGAGCCCGACGTCACCGTCGGCATGACACTCACCGGCGCGCTCACCCCCGCCGGACTTGGCATGGCCGCGCTGATTCCGCTCATCGAGTCGGGCTTCGTCGACTGGATCATCTCCACGGGCGCGAACCTCTACCACGACGCGCACTTCGGTCTCGGCCTCTCCATGCACCGTGGCAACGCGCAGGCGAGCGACACGCTGCTGCGCGAGGAAGGCATCGTCCGCATCTACGACATCTTCTTCGACTACGACGTCCTGCTCAGCACCGACGCGTTCTTCCGCAAGATCGTCCAAGGCCCGGAATTCCAGCGCGCCATGAGCAGCGCCGAATTTCACGCACTCTGCGGCAAGTACATCCGCGAACGCGAGAAGGCGCTCGGCATCGGCAACAAGTCACTGCTCGGCGTTGCCTATGAGTGCGGCGTGCCGATTTACACGTCATCACCGGGCGATTCGTCCATCGGCATGAACATCGCCGCACTGGCGCTCGAGGGAAACAAGTGCGTCATCGACCCCAACTCCGACGTCAACGAAACGGCGTCCATCGTGCTCGGCTCCAAGCGCGGCGGCGGCAAGAGCGCAATCTTCATTTGTGGTGGTGGCAGCCCGAAGAACTTCGCGCTGCAGACCGAACCTCAGATCCAGGAAGTGCTCGGCATCGATGAGAAGGGACACGACTATTTCCTCCAGATCACCGACGCGCGCCCCGATACCGGCGGCCTGAGCGGTGCGACCCCCGCCGAGGCGGTGAGCTGGGGCAAGATCGATCCGGATCGACTGCCCGATGCGGTGGTCTGCTATCTCGACAACACCGTCGCGCTGCCGCTCGTGACCGCATATGCGCATGCGAGGCACAAGCCACGCAAGCTCAAGCGTCTCCTCGACAAGCGGGAATCGAACATGCAGGCGTTGCGCGACGAATTTGCGAAGGCCAACGGCGCGCCGCACGAGCCGGCAGATACGGACGCCAAGCTGCCCATGCACCGCTGACCTCTTCGGTTCATTCAGGACAGACGGGGCGGCACCGGACAGAAGCGACGACAGTTGGCGGAAGCTCGGAAAAATGCGGACATCGGACCTGGATATCGGAAAGAGATCGGAGCATCTGACATCCAGGTCCGAACTCCAGTTCTTTCCGTTAGTCCGCCAACTGTCGTCGCGGTTCAAGTTGTTTCAAACCACAGTGTGACCGGAGATTCGAATGTCTATCGCCGACCTTATCCTCCCCGAATACGACAACGAAATCGCCATCACCCGTACCGTCCTTGAACGCGTCCCCGACGGCAAGGGCGACTGGAAGCCCCACGAAAACGCCTTCCCCTTGGCCCACCTCGCGCAACTCGTGTCGATGATGCCAGCCTGGGTCCCCATGGTCACCGACAAGCCCGAGCTCGACATCGCTCCCGTCAACGGCCCCAAGGGCGGTTACAGCGTGCAGCCGACCGCGAAGCTCGTCACCGACTTCGACAACAACGCAAAGATCGGCCGCGACGCCATCGCGAAGATGACCGACGCGCAGTTCAACGAGGATTGGCATTTCAAGGCCGCCGGGGAGCTCATATTCACGAAGTCCCGTTACCAATCGCTGCGATGGACCGTGCTGAACCACCTCGTGCATCATCGCGCACAGCTCGGCCTTTACCTGCGCCTTGTCGGAGAAAAGGTCCCCGAGATGTACGGTCCCACCGCAGACACGAAGAAGACCTGACTGCTCGACGGCGCCCTAACCAGACGCCCCATTCTGTAGCACGGAACGCACGAACGCCCGCTTCGAATATTCAAGGCGGCTCACCCACCCCACCAAGGTCTCGCGGCCGAGTACCCGGTGTTGAATCTCGCGTTCGCTGGCTCCAGTGCCGGCGAGCGCGATGATTTCGCCCATCGTCTCCTCCATCCACGCGATCTTCGCGGCCAGCATCGGAACCGGATCGCGTACCACGCCGCGGTGCGCGTCGAGGAGAACGCGTGGCTCCAGCGCCATCACCCGCCGCAGGCTCTGCACGAGCACCAGCGGCGACTCGTGCGGATGCGCGACGCGCACCTTCACGCCCAGGAAGAGATCGCCGCTCGCCACGATGCGCCGCTCCGCATCCCACACGACGACGTGGTCTTCCGTATGTCCCGGTGTCGGGATGACCTGCAGCGGGGCCGGATCAAAGTCGCGTAAGCGAGCGTTCAGGCGCGGATTCCGCCCCCACACAAACTGTCTGTAAAAGCGAATGGCCGGTCGCTCGCGCAGCGCCGCCTCGCAGGCAGGATGCATGCGCATGGAAATCCCGGCCGCCGCCAACCGCGCCACGTTTCCCGCGTGGTCCTCGTGCCAATGCGTCACGATGACGCCGCGCGGTGACAACGACGCCACCGCCGCCGCGAGCTCACCGCTCACACGCAGGAAGCCGGTGTCCACGAGCACGCCGTCTATCAAATAGGCGCTGACCTCGTAGCCCACGGCCCGTCCGCGCCAGTTGCTGAACGCGAGGCGGATGACTCCCGGTTCGATCGCTTCGATGTGCAGTGTCACGCGTGCCGCGAGCGAAGCGAAGTGGCGGTTTTGTCCGACATCCAGGTCCGACCTGCGTTCTTTCCGTTCTTTCCGCCAACTGTCGTCGCCGTTCCGCAGTTACGAAGTTCACAAGCGGAACCGCGACGACAGTTGGCGGAAAACACGGAAAGGTCGGACATCGGCCTTGGATGTCGGAAACAGCAAACGCTCGGCAACTCCTGGCCTGCGCCAATCGAACAACTCCTATTTCGGCCCCCCCGGATTTGCCTCGAACAGCGGCGCAAGATAGACTCCACCCATGCGGCGCCCGACCCCGGTCGGGCGTCATCTGTTTTTTGTGTCTCGAAGTACGGCATTCTCATGATTGAAGCGCTCAAGGCATCGCTTGGAGAGGAAGTCGAAAAGCTCCAGTTCGAGCTGAACGTCACCCTGCCCGGGGAGATCCGGCGCGCCGTCGAAATGGGCGACCTGCGCGAGAACAGCGAGTACAAGGCGGCCCTCGAGCGCCAGCAGTTCGTCCGCGCGCGCCTGAGCCAGCTGCGGGAGCGCCTCAGCAAGCTCTCCTCCATCGACGTCTCCCAGATCGCCACCGACGCCGTCGGACTCGGCTCACACGTCAAGGTCGAGGACGAGAAGACCGGCCTCAAGGAAAGCTACGCCCTCGTGTTCGGCGACGCCCTGGAATTCGAGGAAGGGCAGGTGACGATGTCGTCCCCAATCGGCCGCGCGCTGCTCGGCAAGAAGGTCGGCGAGATCGCGCTGCTCAAGCTTCCCACGATGATGCGCAAGCTCAAGATCACCGAGCTGAAGACGATCCACGAGCTGAAGGAAGACGAGGTCTAGCATGGCCGCTCTCGGTCGCGCGCGGACTCAGCGGTCGACCGAGAACATCGCACTTACCTCGCGGTCGTAATCCACCAGCGCTAGGTCGAGCTTGTCCGCAGACCACCCGAGCCAGGCCCCCACAAAGGGACCCATGTGCCGCGCGGCCTCGCGTCCATTATCGGCGGTCTCGAACGCTAGCGGCACGCGGCGGATGAGCAGGTCACCGAGCGTGCACGCCAGCTCCCGCTCGACACCATAGCGCAACTCGGCGAGGATGTAAGGCCGGTCTGGAACAATGCGCGCACGAAGCGACGCATCCGCCTCCGCCAGCGACCACACCGCCGGCCACTCGGCGCCATGCGCGTGCACCAGGCGTTCTGCCACCACGGGATCGCTCGTCGTCCGCGTGGCTGCATCGACAGCTGATCGCACGCCGCTGATCGCACCGCCATCGAGTGGCACTTCTGCCGTTTGCGCGTGAGACACCCGTGAGCCGAGTGCGCGCTGTACAACGTCCACCACCTGGGCCGCCATGGCGCGATAGGTGGTGAGCTTGCCACCAGTCACGCGCACCAGTCCGGGTTGCGGCTCGTCGATCGTGTGCTCGCGAGACACGCTGCCGGGATCCGCTGTCCCCGCCGCGGTCGCTGCAAGGGGACGCAATCCCGCCCAGGCGCTAACGACATCGTCGCGTCGGAGCTGCGCTTCAGGAAAATGATGGTTGGCCGATGTCAGCAGGTATGCCACGTCCGCTTCCGACGCGCGCACATTCCATGGCTCGACGTCGTCGAAGGTGTCTGTGGTGCCGATGATCGTGAACGCGCCAGCGGGCAGGACGAACATCACGCGTCCATCCTGCGGCGCGATCAGCGTAACGGCGGCCACGTTTCCCACGCGCGAGCGCGGCACACACACGTGCACACCCTTGCTGCCGCGCACACCGGCGAGTGAGGCACCCTGCGCCAGCTCCTGCACGCGGTCACTCCACGGTCCGGCCGCGTTCACGATGACGCGGGCGCGCACCTCGACTGCTGCACCGGAAGTGGCGTCGAGCACGTGCGCTCCGTTCACCCGACCGCTGTCGTCACGCGACATCCCCGACACCCGCGCGTGATTCAGGACGACAGCCCCCGCTTCCCGCGCCGACATCACGTTCGCCAGCGTGAGCCGCACGTCATCCGTTGCGGCATCCCAGTACTGCGCGCCTCCCATAAGGTCGGACGACTGCAGTCGCGGCTCCTTCCCAAGCACGCCGCGAGCACTCAGTCGCACGTGTCGCCCCACATTCCGAAACAGCGCGAGCGCATCGTACACCGTGAGGCCAATGCCCAGCTTCCATACCGGCACGCGCGCGCCTTTGTACACCGGCCACGTGAACGACAGGGGACGCACGAGGTGCGGCGCGATGCGCAGCAGCGTGCGACGCTCGCGACTCGACTCGAAAACGAGATGCAACTGTCCGTGCTCGAGATAGCGAACGCCACCATGCACCAATCGCGACGACCGGCTCGACGTGCCGCTCGCGAAATCGCTCTGCTCCACGAGCGCCACGCTCAATCGACGCATCGCGGCGTCGCGAGCGACGCCGGCGCCGGTAATACCGCCGCCGATGATCAGCACGTCGAACTGCTGCGCCGCGAGCAGCTCGAGCGCGCGCGCGCGCCCGAAGTCAGGAGAGGTCACCGGTATTGGCACTCCCGCCAAGGTAATCCGCCTCTAGCTTCAACGTATGTCTACCTATGGCCTTCCCGGACGCCGAGTGGCCATCGTCGCCGGCATTCGAACACCCTTCGCGCGCTCCGGCACCACGCTCAAGAGTATCTCCGCCATCGACCTCGGTAAACGTTGCGTCACCGAGCTCATTCAGCGGTCGGAGATTGATCCGAAGCTCGTCGACGCCATCATCTATGGCACCGTCGTCCCTTCCGTGCTCGCCCCCAACATCGCCCGCGAAGTCTCGCTGCTGCCGCTGCTGCCGAAAGGGGTACAGTCGTTCACGGTGAGCCGTGCGTGCGCCTCCGCGAACCAGGCCATCACCGACGCCGCCGACCAGATCACACTCGGCCACGCGGACATCATCATCGCGGGCGGCGCGGAGTCACTGTCGAACGTGCCAATCCTCCATTCGCGCGGCATGAGCGACGCGCTCGTTGCGGCCTCAAAGGCGAAGACCTTCGGCGGTCGCGTGAAGGCGCTCGCGAAGGTGCGCCCACGCGACCTCGTGCCCATCACGCCAGCCATCGCCGAGCCGTCCACCGGCGAATCAATGGGCGAGTCGGCGGAGAAGATGGCGAAGATCAATGCGATTCCGCGCGAGGAGCAGGACCAGTTTGCGCTGCGGTCGCATCGGCTCGCGGCCGCCGGCACCGCCGACGGACGCCTCACCGCGGAGATTGCGCCGCTCTACGTGCCGCCGGCATTCGACGCCATGTCGACGGACAACGGCATCCGCTCCGACACGTCCATCGAGGCACTCGCTGCACTGCGTCCGGTGTTCGATCGCAAGTACGGAACGGTGACGGCAGGTAACTCGTCCCCGCTCACCGACGGAGCCAGCGCCGTACTGCTCATGAGCGAGGAGATCGCGAAGGCGCTCGGCTACACGCCACTCGCGTTCATTCGCAGCTACAGCTATGCCGCGCTCGATCCCGGCGAGC
Source organism: Gemmatimonadota bacterium (assembly GCA_030852985.1). Classification (GTDB taxonomy): domain Bacteria; phylum Gemmatimonadota; class Gemmatimonadetes; order Gemmatimonadales; family Gemmatimonadaceae; genus AG11. The sequence goes on along the minus strand of JALYVY010000011.1, from coordinate 24,551 downwards.
AACTCCTCATGGGACCCGTCCTCGCGGCTCCGGTCGCGCTGAAGCGCGCTGGCCTCACGCTCGGCGACATCGACCTCATCGAGATGCACGAGGCGTTCGCCGCACAGGTACTGTGCAACCTCAAGGGCTTCGAGTCGCAGGTATGGGCCGAGCGCGCCGGGTTTTCGAAACCGGTGGGTGAGGTGGATCGCGCGCGGCTCAATGTGATGGGTGGCTCGATCGCGATCGGACATCCCTTTGGCGCGACGGGCGGCCGCATCCTCACCACGCTGTGCAATGAGCTCGGGCGACGCGGAGGACAGTTCGGCCTGATGACGGTGTGCGCCGCCGGCGGGATGGGTCACGCCATGGTCATCGAGAGGACCTGATGCGCGCACTCACACTCCAGAACGTCGGCGGCATTGCCGTCGTTACGATCGACCTGCCGGGCGAGCCGGTGAACAAGGTCACTGCCGAGCTGCGCGCAGAGTTCGCGGAGATGTTTGCGCGCATCGAGGCGGATGCAGCGGTAAAGGGCGTCGTCATCGCGACCGGGAAGCCGGACACGTGGCTCGCTGGCGCGGATATCGACGAATTCCTCACGCTGCACAGCGCGGCCGACGGCGAGGCGTTGAGCCGTAGCGGACAGGCCTTGCTCGCGCGACTCGAAGCGCTGAAGGTGCCCGTCGTCGCCGCCATTCACGGCGCCTGCCTCGGCGGCGGATTGGAGACGGCGCTCGCGTGTCGCTATCGCGTCGCAAGCGATCACCCAAAGACGGTGCTCGCGTTGCCGGAGGTGCAGCTCGGCCTCATTCCCGGCGCGGGCGGAACGCAGCGCCTGCCCAGGCGCATCGGGCTCCAGCGCGCCCTCGACATGATCCTCACGAGCCGGAACGTTCGCGCGAAGAAGGCGTTCCAGACGGGGCTCGTGGACGAGCTCGTGCATCCGGCCATTCTGCTTGAGATCGCGATCGACCGCGCGCGGAAGCTCGCCGCTGGCACGCTTGAGCCGCAGCACGCGCCCAAGGATCGCGGCGCCACCGGCCGGCTGCTCGAGGACAACGCCATCGGGCGGTCGATCGTGTTCAAGAAGGCGCGTGAGGGTGTGCTCTCGAAGACGCACGGCCACTATCCGGCACCGCTGGCGGCGATCGTCGCGGTGCAGGCCGGCTACGACAGGGGCAGCGAGGCCGGCTATCGCGAGGAGGCGCGCGCCTTCGGCGAGATGACGGTGTCGGAGGTCTCGAAGGAACTCGTCTTTCTGTTCTTCGCCACCACGGCGCTCAAGAAGGATCCGGGGGTCGAGCACGCCCCGGAGAAAGTCCCCGTGTCAGTCGAGGGGCTCGGCATCATCGGCGCGGGGTTCATGGGCGCCGGCATCGCGTCCGTCGCGGCACAGCAGGGCACGTCGGTGCGTCTCAAGGACACCGACGCTGCACGCGTGGGGCAGGGCATCGCGGCGGTGAGTCAGGTGCTCAAGGAGCGTCTCAAGAAGCGACAGGTCACACGTATCCAGTACGACGATCAGATCTCCCTCGTGGGAGGAACCACGACGTACGCCGGGTTCGGGCGTCTCGACCTGGTGATCGAAGCGGTGTTCGAGGATCTCGCGCTCAAGCATCGCGTTCTCCGTGAAGTGGAGCCGCTACTGAGGACGGACGCGATCTACGCGTCGAACACCAGTACCATTCCCATCGCAAAGATCGCGGAGGTCGCCGCGCGACCGAATCGCGTGTTGGGCATGCATTTCTTCTCGCCCGTGCACAAGATGCCGTTGCTCGAGGTCATCGTCACGCGCGCCACGGACGACGATGCCACGGTCGAGGCGGTTGCCTACGGAAAGAAGCTCGGCAAGACCGTCATCGTGGTGAACGACTCGCCAGGCTTCTACACCACCCGCACGCTGTCCGCCTACATGAACGAAGCGGGCCGGCTGCTGGATGAGGGCGCGTCCATCGAGTCCGTCGACAAGGCGATGCTCGGCTTCGGATTCCCGGTGGGCCCGATCACCCTGTTCGACGAAGTGGGCATCGACGTCGGAGGAAAGGTGGGCGTGGTGATGGCCGAGGCGTTCGGCGCGCGCATGGCGGCGAGTGAGTCGTTGCGTCGCGTGGTGGAGTCCGGCCGCACGGGTCGGAAGGGCAGGGCCGGCTTTTACCTCTACGACAAGGAGGGCGAGAAGGGCGCGGTGGACGCCACCGTCTACGAGCTCTTCCCGCACGGTGCGCCGCGCCGCCCAATCGAGTCGGCGGAAATCCAGGAGCGGTGTGTGCTCGCGATGGTGAACGAAGCAGCCCGCTGTCTGGATGAGCGTGTGCTCAGGTCCGCGCGCGACGGCGACGTCGGCGCGGTGTTCGGGATCGGATTTCCGCCTTTTCTTGGCGGACCCTTCCGTTATGTGGACAGTGTGGGCGCGGCGGCGATCGTCGAACGTCTCGAACAGCTGAACGGGCGCTTTCCGGGGCGGTTCAGCCCGGCCGCGGTGCTGCTGGATCACGCGCGCGGCCAGCGCCGGTTTTATCCGGCCGTTCGCTCACCTTTGGGGTAGATTGGAGGGCAGGGATGATAGGATGATAGGATGATAGGATGATAGGATGATAGGATGATAGGATGATAGGATGATAGGATGATAGGATGATACGGTTCCTATCTTCCTATCTTCCTATCTTCCTATCCTCCTATCCTCCCCAAGTCAGTTCACTGTGACCAAGGGTATCAAAGTTGGGTCTTGAGAGCATGGAGAGCGCGGATGGCGAACTCGTCACGCGTGTATTGCATGGCGATGTGAACGCGTATGGCGTGTTGGTGTCGCGTTACCGCGACCGGTACGCTCGTTACGCGGTACACATGCTGGGTAATCGCGAGGACGCGGAGGAGGCATTGCAGGATGCCTTCACCCGCGCCTACCGCTCGCTCTCGCGCTGCGAGGAACCGGAGCGGTTTGGGGCATGGCTTTTCCGTATACTGGTCAACAGGTGTCGAACGAGTGGTGCGCGGCGCATGCGCCGCAGCCAGACGTTCGTGCATGACGAGGGTGCCTTGCTGAATGCGTCGGAGGAACATCCGGCGGAACAGACGATGTGGCGAGAGGAGATCGAGCGCGCCGTTGGCGAGTTGAGTCCGGACCAACGGGAAGCATTCCTCCTGAAGTACGTAGAAGAGCTGGGATACGAGGAAATGTCGGAGATCACCGGTGTCGGTGTCTCGGCGCTGAAGATGCGTGTGATGCGCGCGTGCGACCGCCTGCGCGTACTACTGAAAGAGGTTCACAGTGGCTGAGTGGGGACGTACCACGCTCGAGATGATCGTGCAGGACCTGCAGCGGCCGGTCGTCCTCGACGAGTCGTTCGAGCGGCGTGTCATGGTTCGCGTTCGTCGGCTCTATGCGGAGAAGAAGAAGCGCGGTCGCGGCTGGACGGCCATCGGCGCCACCATCGCGCACCGCCCGGCATGGGCAGCGCTCCTGGCCGCCGGTATCGTGGCCATCGCAACCGCAGGCATCCTCAAGGCGCGTCCGCAGCACGAGGCCATCACGGTCGGCGGACCGGAACCGGTGAAGTTCGTCCTCGTGGCCCCCGGTGCGAAGACCGTCGCGGTCGTCGGGGACTTCAACAATTGGGGGCTGAATGACTCCGCCCTGATCGCCACCAGCAATCAGGGTGTGTGGAGCGTCACAGCGTCGGTCCCCGTGGGCGTGCACCGTTATGCCTTCGTGGTGAACGGAGAGAAGTGGATGGCCGATCCTACCGCGCCGCGGTCATCGGGTGACGACTTTGGTATGCCCAGTAGTGCACTGGTCGTGGAGGACAGCACCAAGTGAGCATGAGAACGACTCGCAATCTCCTGTTGATTGCCGGACTGGCCAGCATGTCGGTGCGGGCCGTCGCGCAGGATCCCCGACTGCCCGCCCGCCTGGACGCGCCAACAATTGCCGCCATCAATGCGGTGGTTGATTCCGCCAAGGCGCAGGGAATTCCTATCGCCCCGCTCTACGACAAGATGAACGAAGGTGTCGCCGCCGGTGCCGATGGCAAGCAGATCGTCATCGCCATACGCAACCTCTCCATGGACCTCGCCAGCGCCCATCGCGCGCTCGGCGCGCTGGCGACCGCGGACGAGATCAAGGCGGCCGCTTACGCCATGCACGCCGGCATTCCCGCGGTGGAGCTCGGAAAGCTCAAGAAGCAGAGCGGTCTGCGGCGCTCGCTCACGCTGCCCTTCACCGTGCTCGCCGACATTGTTTCGCGCGGCGTGCCCGTCTCTACGGCCGCCAACGCTATCCGATCACTCGTCGGCGCCGGCGCGAAGGACAAGGACATCAACGACTTCCAACGCAACGTCAAGGTCGACATCGATCAGGGCGCGCCGCCCGCCGCTGCCGCCGAGACGCGTGCCAAGGGGGCCGCCAGCGAAAAGCCGTCGAAGCCCGAGCAGATCGACTTCTAGACGCAACGACTTCCATGCACAACGGGCCGGCCAGGTTGCCGGCCCGTTTTGCGTTGTGATGCGAGCGTCGCCAACCTTTGTCGCGCACGCTGCGCCACGCACACCATCACCTACGTCATGACGCCGAACCTCCCACGCACCAGCACCACCCCGTGGCCTGTCGCGATTGCGGCCGCACTCATGCTCACGACGTCGTGCTCCACGATGGCCATCCCTCGCGGAGCTATGGTCACGCGCGCACACGACCTTCCCGTTACGCGCGCGGAGCGAACGAACTACCTGGAGACGTCGCACTACGCCGACGTCATCGCGTTCCTCGACTCGCTCAAGCGCCTGAACGCGCCACTCGCCTTCGGATCGATCGGCCGGACCAGCGAAGGCCGCGACATTCCATACGTGATCGCCTCGCGACCGCTCGTGCACTCCGCCGCCGAGGCCCGCGCGACCGGCAAGCTGATCGTTTACGTGCAGGGGAACATTCACGCCGGCGAAGTCGAGGGAAAGGAAGCCCTGCAGGCGCTGCTTCGCGACCTCACCTTCGCGCCGAACGCCAACGTGCTCGACTCCATCGTGCTCGTTGCCGTCCCGATCTACAATGCCGACGGCAACGAGCGCTTCCTTCCGCAGGAACGCCAGCGGGGATCACAGAACGGTCCGGAGATGGTGGGCCAGCGCCCAAACGCACAGGGACTCGACCTGAACCGTGACTACATCAAGGCCGAGGCGCCGGAGACGCGCGCGTCGCTCGCGATGTTCAACGAGTGGAACCCGGACGTCTTCGTCGACCTGCATACCACCGACGGCAGTTTCCACGGCTACGCACTCACCTACTCGCCCTCGCTCAACCCGTCAGCACCGCTGGGCGACTACTCCCGCACGCTCCTCACCGAGTTGCGCCAGCGTGTCCGCACGCGCGATGGCTTCGCGATCTTCGACTATGGCAACTTCAACGATGGCGACGGCCGCGAGATCAGCACCGATTCCACTCACAGCGGTTGGTACACGTACGACAGTCATCCACGATTCGGCACCAACTACTACGGGCTGCGCGGCCGCATCTCCATCCTCAGTGAGGCGTTCTCGCACGATCCGTTCGAGCGTCGCGTCAAGGCGACGTACTCGTTCGTCACGCAACTCCTGTCGCTGGTCGCCGAGCGCAGCGGGGAGATCCGCACCATGGAGGAGCGGGCGAACGCGGCGTTGGCCGCAACGGTGCGTCCCTCGCTCGCGCTCGCCGCGGATCTTCCGATGACGGCTCCCTCCGCGCCGGTGTCGTACGAAATTCTGGAACGCACTGGCGATTCAACTCGCACACAGCCCGGTGTGCCGAAAGGACTGCGCAGGACAGGCCGGTTCATCACGCAGATGATGCCGGTGTTCGACCGGTTCGTGCCGACGCTCGCGCGATCCATGCCGGAGGCGTACTACCTGAGCGATACGACCGCCGTGGCAATGCTCCGCATGCATGGCGTCCGAGTGGATCGCGTGCAGCCCAATTGGCTCCTTCCCCGAATGCAGCGTTTCGCGATCGACTCCGTCGTACGGTCGCCGCGCCCGTTTCAAGGACACAATGAGGTCCGGCCATTCGGGCACTGGGAGGCGGTGCCCGGAAGCGCGTTGGTGAGTTTTGTGGTGCCGACGAACCAGCCATTGGGGCGCGTCGCCATGTACCTCCTCGACCCGGAATCCGATGACGGGCTCGCGACCTGGAACATGTTCGACGCCGCGCTTGCGCAGCGCACCTATCCGGTGCTGCGCGCCGCGGCGCCCTGACCCACTCCCACACCCCGTTACATTCCACCTCTCCCCGCGCATGGTGGGGTCGTCGCTCCGAGGATCATGCTTCGCAACACGCTGCTCTATCTCTCCAACCAGCCTCGTGTCTTCAAGTTCGTGCGCAATAACCGGCTCGCGAAGCATTTCGCCAGCCGATTCGTCGCGGGTGAGACAGTCGACGAAGCGATCGCCGCAACGCGCGAGCTGAACTCGAAGGGAATCACTGCGTCGCTCGACCTGCTCGGCGAGAGTGTCTACACCGAGAAGGAAGCACGCCACGCGCGTGATGCCTATGTGAGCCTCCTGGACAAGATCCACCAGGCAAAGCTGGACGCAAACGTGTCAGTGAAGCTCACCGCGATGGGGCTCGACATCGATCACGAGCTCTGCGTGTCGATCATGCAGGACATCCTCACTCGCGCGCAGCAGTACGAAACGTTTGTGCGCCTGGACATGGAGTCCAGCGCGTACACCGACATCACGTTGCAGTTGTTCGAGGACCGCCTGTATCCCGTGTACAAGGCCAACGTGGGCGTGGTGCTGCAAAGCTCCCTCTACCGCACCTTCGACGACGTCGAGCACGTAAACGGACTCGGCGCGCGGGTTCGCATATGCAAGGGCGCGTACAAGGAACCGGCAACGGTCGCGTATCCCGACAAGAAGGACGTCGACGCCAGCTACGTGAAGTGCATGCAGGAGCTCATGCTGCGCGGCAACTATCCCGGCATCGCCACGCATGATCCCGCGATCATCACTGAGGCGAAGCGATTCGCTTCGGAGCAAGGCATCGAGAAGGATCGGTTCGAGTTCCAGATGCTGTATGGCATCCGCCGCGACCTGCAGGAATCCCTCGTTCGCGAGGGATACCGCATGCGGTGCTACGTGCCGTTCGGCACCCAGTGGTACCCATACCTGATGCGCCGCCTCGCGGAACGTCCCGCCAACGTCGCGTTCATCACCGGGAGCGTCATCAAGGAGGCGCTCCACGGCAACCGCTAGCCGGGCGCCCGTGGCCGGACAGCACATCCCCGCCGATCATTCGCGAGGCGACACGAACACCATCGGCGGGTACGCCGCGGTGCACGGGCGCCCCGCCGCGTTCGAGGGGAGCGACGGATTTTCGTACAGCGTCGAGATCGTCACCACGCCAACGGGGCACAGTGATCACCCATTCGGCGCCTACCTGCTCTTCGTGCAGTGGGGGCGCATCGGCGCAACGTCGCCGAGTGGGCACCTGGAGTCCGATTTTCTCACGGAGTCAGATTCGGAAGACGAAGCCCAAGCGGTGGTTGCTGCGCTGTCGCTCGCACAGGTGCGAGCGGTTCTGCATGCGCTCATCGCCGGCCGGCTTGGCAGCGAGCCCACGCGAAAATGGTACGACGTCATGAACGACGACACCGCGTCAGGGATGGAGTCGTGACCGACGCGCTCTCCGCCGAGGGACTCGTGTTGAGTGGCACCGGAGGGATCTGGCGCGTGCGACGGGATGACGGCTCGATCCAGGAGGCATCGCTGCGGGGTCGCGTCAAGAAGAGCAACTCGGGTAAGCGCGCCGACGGTTCGCTTCGGCGCGACACGATCTCTGCGGCCGCCGCGACCCTGAAGCTCACCATCGGCGATCGCGTCGTCATCGAGCAGGATGATGAAGCTGCGGCGTGGGCCATCTCCGACATCCTGCCACGACGCTCACAGCTAGCCCGGCGGAATCCCGGCGGGGGTCACGGCGAGCGCATCGTGGCCGCGAATGTCGACCAGGTCGTCATCGTGTTCGCGGCGGCGAACCCGGAACCACATCCACGCATGCTTGATCGCTTCCTCGTGATCGCCGAGGCGAACGACCTCACCGCGCGCATCGTCATCAACAAGGTGGAGCTGGTGGGCGGCGCGGACGAAGCACGCAAGCGCTGGCTGGACTACGAGAGGGCCGGCTACACGATCCACTACACGAGCGTGAAGGTGCCCGAAGGGCTCGACCAGTTGCGCGATGCGCTCTCCGGCCAGGTGAGCGTCCTCACGGGGCCGTCGGGCGTTGGCAAGTCGTCGCTATTGAACGCGATGTTCCTCGGGCTCGACCTGCGCGTGGGCGAGATCAGCGAATCGGTGAACAAGGGTCGTCACACGACGGTGGGCGGATTTCTTCATCCGCTGCCTGGCGCGGACAACGGGTACGTCGCGGACACGCCAGGGCTGCGCGAGGTGGGAATGTGGGCGCTGTCCCCCACGGAGCTCGACCAGTGCTTTCCCGAGCTGCGCCCCTTCCTCGACGGCTGCCGTTTCGCCGATTGCCGCCATAGCGTTGAGCCAGGATGCGCCGTGCGCGAGGCCGTCACCAACGGCGACGTGAGCCGCGCGCGCTACGACAGCTTCATCAAGCTGCGCGAGGAGCTCGAGGGCGTGAAGCCGTCGCGCTAGACACGCGACCGGAACATTGAATCGGCCTGCTCGTAGAACAGGTCACCCCCTCGAGCGAGCCATGCGCACAATCGTCACAAGTATTGTTCTGACTTCAGTGCTCGCCTCGCTACTTGGCGCCCAGGGCAACCCGACAGCCGCGCACGCGAAACAGCAGTTCGACGCGCGCAACTGGGA
>JALYVY010000011.1:0-15751 GCA_030852985.1 Gemmatimonadota bacterium | reverse complement strand
AAGCAGGAATACGGAGTGCTTGCGCGAGCGGCGCCGAACGACGCGACCCCCATACTCTACCTCGGCAGGATCGCGCACCAGCAGAACGACAGTGACGAGGCAATCCGGCAGTTCGAGCGATGCGTCGCCGTCGACGAGAAGAACGCGGAGTGCCATGCATGGCTCGGCAACGCGCTCGGCCTCACGGCACGCCGGACGAGCAAATTCAAGCTGCCGTTCCTCGCGAAGCGCACCAAGAAAGAATTCGACCGCGCCGTCGAGCTCGATCCAGGCAATATCGACGGCCGCTCGGGCGAGCTTGAATACTATCTCAACGCGCCGGGCTTCCTTGGCGGAAGTGTCGACAAGGCCCGCGAGCAGGCCGCTGAGATCGAGACGCGCAACAAGTTGCGTGGGGCGATCGCCCACGGGATCATCGCGGATCACGAGAAGGATGCGAAGGCATCGGAGGTCGCGTACGAGCGTGCCGTTGCGGTCGCACCGGACAGCATCGCTGGGTACAACGGGCTCCTCAACCTGTACATGCGCAACAGGCGATGGGCTGAGGCCTTCACCACGCTCGACCACATTGCGGCGCGCGTCCCCACCGAACTGAATGTCCCGATTCGGCTTGCCCGCCTCGCGTACCTCAGCGGCGAGCAGTTACAGCGGGGCGAGGAAGGGGCCAGACGCTGGATCGCGAATCCGCCCGCGCAGGCTTCGGCGAGCTCGAAGGCGACTGCACACTTGCGGCTGGGCCAGCTCTACGAAAAGACCTCGCGGAAGGAACTCGCACGCACGGAGTACGAGCAGGCGTTGAGTCTCAATCCGAAGCAGGAAGAAGCGCGAAAGTCGCTCGACGCGCTGAAGTAGCTGCTACCAGCTGCCCCGCTCGCCCGCCACCTCGATCACCTTCGCAATGCGATCCGCTGCATGCCGCCAATTGGCCTGCACCGCGTGTTGCGCCGCATCAGCTTGCCCCGAATCGATGGCATCGATGATCGCATCGTGTTCGGCGACCGACGCCTTGATGTCGCTCGTCAGCATGCTGATGTACATGCGAATGTAGCGCTCGGCCTGCGGCTTCACGCTGTCATGCAGCGCGATGAGCCGCGGACCGGCGCACGCGTCCACGATCTTGCGGTGCAACCGCTCGTCCGCCTCGTACAACCGCCCGTGATCGATCGGGGTCACGCGTCCCGTCTTGTAGAAGTCCGCGTTGAGTGCCTTCATTTCCTTCGTCAGCGCGCGCCGTTCGGGGATAGCGAGTCCGGCCGCCCAGCGTGCGCCGAGTCCCTCGAGCTCTCCCACGATGTTGAGGAGCTCGTGCACGTCGGCGCGCGTAAGCGGTGCCACCGTGAGGCGTGCCTGCTGCGCGCCGGGCGCGCCCACGACGAACCCCTCCTGCTGGAGTCGCTGCAGCGCCTCGCGCACCGGCGTGCGACTCACGCCCAGCCGCTCCGCGACTTCGGTTTCCACCACGCGGCTACCCGGCGCGAGCAAGCCCTGCACGATCAGGTCGCGCAACCGCTGGTACACCTGCTCCGGACGGGAGCCATGCGGTGCGTCGGCGGCGTTGTCGTCTGCGGCCGGTCGCGCTCCGCGGACATCGCGGGGCGAAACGAGTCGTGGGCTAGTGGAGGGGGGACGACGGGCGGGCATGTGCGATGGGTCAGCGGGGGCTGCCAGCAATATAGGCGGAGCGGGCCCTGATTGCTGCCCTCGGAGGATCGGCATTTCGTCCATCGAAGCCAACAAGTATTCGCCCACGTCTACGTGCGCCTGCAAGGCTGAATTCCGCAAAGACGAATTTACCACGGAGGACACAGAGAACACGGAGGAAGATCCCGCGGCAGCATAGTCGCGGTTCGCGGTCAATCTCCATGTCTTGTTTTGTCTTCCTCTGTGTCCTCCGTGTCCTCCGTGGTAAAAACGCGGTTGCCACCAGTTATTGAATTAGAGATGTGTGCAAGGCGCACGTAGCGCGACGTCTCCCTCCGAATCCCATTCCTGGAGGAACAATGCGCCCCGTCGAACATTTCTCTCCCCTTGCCCTTCCGGCAATGCTCGCCATCGCAATCGTGTCGCCGTTCCAACAGGCACCAATTTTTCACACCGCGCCGACGACCATCGTCACCGGACGCGTGCTTGATCCCAGCGGCCAGCCCATCGTAGCCGCCACGCTGTCGATTGTGGGACGGGGTATCGGCACCACCAGCAAGGCCGACGGCCGCTACGTGCTCACCGTCCCCCGCAAGCCGGGCTCCGAGACCGTCTCCCTCCAGGCGACGAAACCAGGGTTCAGCACGCGTCGCATGAGCGTTTACCTCAATGCCGACACGGTGCGCGCCGACATCATCCTGACGCCGGCCACCGAGCGCGTGCTCGAGCTCGAGCGAGCCGCTCAAGTCGCCGCGCCGAGTACTCCCATCGCTGATCACGCGGTAACTGCGAAGGTCTCCGTCAGCCCACTGACGCGCGCGGCGCTCGCTTCACCCGCTCCCAGCGGCAATGGGGCAGCCACCAGGGCCTCGATGGGCCAGGCGGTTCGACGCGTGGTCATCGGCATGCGTCCGCCAGGGCGAGAGCACGGCAACACCGAGGCCTACGATCACATCGACGAGAATCCGTTCCGGTCGCCACGCATCGCGCCGCTGTCCACCTTCTCCGTCGACGTCGATCGCGCCTCGTACAGCAACGTCCGTCGCTATCTCGCCAGGGGACAGTTGCCGCCGAAGGATGCAGTGCGTATCGAGGAGCTCGTGAACTATTTCCCGTACGACGATGCCGCGCCCGGCGCGGGTGGCTCACCGCTCCGCGTGAGCACCGAAGTAGCGGCCGCCCCTTGGAATCCCCGGCATGACCTCGTGCGCATCGCCCTGCGTGCAAGGGAAGTCGACATGCGTCATGCAGCGCCGAGCAACCTGGTGTTCCTCATCGATGTTTCGGGATCGATGAATGGGCCTGGTCGGCTTCCGCTCGTGAAGGAGGCATTGGCACTCATCGTTTACCAGCTGCGGGAGGAGGATCACGTCGCGATCGTCGTGTATGCCGGGAACGCCGGACTCGTGCTTCCGTCAACGTCGGGCGCGAACAAGCAGCGCATCCTCGCCGCGCTCGATGGCCTCGAGGCCGGTGGTTCTACGGCGGGCGGCGCCGGAATTCGCCTCGCCTACGACGTCGCGCAGCAGGGCTTCATCGCCGGCGGGACGAATCGCGTCATTCTCTGCACCGACGGCGACTTCAACGTCGGCCAGTCGAGCGACGGGGAACTCGTGCGCCTCATCGAACAGCGTCGCAAGGAGGGCTCCTACCTCACCATCCTCGGCTTCGGGATGGGCAATTACAAGGACGCAAAGATGGAAAAGCTCGCGGGCGCCGGCAACGGCAACTACGGCTACATCGACGACCTCCTTGAAGCGCGCAAGATGCTCGTGAGCGAGATGGGTGGCACGCTCGTCACGGTCGCGAAGGACGTGAAGCTCCAGGTGGAGTTCAATCCCGACCGCGTGCAGGCCTATCGGTTGATCGGCTACGAAGACCGCCTGTTGCGCGACGAAGATTTCGCGAATGATACGAAGGACGCGGGCGACGTCGGAGCGGGGCACACCGTCACCGCGCTGTACGAAGTCGTGCCGCGCGGCGCTCCCCTCGATGTCGCGTTGCCGGACGTTGCTGCGCTCAGGTATCAGCGTCCTGCGCAACAGCGTGAGCGCAGTGACGAGCTCCTGCACGTCGCGATGCGCTACAAGGCGCCCGATGGCGAGCGCAGCATGCTGGAGACCGTGCCCGTGCGCGCCGAGCGGCGCTTCGCGTCCGAGTCGATGCGTTTCGCAAGTGCAGTGGCCGGCTTCGGCATGCTCCTCCGCGAGTCGCCGCTTGCGGGCGAGCTCACATGGGCACGCGTGCTGGATCTCGCGCGAGGGGCACGCGGTCGCGATGAGGACGGCTACCGCGGCGATTTCATCCGGCTCGCGGAGACGGCCGCATCCCTCGCGAAGCCGGAGCGCACCGGGTGGCGCGACCGATAGGCGCCGGACGTGAAGAGCTGACGACGGTGCGCTCTGCCCTTCGTGAGGACAGTGCCTCGGCCGCTCGACAGCGCCGGGGTGTTGTCGCATCATTGCTCATGAGCGACTACCAACATCTCGTCGTCGACACCACGCCCGAGGGGATTCGCACGATCACCCTCGACCGGCCGGATCGGCTCAATGCCGTCAACGATGCACTCGCGTTCTCCGTCGGTGATGCACTTGCCGACGCAGGATCCGACGATGCCGTGCGCGTCGTCGTCATCACCGGCGCCGGCCGCGCGTTCTGCGCCGGACTCGATCTCGCCGAGCCGCCCGCGCTTCCGCAAACCACGCGCGCCGACCGGCTCGATCCGTACGCGTGGGTGGGCACATGGGTGCAGCGGGTGGTCGCGTGCGAGAAGCCCGTGATCGCCGCCATCAATGGGCCGGCCGCTGGAGCGGGCTTTGGTCTCGCCCTTGCGTGCGACATCCGGTTGGTCGCGCAGTCCGCGAAGCTCACGGCTGGCTACGTGCGCCGCGGCCTCAGCCCCGATGCCGGCGTGAGCTATTTCCTTCCTCGGCACGTTGGTCTCGCGCGCGCGGCGGACATTCTTCTAAGCGGCCGCGACGTCGACGCGCAGGAAGCGCTGCTGATTGGTCTCGCAACGATGGTGATTCCGGATACGGAGTTCGCCGGCGCCGTTGCCGCGTACGCAGGACGTCTGGCCCTCGGCGCGCCCATCGCGCAGGCGCTGACGAAGCGGCTGCTGGTACAGAGCTTCGACCGAACGCTTGATGCGACGCTCAGGGATGAGCTCACGCAGATCAAGGTGTGCTTCTCGACGAAGGACGTGGGCGAGGCGCTCATCGCGTTTCGGGAGAAGCGGACACCGAGCTTTCAGGGGCGTTAAGAGAAGGCCAACCGCAACCTCGAGATTCCCTCCACACCGCTCATGCGCCGGCGCGCGACGATGCGGGCACCGGCGTCGATGCCGGCTTCGGATCACGCGCTACCGTGATGATCGCGACACCCGCGAGAATGACCGCCGCCGCGACAATCGTGCGTTGCGTGACTGCCTCGTGCGCGAGGGCCCAGCCAAGCAGCACCGCGACAACAGGATTCACGTACGCGTACGTCGACGCCTTCGCTGCCGTGGTGTGCGCGAGAAGGTAGATGTAGGCGGTGTACCCCACGAGCGACCCGAAGCTGACGAGATACAGAAAGCCGAGCAGCGAGCGCGTGGTCGCATGGGCGAGATCGAGATGCGCGAGCTCCCCGGAGAGCACGCCGGCAATGAGCAACAGCGCACCGCCGGCCACCATTTGCGTCGCGGCCCCATTCATTCCGCTGCTGGCCTTCGGCGCCTGTTGCGTGTACAGCGACCCAGCGGCCCATGACAACGACGCGAGCACCAGCACGAGAGCACCCGTCACGTCCGCCTTGCCGGCCTCGCCAGGTGACCCCGGTCCAACGAGCAACGCCAGTCCGGCCAGTCCCAGCGCCAACCCGATGAAGACGAGCGCATGCGGCCGGCGTCCTTGAGGCCGGAGCCAATCAAGCAGCACCATCCAGACCGGCACGACCGCAACCAGCAGCGCCGTGATCCCGGAGGGCACGCGCTGCTCCGCCCACACGACGAGGCCATTCCCGCCCACGAGCAACAGGCCGCCGCTCACCAATCCCGTACGCCAGTCGAGGCGGGTCGGCGCCCCGTCACGTGAGTGAAGGCGCGACCACAGCAGGAGAATGCCACCGGCAATCGCGAAGCGCGCCCCCGCCATCAGCAGTGGCGGCAGCGTCTCGACGGCAAAGCGGATGGCGAGGTAGGTAGAGCCCCACACGAGATAGACAGCCGCAAATGCGGCGATCAGGCGACCACGCATCGAGCAAACATAGCCGAGGGGGTGTCGCACCGGCGTGGGAGCGCGTCTGCAGGGTGGCCTTGCTTATTAGGTACGTTTCATGTATAGTTCATATGTAAATTAAATAATGAGGGCCACAAAAATGATGACGGCCGCAAACGCCACGCCCACGCTGAACGGAGACTTCTCCGTCGGCTCTGGCGTGGCGCTCGACGTTTCTGGAACTTCAACGTCCAGCGACACCCAACGCGACATCGACTTCGAGCGGGAAGCACTCCCCTGGCTCGACGATGTATATCGCTTCGCACTTTCGCTCACACGCGATGATGCCGACGCCGACGACGTGGTGCAGGAGACGTATCTACGCGCATACCGCTCGTGGCATACCTTCGTGCCCGGCACGGAATGCCGCCGCTGGCTCTTCACCATTTGTCGCAACGTGTTCCTCCGCTCGCGGGAGCGGCAGCGCAGTACGGTCGACCTCGATGACGGTGAGCAGGACGCCGTCGCCGCCGGCTCCGTGTACGCGGCGGCGCGTGAGCGCGGCTACGACGACCTCTATGCCACACTCGATCTCGCACCTGCACTCAGCGAAGCTCTGGATGGCCTCGCCGAGCCGTTCCGCTCCGCGGTCATCCTCGTGGACGTCGAGGACATGACGTACGAGACCGCGGCTCAGGTGATGGGTGTGCCCATTGGCACGGTGCGGTCACGCCTGTTTCGCGGGCGTCGACTGCTGCAGGAAAAGCTGCTCACAGTCGCCGAGGATCTGGGCTTCGTGACGTCATCGGCAGGTGCACGATGAGCGCTCCGGCGCGAGCGCAGTTCGAGGATCTGGGTCTCTCGTCGAACTGTGTCGACGTCCTGCGCCACCTCTGGGATTATCTGGACGAGGAGCTTACGCCGTATGGGGCCGAGCGGCTGCGGCTCCACATCGAGTCATGCCCGCAGTGCAAGGCGATGGAAGGCTACCAGGCGTGCTTCCTCGATACGATGCGTCGCCTTCGTGCGCAGTTCGCCGCGCCCGACGAGTTGCGTGCCCGCCTCGCGGAAAAGTTGAAGAGCCAAGGCTGCGGCTGTTGGGACAAGGTGAGCGGCGAGAACCGCTAGACGAGCCGCAGCGATGTACCCTCGTCGCCGTTCAGCACCACTACCGCCTCGATGACAATGTCTGGCGCCAGGCTCGCCGCCACGCTGCAATAGCGCTCGAACGCGAGGCGCACCGCTCGCTCCGCGTGGGACCGCTCGATGGATGCACCCTGCACGTCGTACCGAAGGCGGATCTGCTCGAAGCGACGCGGATGTGCTTCGCGACGGTCCGCCTCCACATCGATCGACAGCTTCGTCACCGCCGTGCGCCGCTTCGCGAGATAGTCCACGACGTCCACTCCCGAGCACGCCGCCAGTGCGCTGAGCAGCGCATCCGGCGGCGATTGCGCGGTGTGCCCCGAACCATCCAGGCGCGCCACCGGACCATCCGGCCTTCCGGTGTCGAACACATGCTCGCCCTCCCACGTCGCGCGAATGTGCGAGGGCCGGCGCACGGGCGCCGGGACCGCCGCCAGCGCGGATGACGGCGAGACGTTTCCCGAAGGGTCGTCGCTCATTTCTCGATCGGTGCGCGCACCGCGTTGCCCCACTCCGTCCAGCTGCCGTCGTAGTTGCGGACGTGATCGTAGCCGAGGAGGTAGGTGAGCACGAACCACGTGTGGGAGGAACGTTCGCCGATGCGGCAATACGCGACGACGTCATCGCCGGAGGAGAGACCTGCTTCCTGTTCGTAGATCGCCCGCAGTGCCTCCGCGCTCTTGAAGGTGCCATCCGCGTTGGCGGCGCGAGCCCACGGAACGCTCCGCGCACCGGGAATGTGTCCGCCGCGCATTGCCCCCTCCTGCGGGTAGTCAGGCATGTGCAGCTTCTTGCCCGTAAACTCATCCGGCGACCGCACATCAATGAGCTTTCCACTTCCTGCGATATGCGTGCGCACGTCCGTCATGAATGCACGGAAGCGTGAGTCGTCGCGTGCGCGAGGCACGTAGCTCGAAGCCGCGACCTTCGGAACTTCGGTGATCAGGTCACGGCCTTCCGCTTCCCACTTCGCACGGCCCCCGTCGAGAATGCGGGTATGCTGGAATCCAAAGAGCTGAAAGACCCAGAGCGCGTACGTGGCCCACCAGTTGTTCTTGTCGCCGTAGAACACCACGGTCATGTCCTCCGCAATGCCTAGGCGCCGCGCCAACTGTTCGAACGCCTCGCGCGACACGTAGTCGCGCATGACGTCGTCATTCAGGTCGGCATGCCAGTCGACCTTGAGCGCGCCGGGAATGTGTCCCATGTCGTACAGCAGGACGTCCTCGTCGCTTTCGAGTATGCGCACGGCAGGATCGGCAAGGTGCGCCGCCAGCCATTCGGTGGAGACGAGCGCCTCGGGGTGAGCATACCGCTTCGCGGCAATTTCCTGGTCAGTCATGACGGTTTCCGGAAAACGTGAAGTAATAGATGACGAACCCCGGTGCACGCTGCGAGGTTCTCGGCGCTACTTGTGCCCGACCTCGCTCGGTACGTCGCGAATCGACTGCGGCAAGGCATCGATCCAGTCGAGCACGACGGCCGCCTGCGTCTCCCATCCGGGCTCGGCGAAAAGGAAATGCCCGTGACCAGCCGCCAGGTGAAACGGTGCTTTGTAGCGCTTCGCCATCTTGTGCGCCACTCCCACGGGGATGAAGCGATCGTGCTCCGCGCCCACGATAAGCATCGGTACACGCACGGCGCTCGGCGGCACCGTGTAGGTGCCCAGGGTGACCTCTCGCGCCGCGCGTCCGCTATCGGGCACGAATCGATCGCGGATCGCGGCGCGTTCGTCATCCGGCACACGGTTGAGCACGAGCGCGTTCAGGTGCGAGGCAGTCGGAAGGAAAGCCCTGGAGAATAGCATGGCCGGCAGGTAGCTGGCCATGCGAACGAGAATGCCGGGGCTCAGCACGCTGATGCCGCGCGGCGGCGCTGGGGACACCAGCACCGCGGCCCGGATCAGGTTCTGCTCCGCCATCAGCAGGGCGACGAGGCCGCCGAGTGAATGGCCGATGACGATGGGGCGGTCGAGCGCGCGGGCCGCGGCGGTGGCGTCTACCGCGAAATCGGTGAGGGACTGCTGTCCCATCGACGCGATCGGCGGAAGCGGCGGGTGTCCCCGAAAGGAGATGGCCGACGCGGGATACCCCCGTGCGGCGAGCAGAGGCAGCAGGCCGTCAAACACCCAGCCGCCGGCGAACATACCGGGAAGGCAGAGCACCGGCGCCTTCGTGGCCCCGGCAACCGGTATGGTGTCGAGGTGGAAAGTCGCGGCTACGGTCGATGGCATGGGCGAGTCGAACTATCGACACAACGCGCGACGTCGGCAATGGCAGGCCTGATCGCACCGAACCACGATTAGACTGCATCCACCTTCTGCCAGCGGCCTGCCTTCCCGTGTCATCGACTCCAGCGCCATTCATGGATCCGTACGCGCGCCACGTGCTGGTATGCGTTGGCGGATTCTGTGCGCCAGATCGGCGGGGGCGGGCGCTGTATGCGGAACTCGCGCGGCTGCTCCAGAGAGAGAACCTCCTGTTTGGCCCGCGACGCGTGAAACGCGGCGAAACTCCATGCCTGGGCGTGTGCGCCGGCGGTCCGATCGTCGTCGTGTATCCGGAGGGTGTCTGGTATGCGGGGGTGACGATGGCCCTCCTCGAGCGGATCGTTGTTGAACACCTGCGCGACGGCCACGTCGTCGAGGAGGCGGTGTTTCACCACCATGCTACCGAGCTTGGCAACCGCGAGTGATGGGATGACTGCTGTGGTGTGGGCCGCGCTGCGTTTCCGAGGCGTGTCAGGACGTGTGGCATGCGCATCTCTTGCACGTCGCTGCCCGGACGGCCAGAATCCTACCGTGTCCGACGAATCCATTCTCTATTCCCGACGCCTGCCGCACGGACCCGTGGTCCGCGTCCGACGCACGAGCGACCGTGGCGTGCAACCGGTCACGGCGGTGCTCGAAGTCGATCGCAGGGCCGGTACGCCCCGCGAATTTGACGGTGGCTTTCCGCCACCGCTGATGATCTCCGAAGGGAAGCGGGAGGCTGATGTGCTCGCCGCCCTCCAGCCCGTTGCACTCGATGATCGGATGCTCGCGGGCCTTATGCGGGAAAAGGGGCTTCGCTAGGGAGCGTCGTTCCCGCTGCCCGATTCGCCACGCCTGAGCTCATCGCGGAGCGTGCGCATGATACGGGGCCAGATGAACGGAGCGGCGCGCGCAAAGAATTCTTTGCGGGCGACGGCGTCGACAAGCAGGAATGCGGAGAGTCGCGCGCCACCCTTTCGAGCGTTGCACCCCCCACACGCCGTCACTAAGTTGCCCCCGGAGTGGTCACCGCCGCGCATGCGTGGCTGGACGTGATCCACTGTCAGCGCGTCCGCCTCGAATCGCTCGCCGCAGTACACGCAGTGGTAGTCGTCGCGCGCGAAGATCTGCTCCCGTTGCAATGAAAAGTCTCCCGTCCCGACGCAATCTCCTTCAGGCCGCGCAGCGCTATCTGCTCGATCCATCTGAGGAGCAGCTCGAGAAATCCGAAGGTGAGCCGCCGCGCCTCACCTCACACGCCATCCAACAGGTCCAGGTCCGCATGTCCCGCTCCCGCGATCGCATCCTCGCCAATCTCGATGACATGTATCGCGAAGCATTCGAGCGCGCGAAGCTCACCGGCGACGATTCCCAGATGGCGTCGCTCGATTTCGCCTACCGCCGCGAACAACTCTACTTCGAGATCCTTCTCGACGTGCGCGACGCAGTCGAGCGCCGATAACGCAACTGCGTTCAAGAGCGGACGGTGCGCTGTCCGTGAATCGGCGCGATCGTCGGAGAACAGTGGAAAGCGTCGCCTGATCGAACGACGGGTTGCGATTGCGTCCGTTCGTTAGCGGCCGTACCCGTTGGGATCCATCCACTGTTCCTTGTGGCCATTATGCCAGTCATGGTACCAGGTACGCTGTACCAGGTACGCTCTTCCGGTTTATCGCCCGAACATAGACCCAGTCTTCCCCTCGCTGACGGCGGCCTGTGGCCAGATGAGCGACGCGCCAATTGACGAGGCAAGCACGCTCACGACAATTCCCAGCGACAACAGTATGGGAATGTGAATCCACTGCTCGGCGAGCATCTTCGCGCCGACGAACGTGAGGATCGCAGCGAGCCCGTATTTCAGCAGGTGGAACTTCGTGACCACGCTCGCGAGCAGGAAGAACAGTGAACGCAAGCCAAGCACCGCGAAGATGTTCGACGTGAACACCAGGAACGGATCGCGCGTGATGCCGAAGATGGCGGGAATGGAATCGACGGCGAAGATCAGGTCCGTCGCTTCCACCAGCACGAGCACCAGCAGCAAGGGTGTCGCGTAACGGCGGCCATTCTCCGTCGAGAAAAAATGCTTGCCGCGGTAGTCGGGCGTGAGCGGCAGGAAGCGCCGCACAACCTTCACGACCGGATTCTGGTCACCGTCGAACTCCTCGTCCTGCTTCACCGCCATGCGTATTCCGGTGAACACGAGCAGCGCACCGAAAATGTAGAAGATCCACTCGAAGCGGGCGAGCAGCGCGGCGCCCAGGCCAATGAACAGGCCGCGCATGAGCAGCGCGCCGAGGATGCCCCAGAACAGCACCCGGTGCTGGTATTGCGGCGGCACCGCGAAATACTGGAAGATCAGCACGATCACGAAGATGTTGTCGACACTCAGCGACTCTTCGATCACGTAGCCGGTGAGGAATGTCACCGCGGCCTGGTTCCCGACGAACACCATGAGGCCGGCGGCAAAGACGAGCGCGAGACCAACCCAGACGGCTGTCCAGGTGAGCGCTTCCTTCGCCTTCACGACGTGAGGCGTCCGGTTGAAGACGCCCAGGTCGAGCGACAGCATCGCGAGGACGAAGGCGATGAAACCGACCCAGAGCCAGATGTTGGTGTCAATCATTTCCATTGGAGCAGGGTCCTGAAAAACGACAAGGCGAGCCACTACGGCACGCTCGGTGTCGTAGTGGTCTCGCCCAAGGCATCCTGTATGCCCTTCAGCCGACCGGAAGCGCCTGCGCGCTCCGTCTTGACGATCGGCTGTTCCAGCGCATCCGCGCCGGCCGGCTACTCCCCACTCAGCTGAAGGGTGGGTAGTGCGCCGCGAATCGTCAAGCTATGCTGAGCCATTCGCTACCCACCGCCTCGTCAATTTTGCTCCCCACTCCGCCACCATCGTCGAGCACCGCCACCGCGCCTGCGCTCGCCATCGTGAACGCACGCGTGCAGACCGGCGACGCGCGGCGCCCATGGGCGGATGCCATTCTGGTGCGCGACGGTCACATCGCCATCCTCGGATCCAGCGCAGAGGTGAAGAAAGGGGCTGGGCCCGGCACGCGCGCCGTCGACGCCAAGGGCATGACGGTGACGTCCGACTTCGTGGGCGGTGACGGCCACGGCATCGCGCCAGTAGCGGGACGTATGCTGCGCGCCGGATCCCCAGCGGACTTCGTCATGCTCGACCGTGACATCGCCCGAGCGTCGCCGGGGGAGATACGGGACACGCTGGTAGTACTCACACTGACCGCGGGACGAGTGACCTTCGATCGGCTGAACCTCGTCCCGCCATCCGCCACCTAACGACTGCGGCGCGCCGGAGACTCAGTATGCGGCGATGTCCGCGATGGCTCGCTTGAATGTTTCGACCTGCGGAAGGATGGCATCCTCCAGCTGCGGCGCGTAGCCAACGAAGGTGTCACTGCTGGCGACACGCCTTACGGGCGCATCCAGCCA
The DNA here is from genome assembly GCA_030852985.1 of Gemmatimonadota bacterium. Taxonomy (GTDB): domain Bacteria; phylum Gemmatimonadota; class Gemmatimonadetes; order Gemmatimonadales; family Gemmatimonadaceae; genus AG11. The sequence goes on along the minus strand of JALYVY010000011.1, from coordinate 3,064 downwards.
CGCGAAACACTCGTCGGCAATGCGCGCAGCGATCTCGGAGCCATACCCCCACGAGATGGAGTCCTCATAGCCCACGATGACCCGGCTGGTCTTCTTCACGCTCTCGTACACACGCTCGCTGTCCCATGGCGCGAGCGAGCGCAGGTCGATGACCTCGACGCTGATGCCGTGCTCCTCCTGCATCTGGTTCGCGGCGGCGAACGCACGCTGCACCGTCGCGCCGTACGTCACGATCGTGACGTCCGTGCCTTCGCGCACCATCCGCGCCTTGCCGAAGGGGATCATGAAGTTCGGGCCCGGGTAGGCGGCCTTGTTGTACGTCTGGCGGTACAGGTGCTTGTGCTCGAGGAAGATCACCGGATCTTCGCAGCGAATGGCGGTGCGCAGCAGGCCATTGGCGTCCAGCGCATTCGACGGGCAGATCACGCGTAAGCCAGGGCAGCCCGTGAAGATCGCGGCACCGGTCTGCGAATGATAGATCGCGCCGCGGATGTACCCGCCGTACGTGACGCGCACCACGACTGGTGAGGAGAATGCGTTGTTAGAACGCCACCGCATCGTAGCCAGCTCGTCGCGCAGCTGCATGTAAGCAGGCCAGATGTAGTCGAAGAACTGCACCTCGACAACCGGCTTGAACCCACGCAGCGCCAGCCCAATCGCCCGGCCCACGATCGTCGCCTCGGCAAGCGGTGTGTTGTAAACACGGTTGCCGCCAAATTCCTTCTGCAGCCCCCACGTCACCTTGAAGACGCCGCCCTTGCCCTTCACCTTGCCCAGGTGCTGCTCGCGTGACACGTCGGCGACGTCCTGCCCAAAGATGAGCATCTTCGGATTGCGGCGCATCTCGTCCTTCATGCACGAATTCAGGAGGTCGACCATCGTCGTTTCGTTGCCCGAGAACTGTGGATCGTCCTCGGTGTCGAATTGCTCGCCTGTCGGATCGACGTCCGGCGAGTAGACATAGTCGAATACCGTCTCTGCGGTCGGCTGCGGCTGGGCGAGCGCGTCGTCCGTGGCGGCGAGCACGAGTGCGTCGATGTCCTCCGCAATGCTCGCGAGCTCCTCGACGGTCGCATGGCCGTTCGCGACGAGCCACTTCGGGAACTCCGTCACCGGGTCGCGTGCCGCATCGGCTTCGCGCTCGTCGGTCGGTCGGTACATCACCTCGTCGTCGGACAAGGAGTGCGAATACGGCCGGATGACCTTCGCATGCACCAGCGCTGGACCCTTCCGCTCCCGCGCGTATGCCACGGCTTTGCGCATGACCTCATGGCTGGCGAGCAGGTCGCAGCCGTCCACTTCCTGCACGTACAGGTCCGGGAACGACGCCACGAGCTTCGAGATGGAACCGCCCGCCGTGTTCACCTCGACCGGTACCGAGATCGCGTAGCCGTTGTCTTCCACGAGATAGACGACTGGCAGCTTGAGATTGGCCGCCGAGTTGAGTGACTCCCAGAATTCGCCTTCGGACGTGGTGCCGTCGCCGGTGGTGACGAGCACGACCTCGTCGCCATGAAACCCCTCCGTGATGTCGAGCAGCCGCGCACGAAGCGACGCCTCGGCGCTACCGGCGGCCTGCAGGAACTGCGTTCCCGTCGGCGACGACGTGGAAACAATGTTGTAGTCCTTGTGGCCCCAGTGGCTCGGCATCTGGCGGCCGCCGGAGCTCGGGTCGACCGCCGCGCCCACGGCTTCGTACAGCATCTCGTTCGCTGTCATCCCGAGCTTCAGGCAGAGCGCGCGATCGCGATAGTAGAGGTAGAACCAGTCGTAGGCCGGCTTCAGCACCATGCCCGCGGCGGTGAGGATCGCCTCGTGCCCCGCGCCCGAGATCTGGAAGAAGATCTTGTTCTGGCGCTTGAGCTGGATCTCCTTGTCGTCGATGCGCCGCGACAGGAGCATCGTGCGGTAGGCGTCCACGAGCTGGTCGCGCGAAAGCGCCGTGGTGGTCTTGCGCTTCGGGGCGCTGGTCTGGGTAGCCATGCGGAAGACGGTTTCGGGTTCCGGCGGTTATGTCAGGGCAGCGAAAGATAAGTGATCGCGGTGTGCGTCGGCGCACCAGTGCGATGCCGCGACAGGACTCGACTGCCGTTTCTGGCATCCGCTGTGCATTTTTCCCGCATCGCACTCACCACGAGAGGATTCATGCCGCCAAGTCCGGAGCGCGTCTGCTCCTTCTGTGATCTCATGCACGGTTCGGCAGAGGTCTCCATGTGCTACGAGGACGCGGATGTCGTCGCGTTCATGGACATCCAGCCGGTGAACGCCGGCCATGTGCTGGTCGTGCCGCGGGCTCATTACGAGGGGCTCGACGACATCCCCCACGAGCTCGCGATGCATCTCTTCGAGGTCGCCATGGAGCTCGCGCCCGTCGTGAAGCAGGTAGCGCATGCCGGCGGCATGAATGTGGTGGTGAACAGCGGAGCCGCTGCGGGGCAGGACGTATTCCACTACCACGTGCACGTGATTCCCCGAACGCCCGACGACGGCTTCGACATTCCGCTTCCATTTTCCGGATCCGACATGCCGGACCGCACGGTGCTCGATGTGCATGCGTCGCGCATCATCGCGGCCTTCCGCGACCCCGTCGCGATGAAGAAGCGGGTCGAGCGACGGTCGGGTGATCGACGGGGGATGAAGGAGTAATCAAAAGTTCACATTCGCTCTTGCGCGATTAGAAATTTCATCCCACTCATTCCGACGCGGGGCCTGGCTCCGCCCACTCCGGAGGGTAATGGGCATCTCGATCCGACATCGATTGATGCAGTGCACGGTGCCGCCGCGCGAAACGCGGCGCATTGGCCATCCCACCGGTGCAACACCGACCACGACATACGGCGCCCCGCAACAGGAATTCCTTCCTGCGCGGGGCGTCGTGTATTTCAGCGAGGTGCAATGCCCGCTCGACACGGTCACCGCGTCCCTCCGTCTCGGAAACCCCACGGCGTCATGCGCCGCGTTCGACGCCTCCTTCCCGCCCAGCAGAAGCGCGCGATCAAGCTCGCGGCACTGCGCGACTGCGGCCGACGGTGCGTCTACTGCGCCGCGTCGCTCGACTATGAGC
>JALYVY010000085.1 GCA_030852985.1 Gemmatimonadota bacterium | reverse complement strand
CAAGAGCACAGTCGCGATAGCCGTGATCGCGTTGACGATGGGTATCCGGCGATCGATCGCCACCGCGGCGACCACCGCACCGACCGTCACGGTAAACACCAGGTCGTAGCCGGACATCTCGGCAAGCGCCTGCTGGCCCACCACTCGGAGCATCAGCACGACGAGAATGAAGAGAATGACGGCAACGAGTACGACTCGCCCCAGGCTTGCCCACGATTCGAAGAACATGCCCACGACGTGAGCAATGGTCGCGCCCAGGGAGGCCGATCAGTCGCGGAATTCTGCAAGTGCGGCCCGACTCATCGAGCCAGGCCGCCTTTGAGCAATCTTGGACGCGTGGTCAGTACAGGCGCGACAGGATTTCCTGCAGGAGCGCCTGCGGCACGTTCTGGAAGCCCAGCTGCGTGGTGCCCGGCAGGATCACCGCGCGCTGGATGGGCCCGTTCGCCTGACGGTAGTAGACGTACTGCGACGTGCCGTAGGGCTGCGTGCGAACGACGGTGTACCCGTGATGCACGAAGACATCGCGCATCACCGGAATGCCGTCCGCGGTGTGGTAGTACTTCTTCGCCTGACCCGGTGGCAATCCACCCTTCTTGGCGAGACCGGGCGGGATGTTCCGGTGCATGCCGTTATTGGTCACCATGACATGTTGCTCGGCGTCCGTGTGGCGGGGATCGACGTCATGATGCTCGTCCTGGTGCTTGGCGTCCTGATGCTTGCTGTCCTGATGCTTGGCATCCTGATGCTTCTCGTCGCCCTTGTCCTTGTCATGACCTTTCCCCTGCGCCGAGGCGCTTCCGGCGATGAGGCAGACGGCGAATGCGGCGGCGGCGATCGATTTGACGAATGCACTCTGCATGCTGTACCCACAGTTGAGGATGCACTAACACAAGGCATCTTCGGGGCCGGATCAGGCGAGCTCTACCAGTGGCATTTTGTTGCGCGATCAGTCGAAGCTACTTGACGGTTCGCGCTCAGCTCTTATACTGGCGGTCATGTATCGCTCTGCGGTCCTCCTCCTTACCAACGCTCTCGGCCTCATTACCGGCCGGGAGCTTTCGTGCTTGGGAGGACCTACCGAGTAACGCGGCGCTTGCGTCGCGAACGGCCCCTCCCGCGCACTGTGCGGAAGGGGCCGTTCTCGTTTTCCGGGCACCGTTCGACCAGTAGCGAGGGGGACATTCGCACCAGGCACTGCGCAGCTCGGGGTCGTACCTCACCCTCTTCGCTGGCGCATCCATGTCCACGTTCCAATTCGACCATCCGTCGGCTCAGCCGAACCAGTCCTCCGCGAACCGCATGCATTGGTCGAGTGCACCGGCGGCAGAACCGCCCGTGCCCGCGCACCAGCAGCCGTGTGCACAGGCCGACGGCGAACCGTGATTACATCGACGTCTGCCATTACCGCCGCGCCCCCCGATCACGTCCGGATCTTCGACACCACCCTGCGCGACGGCGAGCAGTCGCCGGGCTGCACGATGTCGCTGGTTGAGAAGCTCGAGGTCGCGCGACAACTCGCGCGACTCGGCGTCGACATCATCGAGGCGGGATTTCCGGCGGCGTCGCCCGGTGATGCGGCGGCCGTGCGTGCGATCGCCGACGAGATCGGCATCGCGAACGGGCCGGTGATCTGCGGCCTCGCGCGCGCCACGGAAGCGGATGTGGCCACGTGCCTCGCGGCCATCGGCACTGCGCGCCATCCACGCGTGCATGTCTTCCTGGCGACGTCGAGCATCCACCTGGCGCACAAGCTCCGCTGCACGCACGAGGAGCTGATCGACCGCGCGCGACATGCGGTCGCGCTCGCGCGCGCTGGCGTGGCGGACGTGGAGTTTTCGCCGGAAGATGCCACGCGCTCGGATCCCGAGTTCCTGCTCGACGTGCTCGCCGCGGTGATCGAGGTCGGTGCAACAACGCTCAACATCCCGGACACAGTGGGCTACACAACGCCATCCGAGTACGAGACGCTCATCACGCGGGTATGCGCCCTCGCGTCGCGCACGCCCGGAGTCGTCGTCTCGACGCACTGCCACGACGACCTCGGCCTCGCGGTCGCGAACTCACTCGCCGGTGTGCGGGCGGGAGCGCGTCAAGTGGAGTGCACGATCAATGGCATCGGCGAGCGCGCCGGCAATGCGTCGCTCGAGGAGGTGATCATGGCGCTTCACACCCGCGCCGATCACTTCGGCGTCGGCACGCGGATCGACACGCACGAGCTCATGCGGACGTCGCGCGTGGTGTCCGCATGCACCGGCGCGTACGTCGCCGCGAACAAGGCAATCGTCGGCGCGAATGCCTTCGCCCACGAGGCCGGCATTCATCAGGACGGCATGCTGAAGCACGCGTCCACGTACGAGATCATGTCGCCCGAGTCGGTGGGTGCCGACGGTAGCACGCTCGTGCTGGGCAAGCACTCCGGGCGACACGCACTCCGCAAGCGACTCGTCGCGATGGGGTACGATCTCGACGAAGATCGCTTCGCGGAGGCCTTTGCACGTTTCAAGACACTCGCCGACCGCAAGAAGGTGGTGAACGAGCGCGATCTTGCCGTCCTCGCGACCGGCGCGCAGGAGCACGCGTCATTCGGCTGGAGCCTTCAGCAGCTTCAGGTAACGTGCGGCACCCACCTCATTCCAACAGCCACTGTGCAGCTGCGCGATCCCGATGGCGCCACGCGCGTGGCGTCGTGCACCGGCAACGGTCCGGTCGATGCGAGCTGTCGTGCGATCGATACCGTGATTGGCGACATCGGTGAGCTCCAGGGCTTCACCGTGCGCAATGTCTCGGAAGGCCTCGAGGCACTCGGCGAAGTCACGGTGCGCGTGAAGGACTTTCACTCGGCGCGCATCCATGTCGGACATGGCGCGCATACCGACGTCGTGACGGCGTCCGCCGAAGCGTATGTCGACGCCGTGAACAACCTGTTGTATGCGCGAGATGTCGAAGTCGACAGGTCCGCGCTCGTGAGCGCGCCGCGCTTCGGCAAGACGGCGGCCTTCAAGGTGCTGTCATGACGGCATCGAAGCCACGCACGCTGTTCGAGAAGCTCTGGGAGGCGCACGTCGTGCGCGAGCAGACAGACTCGACGCCGGCGGTGCTGTACGTCGACCTGCATCTCGTGCACGAGGTGACGTCGGCACAGGCGTTCACGGAACTGCGGCAACGCAAGCTGCCGGTAAAGGCGCCGCATCGCACCATTGCCACGATGGATCACTCCACACCAACGACGTTCGGCGGATTTGCCGCGCTGCCCATGCGCGACCAGAGTTCCGATGATCGCTTCGCGCAGGTGGAGACACTCGCACGCAACTGCGAGGAGTTCGGCGTGCCGTTGCTCGCACTCGGCGATCAGCGTCAAGGAATTGTGCACGTCATCGGGCCCGAGCTCGGGCTCACGCAGCCCGGCATGACGGTGGTTTGCGGAGATAGCCACACGAGCACGCACGGCGCATTCGGCGCGTTGGCATTCGGGATCGGCACGTCGCAGGTGGCACACGTGCTGGCGACGCAGTGCCTGCTCCAGACGCGACCGAAGACGCTCGAGGTGCGCATTGACGGCCACCTGTCCTCCGGCGTTGGCGCGAAGGACGTGATCCTTGCCGTTTGCGCCACGCTCGGCGTCGGCGGCGCGACGGGTCACGTCATCGAATACACGGGCGACGTCATTCGCGCCCTGTCGATGGAAGAGCGGATGACGGTTTGCAACATGTCGATCGAAGCGGGCGCTCGCGCCGGCATGATCGCCCCCGACGACACGACCTTCGCCTACCTGAAGGGACGCACCCATGCGCCTAGCGGCGCGGTATGGGATGCGGCGGTGGCGGAGTGGCGCGCGCTTGGCACCGATGACGGCGCAACGTTCGATCGCACGATCGTCCTCGACGCCGCGGACCTCGCGCCGATGATCACGTACGGCACGAATCCGGGCATGGGCATGTCGATCGCCGGCACCATTCCCGATCCGCTTGCCCTCGGCGATCGCAGTGAGCGTGAAAACGCTGAACGTGCACTGCGGTACATGGGTCTCGTAGCGGGACGGCCGGTGGCGGGCACGCCCGTGGACGTCGTGTTTTTCGGAAGCTGCACGAACTCGCGCATTTCCGATCTCCGTGAGGCGGCGAGCGTGTTTCGCGGACGACGCGTGGCCAACGGGGTGCGCGCGCTCGTGGTGCCGGGATCGCAGCAGGTGAAGCGACAGGCGGAATCCGAAGGGCTCGACCAGATTTTCATCGAGGCGGGCGCCGAGTGGCGCGAGTCGGGATGTTCGATGTGTATTGCGATGAATGGCGACCAGCTTCGGCCCGGCCAACTCGCCGTGTCGACGAGCAATCGCAATTTCGAGGGTCGACAGGGGAGTGGCGGACGCACGCTGCTTGCCAGTCCGCTCACGGCGGCAGCGGCCGCGGTGACGGGCGTGATCACCGATCCGCGCACCCTCATTCCACATTTGGCATGAGCAACCACACCTGGGCCTTCTCGTCGACGTACGTCGTGTTGCCGCGCGAAAATGTCGATACCGACCAGATCATTCCCGCCCGCTTCCTCACGACGACGGATCGGGTCGGGCTCGGCCCGCATGCGTTCAGCGATTGGCGCTATCGTGCCGACGGCACGCCCAATCCCGAGTTCGTGCTGAACCAGCCGTCGTCACGCGGGGCGCAGGTGCTCGTTGCCGGACACAACTTCGGCTGCGGCTCGTCCCGGGAACACGCGGTGTGGGCGCTGGCGGGGGCAGGTTTTCGCGCCGTGATCAGCAGTTCCTTTGCCGACATCTTTCGCGGTAATGCGCTCGGGAATGGCTTGCTTCCCATCGAGGTGCAGGCCGAGTTTCTGGCAGAGCTACTCGCGAATGATTCTCCGGACGCGCGAGTGCAGGTGAATCTCGAGACCCGCACGCTCACCCTGCCGAGCGGCCAGGAGGTCGGGTTTCCCGTGCCGCCGTTTTCACGGTACTGCCTCTTGAACGACACCAACGAGATGGAGTTTCTGCTTGATACTGCCGCGGATGTGTCGCGATATGAAGTCGGCCATCCCGCCACGATCGACACCACCCGGTCAGGGGTTCCCGCGTGAGCCAGGGCGCGAAGTCTTCCTTCGCGATTGCGCTGCTTCCTGGAGATGGCATCGGTCCGGAGATCATTGCGGAGACGCGACGCGTTCTCTCGACGGTCGCCGCCATCTCCGATATCGCGTTCGCGTTCGGGGAGGGGCTCATTGGCGGTGCAGCGATAGACGCCACGGGCTCCGCGCTCCCGGATGAGACGATCGCCCTCTGCCGCGGGTCAGACGCCGTGTTGCTCGGCGCCGTCGGTGGCCCCAGGTGGGACAACCCGTCAGCGAGTGTGCGGCCGGAGCAGGGATTGCTCGCGATCCGCCGCGCGCTCGGTCTCTACGCCAATCTTCGGCCGGTGCTTCCGCATCCGTCGCTGGTCGATGCGTCGCCGCTACGACCGGAGCGGCTGGCGGGCGTTGATCTCGTGGTGGTGCGCGAGCTGACCGGCGGCATCTACTTCGGCGACAAGGGGCTCGACGAACTCGCGGGCGGCGCGCAGCGCGCTCATGACATGTGCGTGTACGAAACCGGCGAGGTCGAGCGCATCATGCGCGTGGCGGGTGAGCTTGCGCGGCGTCGGCGCGGCGTGGTGACGTCGGTGGACAAGGCGAACGTGCTGGAGACGTCGCGCCTGTGGCGGCGCGTCACCACGCGGGTAATGGCGGAGGAATTTCCGGACGTGACGCTCGACCACGTGCTTGTGGACTCGTGCGCGATGCACCTGGTGACGCATCCATCGCGGTTCGATGTCATCGTCACGGAAAACATGTTCGGCGACATCCTCACCGACGAAGCGGCAGTGCTCACGGGCTCGATCGGGCTGTTGCCATCTGCGTCGCTCGGTGCCGTCGGGACGGGCTCACGCATGGGTCTGTACGAGCCCATTCACGGCTCCGCGCCTGACCTTGTTGGTCGAGGTGTGGCGAATCCGATCGGCACGATCCTCAGCGCGGCGATGCTGCTACGTCATTCGTTGGGCCGCGAGGCGGAAGCGAGGTTGATCGAGACGGCGGTGGCGGAGGCGATCAGGGATGGGGCGCGAACGCCCGATATTGGAGGCGCCGCTAACACGCGCGAGGTCACTGACGCCGTGGTCGAGAGGCTGGCGGTCGCGGTGCATTGATCTGCACCTGAATGCTGCAGCTGCGACGACGACAACTACGACAAGTACGACAACTACAAAAACAACTGCAACTGAATTTTATACGCTTCCAATTGATTCAGAACGGCGGCCGAATCCTCGACTTGGGTACGAGCGCCACCACCAACGAATCAAAGCGAATCAGTCGAATAAGCGTTGCACGTTTGGCATAACAGCAAATGTCTTTTGAGTTTGCATTCAAGTGCTGTTCCGACCAACGACGCTCATTCGACGGATTCGTGCAAATTCGTTGGTGGTCGCGTGGCGACGGTAGTCGAGGATTCTGACGCCGGATCGAACGCGAAGGAAGCGTCGAAAGTCAGTTGTTGTTCCTGTCCCGCTTTCAGTTCTTGTGTTGCCCGACGGTCAGCTTTGCGCGCTCGCGCAGCGCCGTCTCGATCTCCTGCGCGGAGACGAGACTCGGAAAGGGAATGTTTCGCTCGCCGACGCGCGTGGGCACCTGCACGCGACTGACCGCGCCGTCCGCACCAATTTCCACCCGCGCCTGAGCCAGGTCGTTCTCGGCCTGTTTCACCGTGATTACCAACTCCCAGACGCCGACGTCGCCCCACTGCTTGCGCAGTGCGTAGGCGCCCGGGCGAGACGTCGCCGTAAACACGAGCGTAATGCTCTTGCGCTGACCGTTAACGATCCCCTCGGCGGTCCCGGATACCGGATAGGCCACCGGGTCGCCGTGGTGGAACGCATGGACGAGCAGGTACGCGCCGCGCGTGGTGGCATCATAGGGATTGACGGGTGTCTCGATCGAGATCCAGGGCGGGCCGGCCGCGGCGGCGCGCGCGTGCGCATAGGGCGAGGACGCGAGCAGCGCGGATGCGCAGATCAGGGCGGACAAGGCGGTAATACGGGTACGGGAACGTGAGGTGGACATGACGACCTCCGGAAGTGGTGTGCGGATAGGATGCCGGCCGCCGCCACTCCGTTTACTTGCCGCGCACCTGCACTGCGCCCTTGAACGTGCGCACCACCATCCTGGATCCACCCATCCCGTTGGCCGTGACGAGCGTCATACCCCGCCCTTCGCTTCCCTTGGTGGGGCGGGTGTTTGTCCACCCGTTGGTAATCGTTCCGGTAATCGTGGCGGCGTCGAGCTCGATACTGTTTCGCCCAACGAACAGGATGTCCACCGGGCCGCTGTGCGTTTCCAGCTCGACAGACGCTCCGCGTGCCAGGCTGCTGGAGAATGAGATCGCGCCCGTGGTGGACTCGTACTTCGCGCGCTCCACTTCGCCTCCGCTCGAGCGAATCGTTCCGCTGATCGTGGACGCCCCGACATCCTGACCGCCGCGCAGGGTGATGTCGCCGGTCGCTGTCTTGGTGCGCAGCCATTCGGGCGTTCCGTCGATCGTCACGTTGCCATCCATACTCTCGGCGCGCAGCTCCTTCGGGTTACCATGTACCGTGATCGAGCCTCCAACGACATTGAGGTCGAGCCCACCGGTGACGCCCGTGATGTCCAGATCCGCGCTGCCGGTCTTGAGCCAGAGCCGCGCGCCACGTGGAATGCGCAGGACAAGCTTGCCTTCGCGGCCACTCTGCTCGGGCGGGGCCTCGATGAACATCTTCATCCCCTTCGCCTTCTCCCCGTATGAGCCACCCGCCGTTTCCACGCGAGAGCCGCTCTGCACGGTGCCGGTCAGCTCGACGCTGTCGCGGTCCCAGCCGATCACCGTAATCTCGCCGACCGCGGCAAAGAGGCGTATGGATGCGGTCGACGTCACCGCGCGGCCGACCTGCACCTTCTGTTGCGCGCGCGCAATGCCGAAGGGCAGCGCGATCGCGACGACCGCCGTGACGAGCCCACGCGACCGCGCGGTCATGTGCGCGGCGCGAGCTCGGTCGCGCGACGCAGCAGGTCGATCTTTTGCTCGTAGTTCGATGCGAATAGCCTGGCCAACGCCTGATTCGCCGGATCCCGAGCGAGCGCATCGCGCGCCTCAGCAATCGCCTCGTCGACAACGCGCAAGCTGCGCTCGACCGTCGCGACGGTCGACGGGGCGAGCGAGTCTCGCCTTTCGTCGAGCGTGCGCTGCAGGACATCGACGCTCCGGGTGAATCCGGATTCCTCTGACGCGAGCGAGGCGGGAAGTGGTGCGAATGTGGGCAGTGGCGCCCGTGAGCCCGCCGCCGCGATGTCCGGCGCGGACGCGCCACCGTGCGAACGATCCATCATTGCGACCGTCAGCGCCGACGATCCCAGCGCGATCACTACGGCCGCGGCGGCGAGCTGCCGGTAACTCCGCACGACCGGCTCGAGCCGCCCGGTCGTACGCCTCGGCGCCAGCTCGTCCTTGATCTCCGTCCAGAGGTCACTGGGCGGCGCAATCGTCGCGGGCAGCGCTGCGGTCGCGCTGCCAAGGGTGGTCAACAGCGAAAACTGTTCGGTGCAGCTCGCGCAGTCCGTGATATGCGCTCTTAGCACACGCGCGGCGTCGACGTCGAGCGCGTCGTCGTGCAGGTCGCACAGCTGGTCGAATGAAGGATGGTCTGTCATGAGCGAAGCCTTTGTATGAGTAGCTGTCGCGCCCGATGGAGCTGTGCCCGCAGCGTGCCGGCCGCGAGCCCGGTCATGCGCGCGATCTCTTCGTGCGAATAGCCTTCGACGTCGTGCATCACGAACGCGCGGCGCACTCCCGGCGGCAGCGCGGCGATCGCGCGCTCCAGGTCGATCGCCGAACCGACGTCGACGGGCGGTACGGATCCCTGCGGCAGGCCGTCGCCGTCATCGCGCTCGTCCTCCACCAGGGCGACCCGGGCCAGTCGTCGCCGAGTGGAGCGGCGCTGCATGAGCATCGCGTTTACCGCGATGCGGTGCAGCCACGTGGTGATGGTCGCGTCGCCACGAAAGTTCGGCAGTGCTTCCCATGCCCGCACGAACGTGTCCTGCGCGAGCTCCTTCGCCTCCACTGGATTGGCCGTGAACCGCAAACAGAGCGCGTAGACACGCCCCGCATGCTCGTGGTAGATCGCCTCGAATGCACCGACGTCGCCCGCCTTCGCGCGCTGGATCACCAATGCGTCGCGATTGGCGGGCTCCGGCACGAGAGTCATGGGCTCGAGGTGGGATGCGGATGTCGACATCTGGAGGTTGGATGCCGGCGGTACGCGCGGCGTTTAGTCCTGCTTCGCCCGCATCCGGTTGGTCTTCGCGTTGTGCTCCAACTGAACCTACCCGGGACGATAGGACGATAGGACGATAGGACGATAGGACGATAGGACGATAGGACGATAGGACGATAGGACGATAGGACGATAGGACGATAGGACGATAGGACGATAGGAGGCTGCGCAGTGGAACTTCCGCGCTGGAAATGCGAAGTACATGGTATGCCTGTCCCCAACTTCCGCCCGATCCGCAGGACTTTCCTTCTCGTCACGGTTGCGTTCGCGGGCTCGCTCGCGAGCATCGCACCGGTGGCCGCGCAGGAGAACGACCCCCGCCCCCTCGTGCTCGTCGTGCATGGGCGCGGGCAGCTCGGCCGGGACAGCGCATCCGTGCGACGTGAAGCGTACCACGCACTCCAAAGTGGCTTTCGGGCGATCGATGCCGATGTCTCGCTGCGCGAAAGTGACGTGCGGCTCGTGTGGTACGCCGACCTCCTCGACGCGCACGCACTCGGTGCCCCCGTCGTGGTGTGTCCGTCGTCGGCTCGCGCAGTGACATCCACGTCGCCGGACAATGCGCTGACTACGCTCGCAACGCTTGCCGGATTCCTCGTGGAGTCCGCGGTGGGCATGGCGGGGGATTCGTCGCAGTACGAGCTCCGCAGCGTGGCCGGCGACCTCCGCTACCTCGGCGATTCCGACACGCGATGTGCGGCTGAGTCGCGCGTGGAGGACGCGTTGCGTGAGGCGGCGCTCGAGCATCGGCCGGTGATTCTCATGTCACACAGCCTCGGCGCCCTGGTCTCGTGGGGTGCCTTGTCGCAGGTGTCTGCCACGCAGGACACCACCATCCCCGAGGTCACGCGCTGGATCACGATGGGATCGCCGCTCGGGTCGCCGGAAGTGCGGATGCTGCTCTTTGGCCAGGATCGCGCACTGGAGCGTCCGTCGCGCGTGCGGTCGTGGGCGAACGTGCTGGGTCACGATGATCCGTTCGCGATGCGAGTGTCGTCCGACAGTGCGGCGACGTCCACCCTCTTCGACGTAACGGCGGCAACGGTGAGTGACGATCCGCACCTCATCTCGTCGTACCTCGCCGATCCGGCGACCGCGCGCCTGGTCATGGACGCGTGGCGGTCGACGAGAAATCCTTAGCGCCTGTTAGATTCGCGCCATCGGATCGATGCACTTGAGGCGACTTATCGCGACTCGCCGAGCAGCGCCCTGACCTGCGCGAAGCGCTTCTACGCCTCGCGTCGCCCATCCGTCGAGTCGTACCTTGGCCGAAGAGTGCGCTGCCGGTCCCGGCAGCGGTTCAGGACCACTTGCTCAGCGAGGTCGGCGCAGCGTGGCCTCTTTGCCTCACCCGGCATGATTCGCTTGTGGTTTGCGCCTACGACTGGAGCTGTCGAGCGGGTCGTTTGGGAGTGGGGCGAACTTCGCGCCTTTGGTCGTCGAATTCCGTGATGCTGGAGGTTGGGGCGGAGACACGAAGTGCTCGCAATCGACGACGCCATCGCACCCCGTGCGGGGAGCGTACGGAGGTGCGGACGGCACGAGGGCGAATGGCTGGCTAAAGCGTGCCGCCATCCACATACTTGCGCACCGACTGGCCCGCCATCGAGGTCGGCAACCGCGACAAAACCTGCTAGTGGCTACCGGCACCGACGACGGCCCGATCCATCTGCCCGGACTCGTGAACGGCCGCTACGTGATCCGCGACATCATCGGCCGCGGGGGCGCCGCAGTCGTTTACCGCTCCCGGGACAACGCGACTGACAGCGATGTCGCGCTCAAGGTGCTGCGTCGCGACCTCGCTGACTCCACGCTGAGCAAGCGATTCCTGCGAGAGATTCAACTCGCGGCGCAACTGCGACATCCCGGTATTGTGCCCATACTGGATTCGGGCGAAGTCGAGGGTGTGCCGTACTACGTCATGCCGGTGTTTGCCGATGGCACGCTCGCGCAGCGACTTCGGTCGCTGGGCGCGCTTCCCTTCGACGTCGTGCTGAAAGTGACCGCCGAGCTCGCCGCGGCTCTCGATTTCGCGCACGCGTACTCGATCTTGCACCGGGATGTGAAGCCGCAGAACGTGTTGTTCGAAGCGGATCATCCCCTGCTCGCCGATTTCGGCATTGCGCGCGCGATCGGATTGCGCGACGCCGAACGCCTGACCGACAGCGGCGTGGTGATCGGCACGCCGCTCTACATGAGCCCGGAGCAGGCAGGTGGCGACGCGATCATGGACCGCCGCAGCGACGTCTACTCCCTCGCGTGTGTCACCTACGAGATGATCGCCGGCGAGCCGCCATTCGTTGCGCCGACGGCCAAGGCCGTCGTCGCCAAGCATTGGTCCGAGCCGGTGCCGTTGATCGAAGTCGTCCGGCCGACCGTTCCTCCGGGGGTGCAGGGCGTCCTGGAGTGCGCGCTCGCCAAGGTGCCGGCCGACCGCTATGCGACAGCGGGCGAGTTTGCGCGCGCGCTCGCCGCTGTGATGCCACTGTCGGGGCCCATCGCCCTGTCAGGCCGCTCGACGCCGCGCGGGCCATCGAGTGCAAGGCCTGCAACGCGGCGCCGGCATCCATGGCTGCGGTTCGCCCTCGTTGCGGTTCTCGTCGCTGCCGTTGTGTTCCTCGTACGAACGCTCGGGCAGCGGACATCGACCAACACTGCGGGAGTCTTCGATCCGCACCGCATCGCGGTGCTGTATTTCGAGGATCTGTCGCCGACGGATGTGCCGAGCTACCTGGCCGACGCATTTACAGAGACGCTCATCGACCAGTTGAGCACTGTCCCCGCGCTGCACGTGATTTCGGCCGCGGGTGTCCGTCCATACAGGAATCAGCCGATTCGCGTCGACAGTATTGCCCGAACACTCAACGTCGGAACGATCATCAGCGGGAGCGTCCAGAGAACGGGTGATTCCGCGCGGTTGGCGGTGCGGCTCATCGACGCCGCGAGCGGACAACAGCTCTACAGCACGACGATCCAGCGGCCATGGTCGATGGTATTCCGCCTCCAGGATTCGTTGACGACGGAAATGGCGTTCGCCTTGCGCACGGAGTTGGGTGAGGTCATTGCCACGCGGTTGCATCAAGCCTCGACGCAGTCCCAACCGGCGTGGGATGAGGCGCAGCTCGCGAGTCAGGCGTTTCGACAGGCCATTGTCATCCACCGAGGCAGCGACGAGAAGCATGCTGCCGAGTTGATGCTTCGCGCCGACGCACTGTACGCGCGAGCCGAGACGCTCGACGGCAAGTGGCCTCTTCCCACGTTCAAGCGCGCTACACTTGCGTGGACAATGGCGGAGTGGCGCGTCGGCGTCGGTCCAGCGGACGATGCGCACAGGACGATGCTGGTGCACTCCGACACGTCCTCGCCTTTGCGGTGGGCATCGAGAGCGCTCCGGCTGGCGGATGTCGCCCTGCGAAAGGGCACCGATACGGCCGACATTCGGAGGCTTCGAGGCGCGGTCCTCTTTGAGATGGCGTCTCGCAGCACGAGCAAGGGCGGGAGCGACACGCTCTTTCGCGCCGCGGAAGCAAGCTTCCAGGCAGCCGTGGCGGCTCGTCCCACCCTGGCCCCGGCGTGGTCCGGCCTCGCGAACATCTACATGCACGACGGTCGCTTCGCCGACGCTGCCGAGGCAGCGCAGCAGGCGTATAGCTCCGATGCGTTCTTCGAGGTGCGTGCGACCATCTCCCTGGGCTTCTATGCCGCACTGTACAGCAGGCGCTTCGACGAGGCGAAGACCTGGTGCGATGCAGGATTGGTTCGTTATTCCGGGGACCCGGAGTTCGCGGAATGCCGTCTGACCCTGCTGGGCTGGATGGGGGGTCGCAGGCCCGATGACGTGACACGCGCGTGGCGGGAATTGGCCGGCATCGAGCGGCGGGACTCCACCGGCATGCTCAGCGCTTCGTGGTCGTCACGGAGATACATGGTCGCTGCCATCATTGCGCGCGCCGGAATGCGTGACAGTGCGATGCACGTCGTCAGTCGCATCCACGCGCGACAGGCTGCGCAGAAAGGCCCACCGTCGGGAACACTCGAGGATGCGTGGGTACGCCTGCTCCTCGGTGATCGTGAACCGGCACTGCTGCTCGTCCTCCAACATCTCGCGTCCGCTCCGGCGGCAGCAGCGATGGTGTCGCGGAGCCCATGGTTCATGCCGCTGCACGGTGACCCTCGCTTCGAGGCAGCCGTGCGGGGAGCTCGGTGAGCTCCCCGCCCTCGGGCGATAATTCCAATCGGGAAGGCGCTCGAATTACCGGGGAGTCGTCTGCAGTGTTCGCATGTGTGCTTGCCCGAGCGTGACGACATGCTTCGTGAACGCGAGAAGGTCAGCGGCCTTGGTTCGGTCGCCGACGCGTACATAGTAGGGACGCAGGAACTTTGTGATGGCCACGTTGGAAAGAAACAGCGCGTCGGTGCCCGCTGGAACTTGCTGCGTCAGCGTAGTGTGGTCCTTCAGCTTGATCGTCAGTAGAACCGATTCGACATCGCGCGCTTGGTAGACTGTCATTTGTGTCGTCGAGTCTCCACCGCAATTGTACCTCGATACAACGACCCAGCCGTCGTGCACGCACGCCGCGGAGAAGAAGACCACACTATTGTTGGCCGGTGCGCGGGGGTGCGCGGCGGCGGCGCTGGGAGGCGAGCTGACGAAACCGACCAACGCCAAGAGCGAAACCAGTGCGAACAGGGAAAGTGTTCTGCGCGATGGCATGCATCCTCCGTGGTGATTGGAAGTCCGAGCGGTGTCGCAACGCCAGCAAGGTGGGCATTCCTGTAAGAAACGCAAGAGCGGGATACGTGGGCGCGCCCGCCTGACCGACGGTCGTATTGGATACAGCGAGGTTACCGATGACAGGCACGTTCGGGCCATTCGAAGTTCCCCTGGCCGACCACTATCGCTTTGATGACGAGATTGGCCACGGCGCAATGGGCACGGTCTACCGCGCGCGGGATCTCAGGCTCGATCGTCCGGTGGCGATCAAGATCCTCCATCCCGCGCTCACGAGCGACGTCGGCATCCGACGTTTTCAATCGGAGATCCGCATCATTGCCGCGCTGCAGCACCCGAACATCGTGGCTGTTCACGATTGTGGCGAGGCGGATGGCCGCCTCTTCTACGTCATGGACTGCCTCGAAGGCGAGACGCTTCGCGTACGCATCGCTCGCGAGAAGCAACTCGACATCGAGCCATCGATCCGCATAGCGCGCCAGGTTGCCGACGCGCTCCGCTGCGCGCACGATCACCACGTGGTGCACCGCGACGTCACGCCCGAGAACATCGTGCTCACCGCGCATGGCGCGTGCATTGTCGACTTCGGACTCGCGCGCGTGGTGGATGCCGCAGACTCCGATCGGCTCACGGAAAGCGGCATCACGATCGGCACGCCGAAGTACCTCAGCCCAGAGCAGGCCCAGGCGCAAAGGGACGTAGGGCCGCCAGCCGACCAGTACGCCCTCGCGTGTATCCTCTACGAGATGCTCGTGGGCGAACCGCCCTTCAACGGTCCAACCGCGGTAGCCATCGCAATGCGGCACGCGCATGCCGAGCCGACGCCGCTGTTGCTGCGACGCGCCTCGACCCCGATGCATGTGAATGAGGCGGTCATGCGCGCGCTCAGGAAGTTGCCCACCGAGCGCTACGCGGACATCGGCGCCTTCGCCGCAGCATTGCGGTCTTCTGGCGTCAAGGGGAATCCGGAGGGCCGAGAGCGGGAGGCCACGCCGTCCTCGCTCTGGGGTCGCATCAAGCGTCACGTGTTCGGGATTGGCTAGGCGGGAATAATTGCGCCTCCCGCGCAATATTCGGCACTGGATGACATTGGGATTTTTGTGGTCCTCGCTAGCTGTTCCCAGACTTCACTGCACCATCGCCCGCCGTGCGTTGCAGCATCCAGCGCCATGACGCAATGTTGTTCGCGCCGAGTGATCGCGCCTCCATGCAAGACTCTGCAGGTGGCTCGGTCATCGAGACGAGGCTCACAGACTCCAAGCCAAGACATGGCGACGCGTCCTTCTGCAACCGCGCGAACCGGCTTCCACACGGAAGCGTCATTCGGCTTGGCGACCGCATGCTTGAACTGCGGCTCGCCACTCACCGGCGCATACTGCGCCGAGTGCGGGCAGCGCGCTGTCGATCTCGCCGCTCCCATATGGCTCGTCCTCAAGGAAGCGATGACGGACGCGATCGACGTCGACGGACGCGCATTTCGCACGGCGCGCGCCCTCGGCGCACCGGGCCGCCTGACGACCGAGTTCCTCAGCGGCCGCCGGGCACCGTACCTCGGACCGGTCAAGCTATTCCTGCTCGCCGGAACACTGTTGACGACCACGTGGATCGTCACACGAGGTATTGATTCTCACTACTACCACCTAAGTGTGGATAGCGCCGCCGGCGCGTACATCGATCGCGTCGTCCGCGGGTCGCTGGCGGCCGGGATGGCGATCGCCGTCAGCAGTTGGCTACTCGCGCTCGGACGCCGACGATTCATGGACGATGTTGTCTTCGCACTGCACCTTGTCGCTACGCTGACGCTGTGGGCAACGGCGGTCATCTGGATCGGAACAGCGTGGAAGATCATGTGGGGGACGGCAGCGGCGACTCCACCGAGGCTGCCCGCATTGCCGTTCCTGTTGTTTCTGCCGGCGGCCGTCGTCGGCTGCGCCTACATTGGCTCGTCGGTACGTCGGGTCTACGGCGGACCATGGTGGGCTATGGCGCTGCGGACTCTGTTGATAACGGCCGCCGGGATTGCGGCCGTGATTGCAATCATCTCGCATACCGTCTAAGAGGCTGAAGCGACCTGAATCCCGCAAGGCGCCAGGCGCATTGTCTCCGTGATGGAGAAATTCCGTGGCCGCCCCTTCTCACTTACCAATGAAGCCGAAGCGTATCACAGTCAACGATCGCATGCAGCGGGACTATACCTACGAGCTCACCGAACCGGCGGGACGGAACTTCGACGAGGGCTTTTACCCAGAGCTGACTCCCTCCGAGCTCCTCGCGCTTGGCGTGTTCGGCGGGAGGTACATGACAGATTGCGGCGCCGAGTTTCCGGCAAGCTGGTGGCGCCGCGCGAAGCTGTCGTCCGGGCATCGCGATCCCGCGCTCAACTGCTTTGGTGTGAACGCATCCCAGCCGTTGGCCGTGTGGCGCAAGAACGGCTGGATTCATCGCGACGATCCGCGCGGCTGGTTCCAGTGGTACTGCCGCTATTACAGGGGACGGCGTTCACTGGACGACGAGCGCCAGGTTCGCCGCTGGCGGCAGATGGCGCGCCACGTCGCCCAGGTGAAGCAGGGCTGCATGCCGCGCGATCTGGACTGTCGCCGGCGGCAGCGTCAGGCGCTCCTGCACTGGGCCTACGACAGCCGGAATATCTGAGCGATTAGCCTGCCGTCGCCCTTGCGCTCATCATGCTCCAATCGTTTGCGACTCAGCTTCCTACGCTCGCATTTTATTTGAATCGCCGCGGGTTAGCTGGGGATTGGTAACCATCAACCCCGGCGGCGGTTGCTGGCGCGGGCGTTCGTTCCAGCTTACCTCCTCTCGATCTGGAAATCGTGCGTGCGCAACCATAGCGTGACTTCAGTATTCTGGGTGGCCGCAGCAGCATTTGGCGCCTGCACTTCGTTGCAGGCGCCGATGCCTCGACTTGGCGTCGGCCAGGAAGCGGCGAGCACACTCGGTGACACCGCGGTCCTGGTCCTCCGGTTCGGCCACGACACTGCAGCGGTGGACCGGGTCGCCTGGGCGAGTGCTCCAGCGATGCGGTTGACGATGACGGGGCACGCCGTGGCCGCGCGGGTCATGGGCGTGGATTACCGCGTTACGATGGACGCCGAGGGGCTGGTCACCACTTATGCGTTCGAGCTCAGCCCACCGGGGCGGGCCGTAGCGGACAGCGTCACGTTCGCGCCGCCCCCACCTGGTACGCCGGCAGGTGTGAGTAGCCGCGGCCGGACGCCGCTCTGGAACGCTACGCCCGGGCTCTACGACGTGCTCCTCCGGAGCGCACGCGCTCGCCTCGCGATGGCGTCGACTCCCGGCAGTTCAGTCGCCATTCCTCTGTTTCGTTTCGGGGCAGCAAGCACCCGCGATACGGCGGCGGTCTCGTTCGTGGGACGGGACTCCGCGCGCGTGGTCCTCCACACGGACGGCGCGCCGGCGATTGAGCTCCTCGCGCAGGTTGACGGCGCGGGACGTCTCCTTCACGCCTTCGTGCCGACCGAGGGGTGGACGATCGAACGCGTGACGTCGCTCCCCGCCTCGGCCTACGTGCTCGCACCCGCGTATGGGGCGCCCGCGGGTGCGCCATATGTCGTCGAGTCAGTGGAGATCCACG
>JALYVY010000237.1 GCA_030852985.1 Gemmatimonadota bacterium | reverse complement strand
CGGCGGTCGTGCCCGCGGGTGCGCGCACGCCAAGCGCGCGAAACGCGGCCGCCTTGCCGAAATGCGGATCCGCGATCAGGAGCGTCGAACGACGCACCCAGAATGCTGCCCGTTCCGGTGACAGGATCAACTCATCACCAGCGATGATGGTCTTGGCGACGGTGCTCATTCCATGTTTGGGATGGTGGCGGCGATGGTGATCATTCCAGATTTGGAATGACAGTGCGCCGGACGACCCCCGTCGCCAACGGCCAGAGCGCCCGTCAACCCGCGGCCCGCTCCAACGCGAGCTGCATTCGCTTGATGCGATCTGACAATTTTTCGCTCGACACCTTGCTCCGCGTGCGATCCACCAGCAGCGGAAACGAGAGCGGCGAGAAACGCCTTGGCGTCGTGACGACCACCTTTGCCAACGACAAACGCTGCAGTGTCGTACCCAGGCGGCTTCGTTCCAGTTGCCGCTCCAGCACTTCCCTGTGCGCCTGCGCCAGGAGAAGGTTGCCGGGCTCGTACTTCATGAAGACGTCGAAGAACAATCCGCTCGACGCCTGAAGCTGTCGCGCCGTCTTGCCGGAGCGCGGAAATCCGGGAAACACGAGTCCCGCCACCCGAGCGATCTCCCGAAACTGCCGCCGCGCCATCTCGGCCGCATTAAGCGAGGCGGGAATGTCGTCGACCAGCCCGTCTGGCGACAATAAGCCTCCGGCCACCGCCTCATCGAGCGGCGGCTCTTCCGGCGACAGCAGCTCCATCCCCCAGTCGTTGCTCGACATGACGAACGTGATCGGACGGATGCGCGACATGCGATACGCGAACAGCGCGGCCAGCCCCTCGTGCACGAGGCGGCCCTCTAGCGGATAGAGGAAGAGATGCCAGCCGTCGCGCGACTTGATGCGCTCCACGAGTAGCTCGTCCGCGTGCGGAATGGCCGACCACTTTCGCTGAATCTCCAGCAGCCCCCGCAACGATTCCAACTCCGCACCGCGATACACGCCGTCGGCCGCTTCGCCGAGTCGCAGTCGCAGCAGGTGCGCGAGCTCGCCGGAGAGCGGAAGCCGGCTGCCCATCCACCTCGGAATCGCTCCCTTCGTGTTGGGAGCGCGTCGCACCCATGCGCGCATGTCGCGCACCCGCACGAACTCCAGCGGCGCCCCCGCAAAGAAGAATCGGTCGCCTGGCTTCAGTCGCGCGACGAACGACTCCTCTACTGAGCCGAGTACACCGCCCCGAAGAAACTGCACGACGATCGCCGCGTCGCTGACGATCGTGCCAATCGACATGCGATGCCGGCGCGCCTGCTCCCGATCATTCAGCACATAGCGCCCGTTCTCCATCTCGAGACGCGCGTACTCCGGATAGGCCGCCAGGCTTTCGCCACCGGTACCCACGAAGCGCAGCGTCCACGCCCACTCCTCGTCGGTGAGGTCGGCATATGCACGCGTCGTCCGCACTTCCGCGAGCAATTCCCCGGGCTCGAAACCTCCGCCAAGCGCTACGGTCACCAGGTGCTGCGCAAGCACGTCGAGTGGCGTTTCCACCTGCAATCGGCCTTCGATCGCCCCACTCTCGATGCCGTCGCGCACCGCGGCCACCTCGAGCAGCTCGAGTGCATTTGTGGGCACGCACGTCACGCGGCTGACCTCCCCCGGCCGGTGGCCGCTACGCCCCGCACGCTGGAGAATGCGCGCCACGCCCTTGGGGCTGCCGATCTGCAACACCCGGTCGACCGGCGAGAAATCGACACCCAGGTCGAGCGATGACGTTGCGACGACGCAGCGCAACGCGCCCACGCGCATCCCGTTCTCCACCCAGTCGCGCGTCTTGCGATCGAGCGAGCCGTGGTGCAGCGCGATACTCCCCGCCCACTCGGGCCGCTGCGCGAGAATCGCCTGATACCAGATCTCCGTCTGCGAGCGCGTATTCGTGAACACGATCGACGACGCACCTTCCTCGATGGCCGCCACCACCTGCGGCACCATCTGCGTCCCCAGATGTCCCGCCCACGGAAAACGCTCGGCCACCGGTGGAATGAGTGAATCGACGACAACCGACTTCACCTCAGCACCCTTGATGATCCTGCCGCGTGCGGCGGATGGAAGATTTCCCAGTAGCGCAGTGCGTGCGTCGCTCAGGTTGCCGATTGTCGCAGAGAGCCCCCACGTGCGCGCACGCGGTGCGAGCGTTCGAATGCGCGCGAGCGCGAGCTCAACCTGCACCCCACGCTTGGTGCCCATCAGCTCGTGCCATTCGTCGACGATCACCGCGCGGAGCTCGGAGAACAGCTCAGGCGCATCTGGTCGCGTAAGGAGGAGCGTAAAGCTCTCCGGTGTGGTGACGAGGGCCGTCGGTAGCCGCTTCGCCTGGCGCGTGCGCATGCCGGACTTGGTGTCGCCCGTGCGCGCTTCGAGCGTCCACGGTAGCGCGAGATCCGCGATTGGCGCCTCGAGCGACTTGAGGGTGTCCGCCGCTAACGCGCGCAACGGTGTGATCCAGAGGACACGGAGCGGTGGTGCACTCGCGCGCTTGACCCGCGGCCGCGCGACGCCCTGGCGAACGATTGGCGGCGCGTTTTCGTCGAGCCATTCCAGCAGGGGACCCCACCACGCCGCGAGCGTCTTGCCCGTGCCGGTGGCCGCGTGCACGAGACCGCTCTCGCCATCGAGGTAGGCGCGCCATACCTCGCGTTGGAAGTCGAGCGGCGTCCATCCCTTCGAGGCGAACCATTCGTCCGCTGCTTCGAGCGCGTTCACGTCGAATTAGCGTGGATAAACGGAACAGCAATTTTACCACGGAGGACACAGAGGACACGGAGGACTACGCTGGAACAGATCATCAAGAAATCGCTTTTAGGTTTTCCTCCGTGTCCTCTGTGTCCTCTGTGGTAAATCGCAGTTGCAGTTGCCGTTGCCGTTTCGCTCTTCACTTGACCGCCTCGAGCAGGGCGCGCAACGTCTCGATGGTATCAGCCTCGGACGCCGGCTTGTCCGTGCGCCATCGCGCAATACGCGGAAAACGCACCGCCACACCGGACTTGTGGCGCGGCGACTGTTGAATCCCCTCGAACGCCAACTCGAACACCTGCACCGGCTCGACATGCCTTACCGGACCGTACTTCTCGATCGTATTGCGACGGATCCAGTGGTCGAGCACGCGAATCTCCGCGTCCGTCAGCCCTGAATACGCCTTGGCGAACGGCACCAGCGCATCGCCATCCCGAACCGCGAACGTGTAATCGGAATGCAGCATCGCACGACGACCGCTGCCCGGCTGCGCATACACCATCACCGCATCGATGCTGAAGGGCTGCACCTTCCACTTCCACCAGCTCCCCTTCCGCCGCCCAACACCATACTCCGAATCGAGACGCTTCAACATCAACCCCTCGGCACGATGATCCCGCGAGCGACCATGGGCGGCGCGCGCATCATCCCAGCTCCCGAGCGGAATCGTGGGCGATAGGTGTAACGGTGAGGCGACGAGCGAATGTACGGACTCCCGCTCACGATCGGGTCCAACCACGCAGGCAAGCTCCCGTCGGCGCTCCGCCAGGGGCAGTCCACGAATGTCCCGTCCCTCGAGTTCCAGCAGGTCATACGTGATGAGCACGACCGGAACTTCACCGAGGATCTTGGGACCAAGCTTCTTGCGACCGATGCGACGCTGAAGTTGCGCGAACGACAGCGCCGCGTCGTCCTTCCACGGCATGATCTCGCCGTCGAGCACCGTGCCATCCGGCAGCCACTCTGCACCCGCAACCAGCTCCGGAAAGCGATCCGTGGCCAGGTCACCACCGCGCGTCCAGATGTAGGTAGTGCCATTCCGCCGGATCAACTGCGCGCGAATTCCATCCCATTTCCACTCCGCCTGCCACTCACCCGCCTCACCGTGCGACTCGAGCTCACCTTCGAGGGCGTAAGCGAGATAGAACGGGTAGGGTCGAGAACGATCGGCATCACCGCTGTCCGCTCCCACCAGCTGCGTGAAGCTCTCGGCCGTTGGCGACCAATGTCCACTGAGCCGATGCGCGACGACCCCTTCCTCAACGCCACTGGCCCTCGCCAGGGCCCGCACGACGAGCTGCTCCGACACGCCAACACGAAAGGCGCCGGTGATCAACTTGTTCCAGATGAAGCGTTCCGTGCCCGCGAGCTCACGCCAGGCTCCGATCACCGCGAGCTTCTGTTCCTCTTCCGACATCTCTCCCAGCGGCAGCAGTCGCTCTTCCACCCACGCATGAAGCGGCCGCTCGGCAGGGTCCGACGCGACGGCCGGGGCCACAGGCAGCAGCAGCGCAATCGTTTCCGCGAGATCGCCAACGCTGTGATAGCTCTCCTCGAACAACCATTCAGGGATGTCCGACTCCTCCATTGCCCAAGCCGCGACTCGACGAATGGGGATGAGGCGCTTCGGCCGGCCGCCCGACAGGAAGTACACCGCCCACGCCGCGTCGGCGGCATTGGCGCGAGCGAAATACTCGACCATCGCCTCTACCTTGCGATTCGTACTGGTCGTGGCGTCGATGTCGGAGTACAGGCGTGCGAACCGCTTCACGCCATTGCCTCTTCACCCGCGACCGCTGGCTCGAGGTCGTTCTCGCCTTCCCACTGGCTCGCCATCGACTGCGCCTGCAACCCCTTTTCCTGAAGGAAGCGCACCACCTGATCGCGATACCCATGGGTAACCCACACACACTCGGCGCCGGTGGCCGAGACGGTATCCATGAGCGCAGCCCAGTCTACGTGGTCGGAGAGGACGAACCCCCGGTCGAGCGCCCGCCGGCGCCGAGCGCCACGCACGAGCATCCATCCCGATGCGAAGGCCGAGGAGAGATCGCCAAAGCGGCGCAGCCACAGGCTGCCCGCCGCTGAGGGCGGCGCGACGATGAGGCTTCCCGCGTAGCTCGTTCCCTTCGGGACCGCCGAGACAGGAGTCGTCGGATGAAGCATGACGCCACTGTCGCGATAGTCACACGTCAGTCGTTCGACGGCGCCGTGCGTATATACCGGACCGATGTCGGCGCCGAGCATGCCGGCGAGGATGCGTTGCGCCTTGCCGAGTGCGTATGCGTAGACGATGGATGCCTTGCCGTGCGCCTTGTTCTCGGTCCACCATGCGCGCATGTCGGCAAAGGTGTCCTCCTGAGGACACCACCGGTAGATCGGCAGGCCGAACGTCGATTCGGTGATGAACGTGTGGCAGCGGACGGGCTCGAACGCGGAACAGGTGGGATCGGGCTCCGTCTTGTAGTCACCCGAAACGACCCACACTTCGCCCCGATACTCGAGGCGCACCTGGGCAGAGCCGAGAATGTGGCCCGCGGGAATCAGCGTGATGGAGACGCCTTTGACGACTCGGGTCTCGCCGTAATCGAGCAGTTCGATGCTGGCGTCAACGCCAAGCCTGGTTCTGAGGACCCGCGCGCCCTCTCGGCTGGCGAGGTAGTGCTTGCTGCCCCAGCGGGCGTGGTCGCCGTGCCCGTGGGTGATGACGGCGCGTTCAACCGGCAGCCACGGGTCGATGTAGAGGTCGGCAGCCTCACAGAAGAGACCGCGTTCGGTGGTGCGGAGCATGGGTGGACGAGAAGTGCAAAAACAGGACGAGCGGCCAATGCTTGGTGAGTGAAAGGTCCGAAAAACAAACGAATTGCGCGGTCCGCGGGAAAACCGTATGTTCTTCCCGTTCCGACGCCGGATATCCTCCCGCCTCGCTCGCATGCAACAGGTTCGCGC
The DNA here is from genome assembly GCA_030852985.1 of Gemmatimonadota bacterium. Taxonomy (GTDB): domain Bacteria; phylum Gemmatimonadota; class Gemmatimonadetes; order Gemmatimonadales; family Gemmatimonadaceae; genus AG11. The sequence continues at coordinate 1,095 of JALYVY010000237.1, read as the reverse complement.
CGCGACGGCTGTTCTCGCGCTCGTCTCAACGTCGCCACGGCAGATCGACACCATCGTTTCCGTCCTCGAGGACGAGACGACCTCGGTGATCGTGCATCCGTCGCTCGACCAGCTCCTGCAGTCACTTTCTGAAGTGTTGCCGGACATCGTCGTCGTGGATGACTCTGGCGTGAGCGATGCGACCCTCCAGATCCGGCTGCTCCGGCGGCGTCAGCCCTCGGTGTACATCGCCTTCATCGGGGTGCCCGACGAGACGCGGAGCATTGCCCTGTTGCAGTGGGGCGCTGACGACGCGATCACCGCAAACTCGGCCGCGCTCGTTGCGCGGCTGCAGGCGGCGGCGCGGCGCGCCCGGACAGTGAACGCGGGCTCCCGCATTGCCGTCGGCGACATCGTGTTCGATCGCGAAGCTCGGCGCGTCTGGTGCGCTGGTCGCGAGGTCGCCCTCACGCCGCACGAGTACAACGTCGTCGACTGCATGTTCTGGCATGCGCCCAAGCCCGTGGGCGTGGACACACTGGCCGACTTCGTCTGGGGCGATCAGGTGTCGACCAACCGGCGCACGCTGGTGCAGGTCTATATGAGCTATGTGCGGAAGAAGCTCGCCAATAGCCTCACCGTCGCCATCCGGTTCTCGCGAGGATCCGGGTATGCGTTCTCGCCCCGACTACAGGGCGACACAGTAGAACTGGCGGAGCGCGAGGGCTGATCGGCAAAAAGGGCGACGTCGAGTGACGTCGCCCTTCTGCTTTCGTTCACGTCGTTACTTCGCGATGATCCGCTGCACGTGAATGCCGCTCGCGTCGCGAACGCCGAGGTAGACGACGCCACCCTTTCCGAATCCGGCGATGGTGGTACCCGCGGGCACCTGGACACGATCGACGAGCTTGCCTTCCTTGTCGATGACGTCATAGATGGCGCCGCCGGTCGTGGGTTTTGTGGGGATGGTGCGTACCCAGAGGCGGTCGTCCATGTCCGCGCGCACCGAGCCGTTGCCGAACACCGGCTTGTAGTCGGGGAGTTCGGAGATCGGCACCATGTTGATGGGAGGTATCTGTGGGCCATTGCCGCCGGCGGCTCCGCCCTGACCGCGTC